>NZ_NPBR01000023.1:0-62213 GCF_002276415.1 Paenibacillus sp. 7523-1 | reverse complement strand
TTGTTAATGTATTTCTCTATCGCGTCAACGCTGTGTTTCAGCGGCGACTTAAATAATATAACATACCGTTCAGATCAATGCAACACTTTTTTTCTTTTTTTATTTCATAGATTTTATATACGTAATAAATCTATCAAAATCCATTGAAATAATATAGATAGTGATAAAATAAAACGTATGGATATATTATCACATATACAACGAATTAACAATTAATTTACAACTTTTCGTTTACTTCTTGTTCACATTCCTTCGTTTCCTCATTCTTCTCCTCTTAATTTAAAGCAAGAGGCCAGCCTTTCAAGATAGGCCGGCCTCCTTTTTAACAATAAGGATCTGTGATCCTGTCTGTATTAACTAAGACTGTATCCAGGGATTACGACGTTTTTTGGTTGAATTACGTTTCTCCGACTCTGAGTTACGTCTTCCATTTGCAGAAGAAACAGATACTTTGGATGTTCTTTTACCACTTGATTTGCTTGTTCTGCGTTTTGCCGTGCCGGTTTTTGCAGAAGCTTGCTTGGTTTTGCCTCCTGCATCCGTTACTTCTTCTCCCGATACATTGGACTGGCTTAAATCCGCTTCTTCACGTCCACCTTTTTTAGTTCCAACATTGCCTTGAGCTGGGTACAGTTCCCCAAAAGCTCCGAGAGGAGATGGGGGCACCATGTTTTGTGAAGGATACGGATTCTGATATGCATACTCTACGGGCTGGTTTGGTACACTGTTTGGCCCCATATGCGTCTGTACACCGTACGGGTCATATGAACCATACATTCCCCAAGCAGGATCCTGATAATTGTATCCAGGGTGACCGTAATGCGGGTGATGCATATGTCCGCCACATCCACAAGGTGGATAAGGAAGTGTTGAGTAAGGGGAAATAAACGGCTGCTGGTTCATATGTGTATCAGCAACAAATGGAGGGAACGGGCTGTTGACTTGTGCAGCGGGTGCGACTGGATAAAAATTTTCCTGCTGATGTTCAGGAGCCAAATTTGGCGTATAGTTATTGTGGTTCTGCTCTGTCCATTGACCTTGGTAAGAAGGGCTCACCGAATAAGGAGTAGCTTCAGGTAACCCTGGGAACCCAGAATTGTGATTAAACCCAGCAATATGTGATGATTCAGGAGCAGCATAAACCTCTTGCACAGGGACAGGGATTTGAGCATATGGATGCTCAGCCGGCGCATGATGCATTTTTTTTCCACAGCCACAAGGAGATTTGGTCGCAGGTGAAACGTCAGACGGCGACTTCGTATTAGGGATGACTGGTAGCGGCATAATTTCAGGAGAAAGATTAGGCATAGTATATGTTGGCACTTCAGGCAAAGGCTGTACTTCGGCAACTGGGGCGACCTGTTCTTTTTTCTCAGGTGCCTTCTCCGGTTTAACCTCAGGGAGCTCAGGTAACTGCGGCAGTACTTCCAATTCAGGCATCACATTTGGGATGACAGGATTTGCTGGTAAAGGTGCTGGAGTAGGAGCTGGCGTCTCTTCTACTGCCTTAGGTATTTCTGGTGCTGGTGCTGGTGGTGCTGGCTCTTCTTTGACACCTGTATATTCCTTGCCTTCAGGTGAAAGCTTTTCATGAGCAGCAACATTACCCGTACTGCTTCCTGTAACCGTATTTCCCTGAACAGGTTGGGACGGGATATAGACTGTCTCTCCTACAAGCAGGGCGTTCGGGTTTTTCAACTGAGGGTTTGCGTTGATCATATCCTTCAAAGAGACTCCCCAAGCCTGAGACAGCTTCCATAAAGAATCACCCTGCTGGACTTTGTGACTGTGCAGTATTCCTTCTGGTTTTGGTGTTACTGGATCTGCAGGAATTTTAACTTTCATACCGATATCCAGCTTGTCGGGATCAGTAATTTGCGGATTAGCCGCAATAATTTTGTCCAGGCCCACATTATATTTTTGGGACAGTAAATATAGCGTGTCGCCTTTTTTCACCATGTGTATTTTCACGGGGAACTAACCTCCTAGACGTGTTACTTGGGCAGTGCATTCGCCCATACCGTTACTACATCCTATGCAGAAACTGGGCTAATGACATCATCTAAACAAAAAAAATCCTCCCCGCCTCCAAAACCCGCACCCTAAGTAGGATGCTGATCTTATTGGACAAGAAGGATATTGCACTTCAATTTGTTTAGAAGGGTTAAGCTTCCCAAACCTTATAGCCGTCTTTATCTACAATTTGACGGAACGCTTCGAGCAATCTCAATGTGACTGGGCCTGCTACACCCGAACCAATTGTTCTTCCATCAACCTCATATGCAGCGATGACTTCTGCGGCTGTCCCCGTGAAAAAGACTTCGTCAGCGATATACACATCATGCAGGGTAAAAGGAACTTCTTTTAACTCCAGATCGAGTTCACCACACAGGTCAATAATTGCCTGACGCGTAATACCTTCCAGAGCTCCGAGGTAACAAGGCGGTGTGTAGACTACCCCATTTTTGATAATGAAAATGTTGTCACTTGATCCTTCGGTAACATATCCTTGGGAATTCAGCATGATTGCTTCGCCAACACCTGCATAGTTGGACTGGATTTTAACAAGTATGTTATTCAGATAATTTAATGATTTGATTTTGGGATTCAGTGCATCCGGGATATTCCGGCGTTGAGATACAGATACGGCCTTTAACCCTGTAAGATATGCTTCCTCAGGATAAATCGCCAGCTGCTCCACAATAATAATAACAGACGCTTTCGGGCAGCGCAGCGGATCCAGACCCAGATTACCAGGTCCACGAGATACGATTAAACGGATATAGCCGTTACGCATATCATTGCGGCGAACTGTTTCTGCCATTACTTCTAGCATTTCATCATAGGATAAAGGAATGTTCAAACTGATCGATTTTGCCGAATCGTACAAACGGTCCAAATGCGCTTTGCATCTGAAAATATTACCGTTATAAATACGGATACCTTCGAAAATTCCGTCCCCATACAAAAAGCCGTGATCATACACGGAAACGGTTGCGTTCTCCTTGGTTACATATTGACCATCCAGATAAATCCACTGTTCTGACATGGATAACTGCACCTCCGTTTAATTTCCAATCATTAATTCCCGAATCTTGAATTCTTCCATAACATTGTACAACATGTGGCCAGCTTTTACGTTCACGTTTACCTATCTCAGTGCCAATCCTCAACAGATCCTACCCATTTATCAGGTGGTTTTCAAAGAAGGATATGTATAACAGGGATAGCTGCCCAGAACACGAACCTGACAATTCAATGCCTCGATCTCAGCCATGGCTGCTGTGAGCAATACGGATTCTACGGTTTCCTCAACATCGATATAAAAATAGTAACTGCCCAGCCTTTTCTTCGTAGGACGAGACTCCAGCCTAGTCAAATTCAGCTTTCTCCAGGCGAATGCGGACAATACCTGATGCAGAGCACCAGGTGCATCTTCAGGCAGTGTAACCAGCAAACTTGTTTTCACATGATCTGGCTCACGTTGAATCTGTACTGGCTCATGACCAATAAGTACAAAACGGGTGTAATTGTTATCATGATCAGTCACCCGTTCAGCCATGATATCCAATCCATGCTTTTGTGCAGCAAGGCGGGTGCCAATAGCGGCCCAGCCCTTTCCGGGATTCTTTTTTACCAACTCGACCGCTTCTGCCGTACTATTGACGCCCTCAAGCTCAGCATTCGGCGAATGAAGACGGATAAAGTTCTGGCACTGCGGTATAGCTACCGGATGGGACATGATCTTGGTGATTTTGCTGAAGTCGTATGCCCCGTTCCCGTCAGCGAACTCGGAACCATGTCCAATCACATTTTGTATGGAGGGATACACCCACTCCGCTTGCATTGGAATATCCACTTCGTTAACCAGCCAGTCCATATGCAAACTAACGGAGCCTTCAATTGTATTTTCAATAGGAATGACGCTATATTGTGACTTGCCACTATCCGTGGCGCGAAACACATCAGAAATCAGCTTGGAATGAAGCAGCTCGAGCGGTTCCCCATTAAACAGAAATTCTACAGCCTCATGGGAGACGGAGCCTTCAGGTAATACGGCAATTCGTTTCATGCTTTAACTTCCCCTTTAATTCTGTCCAAAAAAGGACGTTCATCTTGATCAGGCAGTACGGTTACACCGTCCAGGTCCGGATCCAGCCATAGCGGCGTTGCATTAATGCCTTCCTTGCCCATGGTCTCCATCAAATACTGTTCCAGCTCGGCTTTGCGGGGATCATGCCGATCCACCAATGTCAGAACAGTTGGTCCGGCTCCACTTAGTGCAGCTCCCAAAGCACCATGTTCTACAGCATGTTCCAATATTTCAGTCATGCCGGGTACCAAAGATGCTCGGTATGGTTGGTGAATACGATCCAGCATCGCCCTTTGTATCATATCCAGTCGCCCGCTTGCCAGCGCTGCAACCAGCAGAGAAGACCTGCTGATATTATGCACGACATCCGACTTGTCAAATTGCTGTGGAACGACATTTCTTGCTTTGGAAGTCGATAGTTCGAAGTCTGGCACAATGACCAACGTCTGTAAATCCTGATGCGGCTCAATACGGATGTGATCCACACGACTGCCATCCCAAGCAGCCGCAATAATACCCCCATATAGAGAAGCCCCCACATTATCCGGGTGCTTTTCGAGCGAAGTAGCCATATCCATTAGCTTATCGTCCGATAGCGGAGAACCAATTAATGCGTTCGCGGCAGCCAAAGCACCAACAATGGCAGATGCGCTGCTTCCCAGTCCGCGGGTAAGAGGAATATCCGAAAACATGGAAATCTCCAGTTCAGGAACAGACACGCCTGCTTCATTGAATACCATCTGTGCGACTTCGTAGATTAGATTGGATCTATCCGTTGGCAAACCATTCAGATGATCTCCATACAGATGAAACACCGTCTGTTCGGACGGCTTCATCTCAATCCAGGCATACAAAGACAATGCCATGCCCAGGGTATCGAACCCTGGACCCAGATTGGCTGTACTTGCAGGTACTTTTACTGTAACTCGTTGCTGCAAACTCATACGGATTGCTGCTCCAGCTGTGCAATAGCCGCCATAACCGCTTCTTCCGAATCATCTACTACAAGCGGCTCTGTTGCTACCGTTTTGATCGCGATGTTCGGATCTTTCAAACCATGACCCGTCAAGACACATACAACCGTCTCTCCGCCTTTAAAGTATCCTTCCTGCTTCAATTTATATACTCCTGCAACCGAAGCAGCCGATGCCGGTTCAGCGAAGATCCCTTCCCGTGCTGCAATTGTACGATATGCTGTCAAAATTTCCTCGTCCGTTACATAATTGATCTGTCCACCGGACTCTTCAGCCGCACTCACAGCGGTCTTCCAGCTAGCCGGGTTACCAATGCGGATCGCAGTGGCCACAGTTTCAGGCTCAAGAATCGGCTCTCCCTTAACGATTGCCATCGCGCCTTCTGCTTCAAATCCAACCATCCTCGGCAAGGAATCCGATTTTCCCGCCTCTTTGTATTCTTTGAAGCCTTTCCAGTAAGCAGAGATATTCCCTGCATTGCCGACTGGAATTGCCAGTACGTCAGGTGCCTGGCCCAGTTGATCAACCACTTCAAATGCAGCTGTTTTTTGACCTTCGATGCGATAAGGATTCACAGAGTTCACCAGTGTGATGGGGTGCTTCGCTGTAATCTCACGTACAATTTCCAGTGCACGGTCGAAGTTACCGTTAATCGCAATCACTTTGGCCCCGTAGATCATGGCCTGTGCCAACTTGCCCAGTGCGATGTTATTGTTAGGAATCAATACGATACAGTTCAGACCACCACGTGCAGCATATGCTGCAGCAGCTGCAGAAGTATTACCTGTGGAGGCACACATGATGGTACGGCTGCCCTCTTCCATTGCTTTCGCAACAGCCATTACCATACCGCGGTCTTTGAAAGAACCACTTGGATTCAAGCCTTCGTATTTGAAATATAGATTCAGTCCAAGTTCCTTGGACAGATTTTCGGCGTGAATCAGTGGGGTGTTTCCTTCCTGAAGCGTAAGCATAGGTGTATTTTCATTAACCGGAAGGTACTCTTTGTACGTTTGCAGCAATCCTTGATATCTCATTGTAGTAAGCTCCTTTATGATTAAGTATTACGAATATGAAGACCTGAATTTATAGTATTAAAAATCGCAATTCAATTTTACCTAGCAATTCGAACTGTACAGAATTAGAAAAATGAACCTTACCCCTCAACCCGATATACACTCTTGATGCGGCGTATGACGCTAAGAGATTCAAAGTGTTTCAACACTTTATCCATGCTTGCCTTGCTTGCATTATGAGTAACGATGATGATCTCGGCATCCGGGTTATGCTCGTTCGGCTGTTGAACGACCGAAGCCAGGCTGACTTCATACTCGGCAAAAATCTGCGTAATTTGCGCCAAAACGCCCGCTTTGTCGTCCACGTGCAGTAAAATGAAGTTCTTAGACATAATCTGTCCATCGCTTTGCAGACGCTTCTGCTTGTAAGGAACGATGGCTTTAAGTCCGTTTACGCCAAGCTTCAAATTTTTGATCACAGCTACCAGATCTGCAACAACGGAAGTGGCTGTTGGAAGTTCCCCTGCACCCGCACCATAGAACATCGTTTCGCCTACTGCTTCCCCATGTACATACACCGCATTAAACACGCCATTAACGGAGGCAATCGGGTGACTCTGTCTTACCATGGTAGGCTGAACACTGATATTGATCTCATCATCACGGCAATCCGCAATTCCAAGCAGTTTCATCTCATACCCAAGTCTTCTGGCATACGTAATGTCCTCACGGGTTACGGAAGAAATACCACTAACCGCCACATCTTGGAGCTCCACATTGGTGCGGAAACCCAGTGTTCCCAGTATTGCCATTTTGCGCGCGGCATCCAGTCCCTCCACATCCGAAGTTGGATCGGCTTCTGCATAACCCAGAGCCTGTGCCTCTGCAAGAACCTCTTCATAAGAAGCGCCTTCCTGGCTCATTTTGGTCAAAATAAAGTTCGTTGTTCCGTTCACAATACCCATAATACGGGTAATCCGGTCAGAGGAGAAACCTTCAATCAGGGTGCGGATAATGGGAATCCCACCGGCTACACTGGCTTCATAGAAGACATCACATTTCTTCTCCTGTGCCTTCGCCAAAATCTCGGAGCCATGGAGAGCCATCAGGTCCTTATTGGCCGTGACAATATGTTTCCCCCGCTCCAGCGCTTCAAGAATGTACTCCTTCGTCTGTTCGATACCACCCATAACCTCCACGATCACATCGATGTCCGGGTGGCGAATCACTTCCCACGGATCTTCTGTCAGTTTGGCTCGATCCACTGCAATGACGCGATCCTTAACCGTATTTTTTACAGAAATCTTCTCGATAACAATTGGTGAGCCGACCTGACTGCTCAGATCCTCCTGGTTCCCTTCCACGATGCGAACAACCCCGGTACCTACTGTTCCGAGTCCCAATAATCCTACTTTTACCGGTTTCACTAACGATCTACCCCCTAATGTCTTTTATGTCTGCCACCTCTGTACACTCTCAATGTACAATGAAGCAGTTTTTTTCATATATCCGGACGTTATGAGATAAAATCCAGTTAGCCCTGACCTACAATCCGTGTGCGCCGAACCCCCGGCATATCCTGCATCCGATCCAACATTTCACCGATTTCTCCGTGAAGATGTGACGTCTCTACCGATATAACGACATTGGCTCTTCCTTGAAGCGGGATACTCTGATTAATCGTGAGTACGTTGGCTCCATATCCAGCCACATGTCCCAACACGCGAGACAATATACCAGACTGATGCTCCAGATCAATCGATATAGTGACGATTCTTTCCCGTTCCAATTGGTTGATGAGGTGAATTCCATCCTTATACTTGTAAAAAGCACTTCGGCTTAATCCGACCTGCTCTACCGCTTCATGCACTGTTTTGACATCCCCCGAAGCAAGCAGCTCTTTCACCTGCATTGTCTTCACCACGGCTTCCGGCAAAATGTCTTCCCGTACTAAGTAATAGCGTTCGTTCACAGAACGTCCTCTCCTCAAAGACTCATGTTTTCATATAGTGGACATTATATCGGATCTATACTAAAAGGGCAATACGTTACATGTCTATTTTTTCAAATCGGTTTCTCAAAGTATACAAGGTTCTCCCTGCCTCATGTTAGGAAAAAACAAAAAAAACGCAGAGCAGCGGGTCATTTCCCACTTCTCTGCGTTTACATGTTCTTTATATTTGCCCAGCCATACATTAAAGTTTACTTACCAAACTTAATAGTAGCTGCTGCCTTCTACGAATTCAAATTCGAAATCGCCAATGCGCACAATCGTGCCTTCTACAGCACCACGTTTACGGAGCTCTTCATCCACACCCATATAACGCAATGTACGCGCAAGTTTAAGGATGGCCTCATGCGAGTTCAGCTGCATCCGTTTCATCATGCGATCAATCTTGGCACTCTCAACAACAAAGATCTCATTCTCCCGCACAATACGGAAACCTTCGTCCTCTTTCTTATCCAAGCTGTACACTTTGCGTTCAGATATGTCCGCTACTTCTTCCACCACGACTTCGTCCGGAATCTGATCAAGCAGATCCGCCGCACGATACAGGAGTTCCTGAATTCCTCTGCGAGTCAGGGAAGAGATTGGCATGATTTCAATATCCGGCTGAACTTCACGAACCTTTTGCATAAATTGCTCCAGATTCTCTTCCGATTCCGGCATATCCATTTTGTTCGCTGCTACAATCTGAGGTCTCTCCGCGAGTACCGGATTGTACAACTTCAGTTCTTCGTTGATTTTGACCCAGTCCTCAAACGGATCGCGTCCTTCCGAGCCAGACATATCCACAACGTGAATAATGATGCGGGTACGTTCGACATGGCGCAAAAACTCATGTCCAAGTCCGATGCCTTCATGAGCACCTTCAATCAGTCCTGGCAAGTCGGCCATAACGAAGCTGCGTCCTTCACCTACACCCACTACGCCCAGGTTAGGTGTAATGGTCGTAAAGTGATAGGCTCCGATCTTCGGCTTCGCCGCCGATACAACGGACAACAGGGTAGATTTCCCGACACTCGGAAAACCAACCAAACCCACATCCGCCATAACTTTAAGCTCTAGCACAATATAGCGTTCTTCGCCCTCTTCACCATTTTCGGCAAGTTCAGGAGCTGGATTATTTGGTGTGGCAAACCGGATATTCCCCCGGCCGCCCCGGCCACCACGTGCAACGACAACCTGTTGACCATGACGCGTCAGGTCTGCCAATACTTCTCCACTGTCTTCATCCAAAATCACAGTCCCAGGTGGAATACGCACAATCATGTTCTCAGCGTTCGCACCATGCTGACTTTTATTGCGCCCCTTCTCACCACGAGGGGCCTTGAAGTGACGCTGGTAACGGAAATCCATCAATGTACGCAAACCTTCATCCACGCGGAAAATGATGTCAGCTCCTCTGCCTCCATCACCCCCGGCAGGTCCGCCGTTTGGTACATACTTCTCACGACGGAACGAAATAATTCCGTCCCCTCCGTCTCCGGCTTTTACATAAATCTTCGCTTTATCTACAAACATGGCTACCCCTTCTTCCTATATTCCACACGGCATTCTAAATTGTATAAACGTGTCTTCAGACGGAAGCTGCTCCGTTCTGACTTTTTTTCCTTTTAGTACGGCATTAAGCTGCCGTAATGTTTCCGGATCGGGTGTTTGATCCCCGTCCAGCCGAACAACCACATCCCCATGGTCTTGTCCGAAGTTCAAGGTCAGTTTGCGAACCTCTCCCCAAGACGACCGGCCGCCACCGTATTGATAGGCTCTGATTGCATCTGCAATTGCGCCCGTAAGCGACTCGCCATCCTCGGGAGAGATCAGAGCACTAAGCTGCAATTCTTCCTCGACTTCCACATGCAATTCCAGAGCGGCGCCACTGGCACGGAAAGACTGGAGATAAAAAACGAGTGAGGGAATGCCTAATTTAGAAATCCGACTTTCCTCGGTTACCCGTTCTTTTATTCTTTCCACACATTGCACGGATTTATCAAGTTTGCCCAGCCGAAGATATCCATATAACACCTGAAGATCATTCATCCAATCATGCCGATGATGATTTAGTGATGCAATTGCTGTCTTTTCCATAGATTGTATGATGGTTCTGCGTTCCGCTTCCGCCTGTCTCTTCATCACATTCATTGAAACAAAGATTACGGCCACGGACCACAATGCGCATACAGCACTCGAAATGGCTGCCGGATACAGCATAACGAAAACCAAAGGAATCAGAAGTGAACATGCCGCAATCCACGGCACTCTTTTCCAAGATTTCATGGCTTCTCCCCGTTCTACAAAACTCGGTTGGTTTTAAACCCCACCGTAACCAAGTATAACATGTCTTTTCTGCCAGTTCATTATCGAAAACATCTATACCAACCCTAAATACAAAGAGCCTCCGGCAAAATTGCCGAAGGCTCCTTAGGCGGAATGCCGATATTATGCTTTTACTGCAGCTGCTACTGGAGCAACGTCCACAGGGTAAATGCTTACTTTTTTGCGATCGCGTCCCCAACGTTCGAATTTCACAACGCCGTCCACTTTCGCAAACAAAGTGTCATCTTTACCGATACCCACGTTCGTACCTGGGTGAATTTTTGTTCCGCGTTGGCGAACAAGAATGCTACCACCAGTTACTGTTTGACCGTCAGCACGCTTAACGCCAAGGCGTTGCGCTCTACTGTCACGACCGTTCTTCGTGGAACCTACACCTTTTTTCGATGCGAATAACTGAAGATTTAATTTCAACATGATTGGTTGTCCTCCTTCTTTACTTATTTGAGTTGCTCTATCTTAATATACTTCCCGTATGACTCTGCAATATCAGTGAGCATAAGAACCATAGATTCGAGCAGCAATTGCACCTGGGACCAAGTTCCGTCTCTCTCTAGCACTGGCAAAGAAGCGCTTAAAAAGCCATTCTTCATTTTGGCATCCATCTCGACACCAGTCAATGCTTCGATCGAATTCACTGTACCCACTGTAACAGCGGATACCCCGGCACATACGATATCTTCTCCCCGCTTGGCATAATTGGCATGCCCTTTGATGGAAAAGCGATCGATGCTCTCGTCATCGTTACGAAAGATTTGAACGATAATCACTTATCGCACCCTCTTACGCTTGGATTTTCTCGATAGTTACTTTAGTGTACGGTTGACGGTGACCTTGCTTCACATGGTAGTTCTTTTTCGGTTTGTATTTGTATACAACAACCTTTTGACCTTTGCCATGTTTCTCCACTTTAGCCGTTACAGTAGCTCCGGAAACCAATGGTGTACCTGCTGTCAAACCTTGATCGTTAGATACAGCCAGGACACGGTCGAACGTTACGCTTTCGCCATCGTTCGCAGTCAATTTCTCGATGAACAGAACATCGCCCTCTTGGACTTTGTACTGTTTGCCGCCTGTTTCAATAATTGCGTACATTTGCCTTGCACCTCCTCATGTCTCAGACTCGCCCGGTCTCAGGTGACAGCCTCCTTGCGGAGCTGTTCTTGTACCCGGCCAGTGCGGTTACAGCATGTGCAAGACCAATAGGCTAAACACATACCTGATGATTATATCATCATCCCAAGTAAAAATCAATGCAATGGTGAAATATATCTTTTACCTGTCCCGTGACAAGAAGAACAGGGCTCCACATAAGGAAGTGTACTTTCTTCCCGGACTTTTTTACGTGTAAGTTCAAGCAGACCAAGCTTGGTCCAGCCCATGACAAAAGCCTTGGTTCGATCTTTTTTGAGTTCAGCCTCCAGCGCTGCAGCAACTTCCTGCCGATTGGTTGCTTCCTCCATATCGATAAAGTCCACAATGATCATGCCACCAATGTCCCGCAAACGCATTAATCGTGCAATTTCGACGGCTGCCTGCATGTTGGTTTCTGTTACGGTTTCTTCCAGACTATCCCCGCCGCCTCCGGTGAATTTGCCTGTATTAACGTCCACCACGGTAAGTGCCTCTGTATGATCAATGACGATGTAACCGCCGCCGGGGAGCCATACTTTGCGTGCAAAATCCTTATTGAGCTGCTCTTGAACACCATACGCAGCAAAGATGGACTCTGCGCCCCGGTAAACCTGTACCTTCGGCTGATGACCCGGACAGATCTCCTCCAGCAAAGCCCTCACCTCCCGGGCTTGTCCTTCACTATCTGTAATAACCTCATCGCTGCCTGGAGTATACACATCCCGAATAATTCGCTGAACCATACTGTGATCCCGATGCAACAGGCTCGGTGAAGGCAAACTGTCTGCTTTTTCGCATATCAAACGCCACTGCTCACGCAACGATTCCAAGTCAGCCTCTATGGCCTCCCGCTGCTCTTCTGCGGATACGGTTCGAATGATCAGCCCTTCCTCCCCACGTCTGAGCTGATCTCCCAATGCCTTAAGACGGGAGCGATCCCCTTCGCGGGCAATCTTCTTCGAGACGGCTATGTAGTCCGCTATCGGCATGTAGACAAGCCATCGGCCCGGTAGTGAGTAATGTGTCGTCACCCGGGCTCCTTTGCTTCCTACCGGCTCTTTCAGAACCTGAACGATGACATCCTGACCTGGACGAAGCAATTCGGAGATTGAAGGTTTCACCTTGGGTTGTTTCTCCAAATGAGGGTGCAGGACATCATCCACATATAGAAAGGCATTTTTTTTCTGACCTATATCCACAAAAGCAGCCTGCATACCCGGTAGCACGTTGACGACTCGTCCTTTGAAAAACGAACCAAGCAGTCCGCGTTCGCGTGTACGTTCTGCTGTAAATTCCACAGCTTTGCCTTCTTCCAGAAGCGCCATTTGCATGAGGTTGTGTTCATTATGTACGATCATTTGTTTCATGGCTTGACCTCTAGAAGACAATTCAATTCATCCACATCCATTCTGTGTCTTTGCAATTCTCAATGTATATGTATTACCCCAAATCTGGACGAGTTCACCAACCTTATTACAGTTTATCTGTGTTCTGCTTGAAATAGGAACCGATAATTCGCTGTTCAGGCAAAACGGCCATAATTCGTCCCTGTCTGTTCATCACATATACCATATGATATTTCTCTCTCTTTAATAGACGCAGAATAGTGTCCAAAGGTTTCGCCGGAAATGAGATTATCGGCTGTGCCAAACTGCCTGTAGACGCATGATGGGCAAAAGCGCCTTCCCGATTCATCAAAAAGCGGATAAAGCGATAAGGTACGTTTCGATAATCGGTCACGTTGGAATAGAACAGAAAGAGACCAATGAGCAAGATATTCAGCGGGAGCCCGTAGTCTCCAGTGATCCATTTGCTGATGGCAAACAGAATAACCCCTGTACTGCATAAGATGCTAATCCGATAGGTCCACATTAATGTTGTATAGTAGGGAGCAATTAAACTGACGAGTGCCTGTACTATTTTACCGCCATCCAGCGGAAGTACGGGCAGCAGATTAAACAGGGCAATCAGCAGATTCCCTTGGATAATGTACGCCAAGAATACTGGATCTCCCAGGTTGGCGTACTGCAGCAGCATGGTGATCCCGACCATCACAATGTTTTGCAGAGGACCGGCCAGCGCAATGATGATTTCCCGCCCAGCCGTAAGCCGGCCCCCGTCTTCAATAACAGCCACACCGCCAAAAGGAAGCATCTGAATTGACAGGACACGGCAGCCCAGAAGGGCTGCCGCCGCAGCATGTCCACATTCATGAATAAATACGATTGCAAACAGGGTGATGAGTTCTATGAAATGTCCTGTAGCCAAGGAGGCCAGCATAATAATGACAAAAAACGGATGAAGCGAAATGCGTACACCCCACAACCTAATCAAGGGCAACCACTTCCGCAGGATCTACATACTCTTCGCCCTCTTTTACAGCGAAATATAGCGTGGCAGGTTGTTCTCCGCCTGTGGACTTGAGGCTGCCAACGACATTTCCGGCCTCCACCCAGTCATTTACTTCGACTTCACTCTCGTTCAATCGGCCATATATCGCAGTCAAGTTGCCAGTATGCTGGATGACTACGGTTATCCCATTCTCTGCATCGCCAAGAACTTGCAGAACTCGTCCTGCATCCGAACTGACGACCTGTACAAATCCAGTTCCTTCTGCTTCCGGGACGATCTCTATGCCCTTCATGCTCAGTGCAAAGGGTTGGACGATTGTCCCAGAGAGCGGTTTACCCAGCAATGATCTGACCCCCGAACCATTAACTGCATCTGTGGTATGGCCCAGCACAGGCAGGAAAGACGGTGTCCCGCCAAAGTGCCGTTCATACCAGAGCGCTGCCGAGGCAAAGTCCATGTCCCGATGCAGCGCATCTGCAATTACCGTTTTGGGTGAAGATGCCCATGACGCATTGAGTTGAAACAGTCCCCATACGGCTCCAAAAACCAATGCACTGACTACTGTTCTACGCACCAACGATTTCACCAGGTTAAAACGTGTATGGCCACCTGAACCGTAATGTCCGTTCTCTTTTTTCCACAGCCATTCGGGATCCCTTTCCTGTTCTGCCAGTAGTGATCCAACATGTTTTGTCTGATCCTGTATATCAAAAGAAGAAGTAGGTCTTGGCCTCTCGGCAATCTTCTTGCTCGGCCCCGAATTCGCTTCCTGCATAATCTCCATCGCAGCACCATCCAGCAACCGCCGTATCCGTTCTTCTCTTCTTTGCTTGATTCGAAGTTTCGTATTCATGGAATATCCTCCCGCCGAGGCTTGTTTAATACATCCTATGAAGAGCTCTTTCATAATATGAACAAGCTTCCGGGTCAAAGCAAAATAACTCCACCCAGGTGAGATCAACCTGCCGAGTGGAGTTTAATGTGGAGAAAAAAGATAGGGATTTCTGTGCTGAAAACATTAAAAAAGCCGGGCTGCAAAGGCCGCGGCGGTAAGTATTCATATCTATAAGGACGTTTGTATTAACCCATTTAACCCATACCAAAAAACTTTTTAAATCGTGAGAATGCGCCCTTTTTCTGCTCTAACTGCATCAGTGGAACCGTATCTCCCAGAATGCGACGAGCAATGTTCCGATAGGCAATCGCTGCAAGCGAGTCTGGATTCATGACTGTAGGTTCTCCAGAGTTAGCCGCTTTGATGACAAGTTCATCATCTGGCACAATGCCAATCAGATCAATGTTGAGGACTTGCAAAATACCATCAATATCAAGCATATCGCCCGATTTGACCATGTTGTTCCGAATACGGTTTACAACCAGCTTCGGTGATTGAATATGCGAGCTTTCAAGTAGGCCGATGACCCGATCCGCATCACGTACAGCCGCATTCTCAGGTGTAGTCACCACGATGGCCTGATCTGCTCCAGCGACCGCATTTTTGAATCCCTGTTCAATCCCGGCAGGACAATCGATAATGACATATTCAAAATCTTTTTTCAGTTCCAAAATGATGTCCTTAACCTGTTCCGGTGATACAGAGTTTTTATCTCTTGTTTGCGCTGCAGGCAGCATATACAATTCTTCGAAGCGTTTGTCTTTCACCAACGCCTGATTCAGACGGCAACGCCCGTCTGCCACGTCACACAGATCATAAATGATCCGGTTCTCGAGTCCCATCACGACATCCAGATTGCGAAGGCCGATATCGGTATCTACCAGACAAACTTTTTTTCCGAGCAGCGCCAGCGCTGTTCCGATGTTTGCTGAGGTGGTTGTTTTACCAACGCCGCCTTTACCCGAAGTGATCACGATCGCCTCTCCCATGAGCTACACTCCTTTAAACACATTAAAATCTCGGCGCAACCGAACGATATTGCTCATCTTGTCGATCTGCATCTGATTGTCCTGTAAATAAGCAAATTCCATCCCGGTATCCCGGCTCTCCCATTCGTCAGGGGGACGGCTGATGATATCAGCGATTCGAAGCTGCGTCGGTGCAAATACCGATGCGGCAATGATTGACTCGTCGTCCCCGCCGATCCCAGCGTGGGCCATGCCTCTGAGTGAACCCAAAACATATATATCTCCGGTACACGTCACCGTGCCCCCCGGATTGATATCCCCAAGAAACAGGAGATTCCCTTCGTGATGAAGCACTTGACCTGAACGCACCATGCCACACATCGTAACAATTGGCGGTGGCCCTTTAACCTCTGGTTTAAGGGCTGGTGAATCGATGGAGCGAATGAGCAGATTCCCTTTTTGCTTCAATATGTCTAATATCGCTTCTTTTTGGTCCTCTGTCACTTCGCGGCTGCCCAGTTTGATATCCACATGAACAATCGGTCCGGTCAAAATATTTTGATGGCTGTGTTCCAGCTTATAGCGGAGCTCATAGAGCAATTCCTCGAATTCACATTGATCGTCCAACAGGAAAACCAAGCCGTCTCGGATGCCTTTAATCGTTACGTGATTCGATTTTACCGTCATAAGCCTGTCCCTCCCATCTCATTACATTTCGTGCCCGGGCCTCGAAGTTCCTGCTTTTCACTCTATAAAATGTATCAGGATGCCTCCTGCACCTTGCTCTTTCTTTTGCCGATACGCTCCAGCTGCTTCCGCAGCGGAGTATAAATGATCAGAGCAAACACAAAATGAATGAACAGATTGGGAATCATATATTCAAGCAAAGCCCAGTCAAAGGTCACGTGATTGAGGCGGAAGAGCTTATATAAAAAGAACAACATGGTGTCGTTAAGCAGACTTCCCAAAATGACGACTGTAACCATAACTGGAAGCGGTGCACGCGGTGCCTGGAATATAAGTCCCATCATATAAGCAGATAACCCCATTGCAAATCCATAAGGTCCGATCATCTCTCCATAAAATACAACGTCATGAAGCAGTCCAAAAAAGATGCCGAGCACCAGAGCAGTGTGGCGATGATGATATACAGCGATAAACAGAATGACGATATAGACCAAATTGGCCGAAATGCGCAGCTGCCATCCGGAAGGAATAAGCAGTGGCAAAATCGTTCCTTCGGCGATGAACAAAACGAACAGCAACAGGAACAAGACTTGCTTGCGTGTCACCATTACTCCTTCACCTCGGGAGGAATAACCACCATCAGCTCTTTCCAATCCAGGAAGCTCGCGTAGGGTTCTATCGTTGCTGTACGCGTGAGTCCGTATTCGCCAACTTCAATTTTCTTGACTTCCCCGATTCGCATGTACTTCGGAAAATTATTGATAATACCCGATGAGATAATTTCGTCGCCTTTTTTGATATCAGACTCTTCCGAAATTTTGGTCATCTTAAACATGCCCGTCTTGGGATCAAAACTCTCGATCATGCCAAAAACGGTATCTTCCTTGCCCACCGCCGTTGCTGCTATGGCATTGGAATTGGGATCGTTGGCATCCATCGAGGTTAGCAAATTCACCGTGGAGGTATAGGCACTAACGTGACTGATCACCCCAACCAGACCATCCTGGGAAGTGACGGCCATGCCTGGCTTAATATCCGCATTCTCCCCAATATCAATATTGATTGTTCTGCTATTAGGATCGGAATTGGCACTGATGACCTGAGCAATACGATATTCGTAGTTATACCGATTTCTCTGTTCAGCCGTAAATTTTAGCAAATCCTTATAACGATCATTGGTTTTCTCCATCTCGTTATACTTCAATCGATCCCGGGTATAGTGCCCCATCGCGATTCGCAACTCTTCATTCTCTTGATAAACCGCACGCATGTTCGCTACATCTTTGAAAAAGCCCGCTACAGCAGAAGCGGGCTTGTAAAATACGTATTGTACAAATCCGACTGAATCCTTCAGGAATTTTTCCGGCCAGGATAGAGCGGTTCGCGGACCGAGCGTAAAGCCCATTAACGCGATAAATGTAACAAGGCCCACCAGCAAAACAAAAAGTCTTTTGTTGCCCAGCAGCTTAAACAGTTCGAACACCCTCTAACATCCATATTCTCTTCCGAGCTATGCCCGGCGGGGAGACGTTCAGACTGATAGTCCCTCGAGAATATTCGCTGATCTCCCCGGGTATGCGGGTAATAGCTCTCCCGACCGAAGTCGGGTCCTCTTCGTTGGCGACTGACGCTTAACTCAAACGTGACATTAAGCAATCAGTGCCGGATTAACGTTTGGAACGAACTGCCGAACTGCTTCTGCTTTTGAACAAATGGATGTTCTCCAGAGCTTTACCTGTTCCGATTGCTACACAATCGAGTGGATTTTCTGCTACGATGACCGGCATACCTGTCTCACCAGCCAGCAGCTTGTCCAGATTGCGGAGCAACGCGCCGCCGCCAGTCAACACGATACCGCGGTCCATAATATCTGCCGCAAGCTCAGGAGGACATTTTTCCAAAGTTACTTTCACAGCTTCTACAATAGCATTTACCGTATCTGCCAGAGCTTCGCTGATTTCATCCGATGTAATCGTGATGGTCTTAGGCAGACCTGTTACGAGATCGCGTCCGCGAATTTCCATCGTTTCCACTTGTTCCAATGGCATAGCTGAACCGATTTCCATTTTCAATTGTTCAGATGTACGTTCACCAATCATCAGATTGTACTGACGTTTAATATACTGAATGATCGATTCGTCCATCTCATCACCAGCTACACGAACGGAGCGGCTTGTTACGATTCCGCCGAGGGAAATGACCGCCACTTCAGTCGTTCCTCCACCGATGTCCACAACCATGCTGCCTGTTGGCTCCCATACCGGAAGATCTGCACCAATAGCTGCTGCAAATGGCTCTTCAATCGTGTATGCTTCACGCGCACCGGCCTGTTTTGTTGCATCTTCAACCGCACGTTGTTCTACCGCTGTAATTCCGGATGGTACGCATACCATAACGTTCGGGTGACGTTGGAACATCGAGCGTTGTTTTTGCGCCTGGCGAATAAAGTATTTGATCATCGTTGCCGTCGTATCAAAATCAGCAATAACGCCGTCCTTCATCGGACGAATTGCACGAATGTTACCAGGAGTACGTCCGATCATTTTTTTGGCAGATTCCCCAACAGCCTCAATGCTCTTGGTATCTGTCCGCAGAGCAACCACCGAAGGCTCCCGCACCACAATACCTTTTCCTCGTACATAAACCAGCGTATTCGCTGTCCCCAAATCAATACCCAAATCTTTCGTAAAACCACCAAACATGACGTAATCTCCTTTTCTGCCTCATATTGCCGCCCTATTAACGTTCAGAGCGTTTCATTTTCATTTCCTCTGCCATCCAGCAGGGTTCATCATTCATTGGAATGTACTGCATCTGTAAAGTGAACCTATCTTCTACGGACAACGCCGTCAATATTCATAGGAAAACATCAACGCCAACCATTATATTATACTAAGCCCTTCTCCTTCAAACTTACGTATGTTCCATCGCCGATAATGATGTGGTCCAGCACATCTATGCCCACGATTGAACCTGCTTCGATCAGTCTCTTGGTTATTTGAATATCCTCAGGACTAGGCGTAGGATCACCGCTAGGATGATTGTGTGCGCATACGATCGAGGCACTGCTGCATTTGATGGCAGCACGGAACACTTCACGTGGATGTACAATTGAAGCATTAAGGCTGCCCATGGAGAGTGTTTCCTGGGCAATAATATGATTTTTGCTATTCAGGAAAAGGCACACAAAGTGTTCCTTCTGTAAGTAACGCAGCTGCTCGAGTAAAATATCAGCTGCGTCACGAGGTGTACGGATTGAAGGAGACTGTACCCGTCTGCTCTGCGCAATCCGGTGACCAAGTTCAATACCAGCCTTGAGCTGAACAGCCTTGGCCATACCAATTCCTTTCATGGCAGTCAACTCGTTCAGACTCATATCCATTAGTGAACGAATGCCACCTGCTTCAGTGAGAATGCGCTGTGCCATGTGCACTGCCGATTCCTGCCTCGTACCTGTCCGAAGTAAAATAGCCAGCAGTTCTGCATGGCTTAAGGCGCCCGCCCCATATTCCATCATGCGTTCTCTCGGGCGTTCTTCATGGGGGATGTCGCGCATCATGTACTGAGGCGACTCCATATATTCCCTCTTTTCACATCAATCATTTCCCACAATCAGGCTCGTGGCAGCACATGAACTCCGAATCCATCCAACATGTCGCTGAGCAGGGAAAGAGGCAAGCCCACGACATTAAAGTAACATCCTTCAATGCGGTCTACCAGTGAAGCGCCAATTCCTTGAATTGCATACGACCCTGCTTTGTCCATAGGCTCGCCTGTCTGAACATATGCCCCGATCGTTGCCTCGGACAGTTCCTTCATCGTTACCTCTGTCTGCCGATAGTGCACAACGGACTGTCCATTTCCAGCATCAATACATGCAACACCAGTGAATACACGATGTGTACGTCCCTGAAGTCTGGCGAGCATACGTTCAGCATCCTGTTGATCCACAGGTTTGCCCAGAATGTCTCCATCCAGCACAACGACAGTGTCACTGCCAACAATAATAGCGTCCTGTTCCTGACCTTCAAGCCCACGATAGACAGCCATTGCTTTGCGCATGGCAAGCTCCTGAACCGTCTGTTCAGGAGTCCATTCCGGCGGCGTGTCTTCATCTGCGTGACTCGGTATTACTTTGAAAGCTAGTTGAAGTGAAGCGATCAGATCCTTGCGCCGCGGCGAAGTGGAGGCCAGAATAATAGGGCGCGATTGTAATTTATTCAAAATAAACGGCTCCTTATGCTACGGCGACATCTGTCGTATCACCATAGTAGATGTCATTCGCTTAGTTTCGTCGTCAAAAATCGTCATTCTCCTACAGTCTGCGATACAGCCATACAGCCGCAATAATACCAATCAAACTGAGGAGGCTCATTTGAAATTGAAATGAAATGTCATAACTGATAATATCCAGATCAGCCTGCGGTGACCAACGTATGGTCGTGGCTTTGGTTAGAATGGCTACAGCCTTGACTGGCTGCAGTGCCTTGGCGATCCACGCTCCGGCCATCCAGCCGAGCAGAAGAAACAGTATTAACATGCCGAAGTTTTTTTTCATCGGTTATCTTCCCTCGCCATTTTTTGACACCCACATTATTATACGGGGTTTTGTACGTCAATACAAACACAAATCCGGCAAGGGGAACTATTTCCAGTTCCTTGCCGGACAGGGATTTCGGGGCTGTGTTAGGGGAAGGAAAACTTATTGCTTTATCCCTTCAAGCCATTTTTTCTGCTGCAGAACATAATCCATCAGATCCGCTTGTACCGCCCACATGTGTACATCGGAGGGATTTTTGTTATACTCGGCAACTGCCGTAATTGCACTGTTCATCGATTTTCCCATGGCTGAAACGATCGGCGCTGCTTCTTGTCCGAGACCTGCCGAGAGTTTACCCACACCTGTTATCCAGGCCTGGTGCTGATTCTGTAATGCTGTCATCGTTTCCGAGGCTACAGGCTCTGGATTTGCTTGACCAAGCTGGCCGATGGACAATGTGGATAGTTGTTCCACCAATGCATTGCTGCTGCTGAAGAAGAGCTGAACATCTTCCTCATTCATACCGAGAGCTGCAGAGTCCACAGCAGGATATGCGATCTCTTTGACATACAATTCCACACCCTCCGCCTTAAGACGGGAGCTCAGCAGTTTGGCTTCCTCACGGTCGGAAGAGATGCCCGCATACACCCGATTCCCATCGTCCGGATCCGTTCCTGCAGCGATTCCAGCTTGTGAGAGTTCAAGCTTGGCCTGTTCAGCACGTTCAGGCGAACTAAAAACACCGTACTGAAGCGCATAGTAACTGCCTCCGCTAAGCGCTGACTGTGCTTGTTGGTCCGTCCCGGAAGTACTCTGTACTCCCGTCACACTCGATACTGGTTGATTGGTTTGGGGAAGTACGTCCGGACCTGTTCCTTCCCGATTAAAAAAAGAGAGAATAACCATACCGAAAAGGGCACCGGTGACCAGTGCTCCCGTAACCGAACCAATCATCTTCCAGCCCCTCGGAGGGCGATTTCGCTTGTAGGAGTAATGATCACGATCCGCCATCCAGTCATGACCCACATAATTGCTGTCTTCAGGAAGCTCTTTCTCATTTTCGTCAGGATACACTGTATGATCCGAATAAACATACTGCGACTGTACAGGATCCAGATTCCGGTCCTTTCTCTGATCCTGCTCCAGTATACTTGTCCCGGTCAAGGTGGTCTCTCCCCAATCTCCAGGGATATCCTCCGGTGTCCATGAAGGCGCGACATCGATCCGCGGAGCACTGTGCGATATCTCATCAGATAAGGATGGAAAGGTTCCAATCACCTTCTCATCCTTATGATTCGGCTTGTCCGACTCGTTCTCCCCGAAACGAAACGTCATTCTAGCATTGCTCACCCCGTACCCTCTCCTTTGTCCCATTTATATCAGCTATATGCCCAGAGACAATGAAAGATTCCTAGAAATTCAAAAACCCGCCTGCTTCTTTTCGAAGACAAGCGGGTCATAAAGTGGACTATTTCAGTCCTTTGGCCAGTGTGTCGCCAACCTTCCAGATATCCCCTGCTCCCATCGTGAGGACAAGATCTCCTGGCTGCAGACGATTCTGCAAATCTGCTACCACTTCTTCCTTGGTAGGCAAATAACGAGCAGCAGCATTACTGTTCTGAACAATCAGTTCAACCAGCTTAGCGGAGTGAACACCTTCAATCTGTTTTTCTCCCGCCGGAGAATAGATGTCGGTAATAAGTACCTCATCTGCTTCCGCGAAAGCACGACTAAACGCATCCAGCAGGAAGAAGGTACGCGTATATCTCTGCGGTTGGAACACCGCGATGATACGTTTCCCTGTCGCTTTCGCTGCACTGATGGTTGCCTCAATTTCAGTCGGATGATGAGCATAGTCATCGATGACCAGAATATCCCGTGCTTCACCCAGCACCTGGAATCTGCGTTTGGCACCATGGAACTGAATAATGGCTGCCGTGATCTTCTCAAACGGAATGCCTGCTTCCAGACAGGTAATGACCGTAGCCATGGCGTTGTAGACATTATGTTTGCCTGGAACAGAGAGCTCTACCGTACCCAGTGCGTTACCCTGATGGCTCATGGTGAAGGAGATCCTGCGGTCCCCCAGTACGATATCCGATGCCATATAATCGGCCTTCTGATCAATGCCGTATGTCGTGATTCGGGATTTCAGCTCAGGTAAAATGCTTTGAACGTTCTCATCATCCGCACAGACAATGGCTGTTCCTTCCGGACGAATTTGACTCAAGAACTGTACATACGCTTTTTTGAGCTCCTCGAAGTCGCTGTTGT
The DNA here is from genome assembly GCF_002276415.1 of Paenibacillus sp. 7523-1. NCBI lineage: Bacteria > Bacillati > Bacillota > Bacilli > Caryophanales > Paenibacillaceae > Paenibacillus > Paenibacillus sp. 7523-1. The sequence continues at coordinate 38,944 of NZ_NPBR01000023.1, read as the reverse complement.
AATTCTCCAAATGATCGGCTTCGATATTGGTCACAATACCTAGCCATGGATGATACTGCAAAAACGATCCATCACTCTCATCTGCTTCAGCCACGACCCAGTCGCCCTGGCCCGCCTTGGCATTGGTTCCCAAATTCATGATTTCTCCGCCAATGATATACGTCGGGTCAGTATCGCATTTGTCCATGACAAGTGCAATCATTGAGGAAGTCGTCGTTTTGCCATGGGCACCTGCAACCGCAACACCTTTGCGCTCATTGAGCAGGCGCGCCAGCATCTGTGCACGGTGAAGAATCGGAATATTAAGCTGCTCCGCTGCCACTCGCTCCACATTATCCGCCGGAGCTGCTGTAGAGTAGACCACGAGATCTGCTCCATTTACGTGTTCAGCCGTATGTCCGATATATATTTTCGCTCCCTTGGCTGCCAGCTTCTCAGTCAACTCCTGTGAAGCGACGTCCGATCCGGTAACGGTGTATCCCATCTCCAGCATAACTCGTGCGATGGCACTCATGCCATATCCGCCAATCCCTATAAAATGAACGTGTTCTGATGTATTTAACAAAACTTTCACCAACCTTTTTCAGAATCGGTTTGATGCAAAAGGGCTGCCCTCACATCTGCAATGAGATACAGTGTGCCGGACACCACCCCCAGATCTTCCGCTTCCGTCCGTGACTTCAATAGATCAAGTGCCTTCGCCCAATCGGGCTCGACGATGATTTCCAGATTCTCTTTCGCAATGGCGGGACGTAACCGCTCGACGATCTGCAGCAACTCGGCTGCATCCATTTTGCGTCGGAAATCTGGCTCGGTCAGGATCAGCGTATCCACTAGTGGCAGTATATGCTGCAAATACGCTTCGTGATGCTTATTCGCCAGCATGCCCATCATCAAATTTAACTTGTTGTGAGGATATACGTCGACAATGCTCTTGGCCAGTGACTCTGCCCCTTCCGGATTATGCGCACCATCCAGTACAATTCGGGGTTCGTGAACGACCTTCTCGAATCGGCCAGCCCAAAAGGCATTCTCCAATCCAAGGGCAATATCTCTGTCATCCAGAATGAATGCCATGTACTGTCTGAGCAATTCAAGCACCATAAGAGCACCCGCAGCATTATCCATCTGATAGATGCCCTGCATTCGAATGCGAGCATCGAGCTCACGGAACGGTCCTGCAAAATGAAAGGATTGACCGTTCTCATCACTATGGAGTCTATGGTAAGAAAATTGTTCTCCAGACAAATACACAGTTGATCGGACTTGCTGGGCCTTTTCCTGAATCACCTTAACAGCCTCTGGCTGCGTAACACAGGTGACAACAGGTACGCCTGGTTTAATAATGCCTGCTTTTTCTCCCGCGATCGCTTCAATGGTATCACCCAGGACATCCGTATGATCCATACCAATATTCGTAATAACCGAAACCACGGGTGTAACGATATTCGTTACGTCCATCCTTCCCCCCAGTCCAGTCTCCCATACTACTACATCCGGATAACACTCTTCTGCATAGTACAAGAGTGCCAGGGCTGTAGACACTTCGAACATCGTAGGTGATCCAAGAACAGTAGTGGCCATATCTGTGACCAGCGGATGGAGTCGATTCGCTAACTTCAGCAGTGTCTCTTCCGGAATATCCTCGCCGTTGTATTGAAAACGATTCGTGAATTTCGTGATATACGGAGACGTAAACGTTCCTACATCGTACCCCGCCTGAAGCAGCACTGACGTCAAAAAAGCGCAAGTCGAACCTTTTCCGTTCGTTCCCGCGACATGAATAAATTTGAGACGCTGATGAGGATTACCGAGCAATGACATGAGCTCCGTGATTCGTTCCAATCCGGGTCTGATGCCAAAAGGAATAAGGCCATTGATCCAGTCCACAGCCTCGTCATAGGTATGCAGAGGGGCATCTACGCCCGTGCCATTAAGTTCCGTCATATGTTTCACCTTCGGTCCCGAGTTTGATTGAAAAAAGCGGCCGGATGGCATGCTTGCTCTCCATCCGACCCAGAAACATTAACCTTTCAGTTCCTTGATCCGGGCGATGACTTTATCCCGTTTATCCGAATAATCCGCTTGTTTGGCGCGTTCTTCCTCAATAACCTTGGCTGGCGCCTTGGCTACGAAGCCTTCATTCGCCAGCTTTTTCTCTACACGGAGTACTTCGCCTTCAAGGTTCTGCAACTCTTTCTCCAGGCGAGCCACTTCCTGCTCAATATCAATCAGTCCAGCCAGCGGCAAGTAAAGTTCAGCTCCCGTAATTACAGCACTCATGGCCTTATCCGGTGAACTCAGATCAAGTCCGCTGTCGAACTCGGATGTATTGCAGAATCGTTGAATGTAATGGCTGTTGCGTTCGATAATGCTGAATGTCTCGGCGCTGTTCGCTTTTACCATCAATTCAATCTTCTTGCTCATCGGCACGTTTACTTCTGCACGAATATTACGTACGGCACGAATGGTATCCATGAGCAGGTTCATCTCGGCAACGGCTTCCGGATTCTCCAGCGCAGGATCATACACTGGCCAAGATGCAAGTGTAATCGTCTCGCCTTCATGAGGCAGATGCTGCCAGATCTCTTCCGAGATGTAAGGCATAAACGGGTGAATCAGGCGCATGGTGTGGTCCAGGACATAAGCGAGTACCGATTGTGTTTTTTTCTTGGCAACCGGATCTTCACCGTAGAAGGACAACTTGGAAAATTCAATATACCAGTCACAGAGGTCATCCCAGATAAAGTTGTACAGCAATCGTCCTGTTTCACCAAATTCGTATGCTTCGATTAGACGCGTAATATCGCGGGAAGTTTCGTTCAGACGGTGAAGAATCCAATAATCGGCTGTTCCAAGCTCTCCGCTGATGTCGCGATCTTCGTAAGTAAAGCCTTCCAGATTCATCAGTGCGAAACGTGATGCATTCCAGATTTTGTTAGCAAAGTTACGTGCCTGTTCTACCCGTTCCCAGCGGAAACGAAGATCCTGGCCAGGCGTGCTGCTGGTGGAGATCATATAACGCATTGCGTCTGCACCGTATTTCTCAATAACATCCAGCGGATCCACACCGTTACCGAGTGATTTGGACATTTTGCGGCCATCCGCATCACGAACCAGCCCATGCATCAGAACATCTTTGAATGGAATTTCGTCCGTGAACTCCAGAGCTGTGAAGATCATCCGTGCAACCCAGAAATAAATGATGTCATATCCGGTTACAAGCACACTTGTCGGATAGTAACGTTTCAGATCTTCAGTATCTTCAGGCCAGCCGAGCGTGGAGAAAGGCCACAATGCCGAACTGAACCACGTATCCAGAACATCTTCATCCTGTCTCAGCTTACGACCCGCGTACTCTGGCAGTGTTGTTGGATCTTCAGCCGATACAATAATTTCACCAGTCTCATCGTCGTACCAGGCAGGAATACGATGTCCCCACCACAACTGACGTGAGATACACCAGTCACGAACATTTTCGATCCAGTTCAAATACGTTTTCTCAAAACGATCGGGAACGAAGTTTACGCCTTCCCCGTTTTGCTGTTTTTGAATGGCTCTTTCGGCGAGAGGCTTCATCTCAACAAACCATTGTGTGGACAAATAAGGCTCAACCACAGCTCCCGTCCGTTCGCTGTGTCCAACCTGGTGTGTGTGATCCTCAATGTTGATCAAAACACCCAGTTCCTGCAAATCTGCAACGATCTGTTTGCGGCAGTCACTGCGATCCATACCCTGATATTTGCCTGCTTCCGCATTCATGGTACCTGTCTCATCCATTACTATGATCTGAGGCAGATTGTGGCGAAGACCCACTTCAAAGTCATTCGGATCATGTGCAGGTGTAATTTTTACAGCACCGCTTCCGAATTCCTTATCTACATAATCATCTGCAATAACCGGAATTTCCCGGCCGATGATTGGCAGGATCAGCGTTTTGCCAATCATGTCTGTATAACGTTCATCTTTTGGATGAACCGCAACTGCAGTATCACCGAGCATCGTCTCCGGACGAGTCGTTGCTACCGTAACATAACCGCTTCCGTCCTTAAGTGGGTATTTCAGATGATACAGGTGTCCCTGAACCTCTTTGTACTCAACCTCAATGTCAGACAATGCAGTACGGTTCACCGGATCCCAGTTAATAATGCGTTTGCCTCTGTAAATCAGGCCTTTTTCATATAGTTGAACAAACACTTTGCGCACCGCTTGGGAAAGCCCTTCATCGAGCGTGAAGCGTTCACGTGAATAATCCAGGGAGAGTCCCATTTTACCCCACTGCTGACGGATCGTTGTCGCGTATTGGTCTTTCCAATCCCAGACTTTATCCAGGAACTTCTCGCGTCCAAGATCATAGCGGGTCAAACCTTCTTCACGCAGCTTTTGCTCTACTTTGGTTTGAGTCGCAATACCTGCATGGTCGGAACCTGGGAGCCACAAAGCGTCATATCCTTGCATCCGTTTGGTTCGGATCAGAATATCCTGGAGTGTAAAATCCAGTGCATGCCCGATATGAAGCATACCGGTTACATTCGGGGGTGGAATTACAATGGTAAACGGTTCAGCATCCTTGCGCTGACCAGCCTTGAAATATCCACGTTCTGTCCAGGTAGAATACCATTTCTGCTCCGCAGCTTTCGGATCATACGTAGTCGGCATTTCTGTTGCCGCTGATTTTTTTTCTTCAGACATGTGTCATTCCTCCGTTACTTAATCATCATCGCCAAAAAACAAAAAAACCTTTCATCCATCAAAGGACGAAAGGTTAGCTTTCGCGGTACCACCTTTGTTTCACGCAGACAGAAAGAAACACCATGCCTTTCTGAGGCTATCGTGACACTTCAAGCAGATAACGGCTGCTACCGGCCCATCCTACTTCAGGAACAAACAAATCACAATGACATGTTTCATCGTTCCTCATATTCAAACAGGCAACTCCCGGGCGACTTCGATCAGTAGGTTCCTGCGGAATTTCTCAGCGCTGCAATCCCGCTCTCTGAAAGGCCTTGCTGTCTACTACTCCCATTCGACGTTGTTCTTTAAAAAACCTAAACACATCATACCCTGACCGTGCCCGATAGTCAACCTGACAACAGCGGAAACGGGCGGCAGCCCTGCATCTTAAGCCAAAAAGCAGCAAAAACCTGCAATCCTTATTGGATTGCAGGTTGATATGGACGTTATTTTACAAGTCAGAGGTCAGGGGATGTATAGAATCTGCCCTTCTTCAACGACTTGTTCAGTTAAACGATTGTACAACTGGAGCTCCCGGGTACTCAATTGATAGCGGTCAGCAATGCTATCCAAGGTCTCTTCCCGCTGGACGATGCACAGTTTAACTTTGCGGAATGGTGTCTGATCCACAATCGTGCCCAAAAACAGGTTCTTCCACTGAACATCTTCTGCCTGGTAGGCTTCTTCCTGTACGGAGCCAGCGACCGACTCGTCCTCCCGATCCGTTTCTGTATCCCGCACCGACCTACCCGAGGACAACAGGGACGAGATCCCGACCCCTTCTTCCTGTCTTGGTGAAGACTCCCTCTTGCTGCCAAACGCTACTTTGAGCTCTGGCTTGTCTTCTGTCTCAGCCACAGGTTCAGGAATGAACGAAACAGGCTCTGAAGATTCATCTGCATCCACTGCTCCCGGTGCAGAAGGTCTTTCCCCCTCGGCAGATTCCAGTTCAGACGCTGCAAACACATCCTGCCAATTCTCTGCTGGCTTCTCAGCCTCCGTCTGATCTTCCTGCGGTGAACCTGACCTGGAAGATTCGAAGTTCCAGACATTCGAAACAGCCAAGTCTTCCGATGGTTGTTGGTTCAGCTCCGTGTTTGTATGTAAGGTCTCCACGGAAGGCTCGGCCCAGACAGATGGTGATTCCTCAGCCAGAGGTAGCAATGGCTCTGACTCCGGATAAGAAGCCAACCGGTCTGCAGTCTCCGCCATAAAAGATGAGACGGGTGAAGGTGAGGCGGGTACTTCATTATCGGCTACTTCATCTTCTTGGGTGATTAATGAAGGAGCGTTATCTTCAGCAGGTCTTTTCTGATATTCTTCTTCATCTTGATTCTCGAGCGTATCAGCATAGATCTGTTGCGGTGCAGGGGTTAACTGTTCTTCCGGCTGCGCATCTTCTTCATAACGGATGCTTTCTTCAGCGGCTTGCTGTGGATACCCAGGGATTTCTGCTGCGTATAGAGACTCGGCCGTTATAGGCAGACCTTCCTCTTCACTGCGCTGCAGCAGATATTCCTGAGCAAAAGTGTTCAACCCGGCATCTGCATCCTCTGCCTCCGGAGCGCGGTTAACCTGCTGCGGATCAGGCGAGTGTACCACAGTAAATTCTTCCGCTGACCAGGCCTGCGGCTCTTCAACAGGAAAGCCCTCAATGCCACGCAGTGACAACACACCTGTAATATTCAAGCTTCGGCTGGATAATAAATCCACATCAAAGTTTTCAATCTCAATCGAGATATCCTCAAGCGATCTTACCCGATTCAGGGGAACCGTGATCTCAACCGGAATAAAATGTTTCAGTTCCTCCGATATCTCGTTCTCTCCCCGATACGCACCTGTAAGTAAAAGATGGCCTCGCAACGTTGCATGATCATCCTGACCGATGACTTGAATACGCGGGTATAACTCAATTTCCTCCAGTTCCTCAATGGCAGGGACTCCCTCGGACAAATGAACGCGCTCATAAATATCGAACCGTAAACCATAAGGTTGATTCAACAAAGGTGGCGTCCTCCTTTCGGCATATGTTCACCATGATCCTTCTCATGGGACTGATCCATGGTCCAAATCCTTCGTTACCCCATCTATATGCCATCGATGAGATGAGCATGCCACCTTTGTTCAAAGCTTGCCTTTTTATTAGGTTGTTCGTTCCCGCTCGGCTAGCTGTTCCAAATCAGAAGGCCACGGATCTCGAACTTCAATCAGCGCTCCCGTGAGCGGATGATTAAATTTTAACACTTCACCATGAAGTGCCTGGCGCCCAATGGCATCAGGCTTTCCTCCATACAGCTGATCGCCAACAAGCGGGTGTCCGGCATAACTCAGATGCACTCTGATCTGATGCGTACGTCCTGTATCCAGTATTAGTCGCACAAGTGTAGCACGCTCCCACACTTCTACAATCTCTACATGTGTTACTGCGTCCTGCCCACTCTCGGAAATGCGTCTGCGCTGCTTGTGATGCCTGTCCTTACCGATGGGCGCATCAATTTTGCTGCATTCCGGAGATACCTGCCCTTCAGCAATGGCTACATACTGACGCCCAATTTCTTTGCGACGCATTGCCTCATCCAATTTTGCCAGAGCAAAAGCATTCTTGGCATAGAGAACAGGGCCTGTTGTATCTTCATCGAGGCGATGCACATGGCGCACGCTGGTGTCGATACCGTTGATCTCATAATAAGAGGCGACAGCGTGATCCAGCGTAATGGCATGATCGGCACGAGATCCATCCGGATGCAGCTTCATACCCGCAGGTTTATGTACAACCAGACTAAAATCATCCTCGTACAGCACCTCAATCTCTGCCCACCGGGGTTCAACATCAATGGGCTGAGATGCAAAAAGGGCCAGCCGAAGCCGGTCCCCTGCGAGTTGAATTCCGTGATTTGCCTTGAGCTGACGAAACAGCTTTTCTGGAAACGAAAGTTCAGTGAGCAGCCATTGCTCTGCCGCAAGCTGTCTGTCTGGACTGCCTGTTACCACTTTGCCTGGCATCAGCTCCAGCCATTCCCCACGACGCTTCCAACTTTTGATCGTCATAGAGATTGTAGAGCCTTGCGGTTTGCTTCAATCGTATCGTCAATATCCTGCTCTGTATGCACACCAGAGACGAACATGCCCTCAAATTGGGAAGGTGCCACGCTTACACCCTCATCAATCATTGCTGCAAAGTAGCGAACAAACTGATCCAAATTGCTTCCTTTGGCTATATCGTAATTGGTAACAGGTACACTGCTGAAGAACGGACATACCATGGAACCAACGCGATTGATCGTTACTGCAATACCCGCCTCTGCCGCATTCTTTTCGAAGCCAGCCTGCAAACGAGCCGACAACGTCTCCAAACGATCATAGACTTCCGGTGTCAACAGTTTGAGGGTGGTATAGCCTGCTGCCATAGCCAGTGGGTTACCACTCAGTGTTCCCGCTTGATAGATCGGACCGGTTGGAGCGATCTGCTCCATCAGATCCCGACGACCACCATATGCTCCGACCGGAAGGCCGCCGCCGATAACTTTACCGAGACATGTCAGATCGGGCGTAACACCATACCGCCCCTGTGCACAGTTCAAGCCAACACGGAAACCGGTCATGACTTCATCAAAGATGAGCAGGCTGCCGTACTGGCTCGTCAGGCTGCGCAGACCTTCAAGAAAGCCCGCTGCCGGAGGTACAACGCCCATATTCCCAGCCACAGGCTCAACAATGACAGCAGCCAGCTCCTCACCAAAACGTTCAAAGGCAAGACTAACCGATTCCAGATCATTGTATGGCACAGTAATCGTATTGGTAGCAACCCCTTCAGGAACTCCAGGACTGTCTGGCAATCCAAGGGTAGCGACACCGGAGCCCGCTTTGATCAGCAAGCTGTCCGCATGTCCGTGATATGAACCTTCAAACTTCAGAATTTTGCTGCGGCCCGTTGCACCGCGCGCCAATCTGATGGCACTCATGGTTGCTTCCGTACCCGAGTTGACCATCCGCACAATATCGATGGAAGGTACGCGTTCGCAAACAAGTTTAGCCATCTCGGTCTCCAGCAGCGTTGGAGCACCAAAGCTCGTTCCTTTCAGAGCTGTTTCACGCAGTGCTTCAACGACATCAGGATGGGCATGTCCCATAATAAGTGGTCCCCATGAGCCCACATAATCAATAAATACATTGCCATCAATATCGTAAATTTTGGACCCTTCTCCACGTTCTGCATAGATCGGGGTAAGTCCTACGGATTTGAATGCCCGAACGGGGCTGTTTACGCCTCCAGGTATGTACTGCTTGGCTTCCTCGAATGCGCTGCGTGAGCGCTCATCGTTTCGTCTTTTTCCTGATTGTGCAGTCATGAACATCCTCCTTAATATGAAGGCCCCGCTCCTTATATGAACAGTAAACTGATCTATACAAGCGACATAACAGGGTCGTGCAGGGCCTTGCTATATGTTGATCATTTGATAACGACGCTCTTAGCAAACGTGTAATTACATAGAACTATTACTTCTCAGCCAACCAGCGGGAGGCATCTTTTCCGTAATACGTAATGATCATATCCGCACCCGCGCGTTTCATGCTGAGCAGAATTTCCATGGCGACCTTTTTCTCATCAATCCAACCCTGTATTGCTGCAGCCTTCACCATGGCATACTCACCACTTACATTGTAGGCCACAAGCGGGAGGTCAAATTGATCCTTGATTGTGCGCATCACGTCCAGATAGGAGAGTGACGGTTTCACCATCAGCATGTCTGCTCCCTCAAGCACATCCGTTTCAGCTTCGCGCAGTGCCTCGCGGGCATTAGCCGGGTCCATCTGATATGATTTGCGATCTCCAAACTGTGGGGTGGAATCCGCTGCTTCACGGAAGGGACCATAAAAAGCAGATGCATATTTAACGGAGTATGACATGATTGGAATATGGCTGAAACCATTCTCATCCAGTCCTGCCCGAATGGCCTGAACGAATCCATCCATCATATTGGATGGGGCAATAATATCCGCGCCTGCTTTGGCTTGGGATACAGCTGTTTTCACTAGCAAATCCAGTGATTCATCATTCAGAACATCTCCGCAGATATGTCCGTCAACTTCCACGGTATGCACCATACCGCAGTGGCCGTGATCCGTAAATTCACACAGGCAGGTATCTGCCACAACCAGCAGGTCGGGATACCAGGACTTAATCAATTTCGTTGCTTCCTGCACAATACCATCTTCAGCGAAACCAGAAGAACCAATACTATCCTTTGTCTCAGGAATACCGAACAACAACACGGCCGGAATTCCCAGATCGGCAATCTCTTTTACCTCTTCCTGCAGACGGTCAAGAGAAAAACGGAATACGCCTGGCATAGATTTGATCTCGGATTTTACGTTTTCACCGTAAGTTACATAGATGGGCTGGATAAAATCATCCACGGTCAGATGAGTCTCTCTAACCATATTGCGGATGCCTGCGGATTGACGTAAGCGACGGTGTCGTATAATTGGGAAACTCATATAGATACATCCTCTCTTAGAGTAAAGTAGAGCAAAAAGGGAAGCGCGCCGGTATCCTAACGAATTCAGCACGCTTCATCAATCTGCATTTTGGTATATGGATACAATCTATTACAATAGCGATACAATTCCTAAATCAACGAGGCATAGCCCCTTCTGGAGAAGGCGTCCGTTTCCATTCAATCAGCGCAGAGATCATACTTTCGATCGTTGCTTCTGCGGCCATCAGTGTCACCTTCAACCCAGCCGCTTCTGCCGTCTTGGCAGTCACTGGCCCGATGCAAGCAACCTCGACATTTTTTAACAACGGTAATGGATCTTGGAGCCCCATCCGTTTAAGCATCTCCATGAAGTTCGTAACCGTTGAAGAGCTCGTGAACGTCACCGCGTGAATACCGCCTTCTTCCAGCAGCTTCAGAAGTTCATCATCATCCTCTCCCGCGAGTACGGTGTCATAGATGATCGCTTCCGTGACCTCAAGTCCGCGTTCCTTCAACTGGTCAGGCAACCAGGATCGTGCCAGATCACCGTGGGGAAGCAGCACTTTCTGACCTTTTTTCAGTTGACTCTCAAAAGCCTCCAGCATACCTTCCTGCTGAAAAGGCCCTTTGACCACTTCGGCAACAATACCGTGCTTGCGCAAGGCCTCGGCAGTTGTAGGTCCGACTGCAGCAACTCTTGCTTGATGCATGGCCCGGATATCCTTGCCTTGCTCTTCCAGGTGACGGAAGAAAAACTCCACACCGTTTACGCTCGTGAAAAATACCCAATCAAATGTATTTAACGCACCGAAGGCATCCTTGACACTTTGTTTTGCAGTTTCACTCGAAGGCATAACGGTTTCGATAACTGGAAACTCATACGGTTCACCACCAAGTTCCTCGATGCGGTTCACCAGTTCACTCGCCTGACTGCGAGCGCGCGTCACCAGAATTCGTTTACCGAACAACGGTAGTACCTCAGCCCATTTCAATTGCTCACGTTGATTCACCACTTCCCCCACAACAATGACTGCAGGCGGTTGGAAGTTGGCAGCAATGACCTTGGCTTCTATATTTTCAAGCGTACCCACAAGGGTATCCTGCTCAGCTCTTGTTCCCCAACGAACCAGTGCGACGGGTGTCTGTGCCGGACGGCCATGACGGATGAGCTGTTCACTAATATAGCCGATCTTGGCTACACCCATCATAAATACCAGTGTTCCCGTTGCGTTCGTTACTTTATCCCAATGAATGCTGCGATCCAGCTTGTCCGGGCTTTCATGCCCTGTAATAATGGAAATGGATGATGCATAATCGCGGTGAGTCACCGGTATTCCGGCATAAGCAGGCACACTTATGGCTGCGGTAACCCCAGGCACGATTTCAAAAGGAACGCCGTTTTTGTGCAGCAGGTCTGCCTCTTCTCCGACGCGTCCAAATATCGTTGGATCTCCGCCTTTCAGCCGAACAACCACTTTCCCCTCAAGGGCCAGATCGACGAGCAGCTGATTAATCTCTTCCTGTTTCATCGTGTGACGGTCAGGCCGCTTGCCTACGTAAATCTTCACTGCGCCAGGCTTCATCTGTTTCAACAATCTCGGACTGGCCAAACGATCATAGACTACAGCATCTGCTTTGCCGATAGACTCCCATCCTTTTACCGTTATCAGCTTAGCATCCCCTGGACCTGCTCCTACCAAAAAGACCTTTCCCACCATGTCCTCATCCCCTAACTTCTGCCAGTATCTGCTCTGCTCCCCGTTCAATCAATCTCCATGCTACTTCTTCTCCAAGACGTACCGGATCTGTTCCGGTCAGAGCTTCTTTAAGGATCAGTCCGCCATCCGGCGTACCAACCATACCCGTTAATTGTAACGTGTTTTGCCCATTCGGGGAATCTGTATCTTGCTGACGATTCCAGACGGCATGAGCACCGATAGGCACCTGGCAGCCTCCATTCAATACACTGAGGAATTTACGTTCTGCCAAAACGGGAGAAGCAGTCTCCGGATCATTATACAGCTTCAACAGATGAAGCAGCTCCTCGTCGTCCTCACGGCATTCAATACCCAGTGCACCCTGGCCAACGGCAGGAAGGCAAGCCTCTTCGGACAGATACTCGGTAATCCGATCCTGCCAGCCCATTCGATATAATCCTGCAGCAGCTAAAATAATAGCATCGAGACCCTCCGTCTCCAGCTTGCGAAGACGTGAGTCAATGTTACCACGCAGGGATTCGAGCTGCAGATCCGGGCGGTATGCCTTTAACTGACTGGAACGACGGAGACTGCTTGTCCCCACTCTCGCCCCTTCCGGCAATTGATCCAAAGATAGCCCCCCATTGGAGATCAGGGCATCACGCGGATCGGCACGGCGCGGAACAGCACCATTGATTAATCCTTCCGGCAGTTCGGACGGCATATCCTTCATGCTGTGCACAGCCATATCAATGGTACGATCCAACATGGCCTGTTCGATCTCTTTGACAAACAGTCCTTTGCCACCGACTTTGGACAGCGTTACATCGAGAATCAAGTCTCCCTTCGTAACGATCTTATGTACTTCAAAGTCAAATGCTAAACCTTCCCGCTCACAAATGCTTCGTAAATCCTGAATTACATGTCCTGTCTGTGTCAAAGCCAGTGCGCTTTGTCTGCTTCCCACTTTAATTGTACGCATATCTACAGCTCCTCCTGATTACGGGATATCCAGTTCCCGATTTCTTCTTCTGTCCACCACCGAAATTGCCCTGCACGGATATCCTCCAGCACATTCATTTCAGTCAACCGCCGCAGTAAAATGCTTCGTACACGCGGAGACGACACACGTGACTTCACTTGAATCCTCATCTGATGTAGAAATTCAATATACGTCTCGTATTCTTCGCCAAATTGCTGCTCCAGTGTAGACCGAATCTCTGCGGCAGCTGCCGGTCCTGCTCCAGCTGTTGAGATCGCAATGCTCAATCTTCCACGCCTGACTACACTGGGGGTGATGAAAGCACTGTTCTCGGAAGACATCGCATCATTCACCAGTATGCCCGCATCGTTAGCTTCCTGTACTACCTGTGCGTTGACTTCAACGTGATCCGTTGCTGCATATACGAGAAAGGCCCCCCGCAAATCACCTTTGCGGTAGGACCGGGCTATCCACTCAATTCGGGAATCCTGATGCAGTTGTTTCAGCTCCGATGTGATTTCCGGACTAAACACCTTAATATGCGCTTCGGCGTGTAGCAAACCTTTAATCTTACGTTCGGCAACACGTCCGCCCCCAACAACGCAGCAGGTTTTGCCTGAAGTATTTACATATAACGGCGTATAGCGATCCATAGTCCTCACTCCCCTGTCCAACGATGAAACGCTGAATACGCATTGGTTAAAAAGCTCATAATGACAAAACCATATCCAATCAATGTCCATCTTGCCATGATGATGTTGGAAAACTGTTTTCTCTGCTTAGAAACGAAATAACCGATATAGATCGCGATAGCGAGACCTGTTGCAATGACTTTCAGATCCAGAAGCAGATACCACCTGGTCTCAGCGACAATGGATAATACGGCCAGCACCACGGAGACGCCAAGTAACGGTGTTCCGATCAATGTTGCGCCATCCATGTATTTGCCAATGACTTCAAGACTCGGCATCCGCCGCATCGTATCATTCCATTTTTTGTTTTTCAATTTACGGTGCAGGAACAGATACAACATGGCGAAGACCGCAGCTACCGTGAGTGCTGCAAAGCCCAAATTTGCCAGCGTAATGTGCATGATCAGCAGCCCGTGAACGGTCTGCCAGTTATGCAGCGAGATCTCCCCAGCTGTAAACCACAATCGATTCAGTACGGTAACTGAGAAGCCCACAATATTCAATAGCAGGATGACAAATTCCGAACGCTGGACACGTATCATCCCCAGGGACATCAATACGATACTAAACGAAAAGATAAACAGAAAATCAAACGTTGTATAGATCGGAAAATGGCCCTCGGTCCACATTCGCAAAATCACATGAACGACCTGAAGCAGCCAGACAACAACAAGAAACCCTGTGCCCGTTCGCTTCGCCCCCGCATTCCGTCGAATGCAGTCCGAGAAATAGAACAGAAGGCTCAGGGCATACATATAGATCAGAGCTTCATAGATTTGTTCAGAAAGGGTCAAGCTGTTCACCCGCCCTTATACACTTGCCGGAGCATAAGCCGGCATTGCATCTTGCCGGTTGTCTTTAAGATGAACGGCGGCCGGTTTACCCAAGGCCGAGGCATCGCTTTGGTTTACTTTTTCTGCTGCCGTTTCCACTGCATCCTCCAAGGCAAAAATTTGGGTGAACATGCGTAGTGCTTCATCTCCATGCTTGCCGCCAGCCATTTCCTTGATCCGGTTGATCGGATCTGTCGTCATTTGATTCACGATGCTTTTGGTCAAACGACGGATAACCTTACGCTGATGTTCGTCGAGCTCAGGCAGTTTATTAAAGAGACTCTCCATCGTATCTTCATGAATGGAAGCTCCTTTCTCCTGCAATGCCCGAATCACCGGGCGAACACCTAATGTTTTGAGCCAGTGATAGTAGTCTTCCATCTCCAGTTCAATCATTTTTTCGATTTTGGCCGCTTCCACCTTGCGCATCTCCAGATTGCTCTCCACGATCCCTTCCAGATCATCAATATCATAAAGGAATACGTTGGATAACTCTCCGATGGCCGGATCAATATCCCGAGGAACTGCAATATCGATCAGGAATAATGGACGTGATTGACGACGCTTCATGCTCTCACGGACAACGGAAGCATCCAGAACATATCGCTCTGCACCTGTTGAACTGATGACAATATCAACCTCACTCAGTCTCTCCAAAGCCTGCTCCATCGTACAAGGGGTTCCCCTGAACTTGGCAGCCAGCTCCTGAGCCCTTGCAAGAGTTCTGTTCGCTACAATGACCTCTGAGGCTCCATTGGCGTACAGATGCTTGACCGTCAACTCACTCATTTTGCCCGCTCCAAGAATGAGTACCTTCTTGTCCGTAAACATGCCAAAAATACGTTTCCCCAGTTCAACAGCTGCGTAACTGACCGAGACTGCACTTTCTCCAATGGAAGTCTCCGAATGTGCTCTCTTGCCCAGAGTTACCGCCTGTTTGAACAACATGTTAAACCAGGTGCCTGTCGATTTCTCTTCCTGGGCAGTGAAAAAGGCCTGCTTCACCTGTCCAAGAATCTGTGTTTCACCAATCACCATGGAATCCAATCCGCAAATGACACGGAACAAATGGCGAATGGCTTGATCATCTTCATATATATATAAGTGTTGCGTAAATTCTTCCCGCGGAACATTAAACCATTGTTCCATAAACGTACGAATAAAATAACCACACATGTGAAGACGGTCTACCACAACATACAACTCGGTACGGTTACATGTGGCTACGATTACACCTTCCAATACACTCTTGGTCAGCTTGAGCTGCTGCAGCGCTTCAGACAAGTCTTTTTCTGCAAATGTGAATCGTTCCCTAACCTCTACAGGCGCCGTGCGATAATTCAAACCAACTACAACGATGTGCATTGCAAGTTCACCTGCCTAATAAATTTCCAATCAAAGTGTTTTCTACATATCTCCATCCATTTATGCTTGACATGGTTAATTATATCACACATCATGACCGTGACCGGGCCATTTTTATGAAATGTTTATGAAATCCCCATGTAGATTATCCTATGCATTGTCATTTATTGTAGTGTCTCACCAATCTTCTCCGTTATTCGTTCTTCAAAATATTAAAACAAATAGTCATGGAATAATTCCATGACTATTTATAATTCGGGATAATTGCTTCATTCCCCATATGTGAACATTGCTCATGTTTATCTACATCACTTAGACCAGTTCGATGGGTTGCATCGTCGGTGTTACGACCTGCAGTTCACCCAATCCACGCACCAGTTTCTTAGCGTACGTTTTCTCCGGTTTCAAAACGGATACCAGGTAGTCAATGGCCAGCTGTGGGTCTACCGTTTCACCACAAGTGTAGCAGTCAATCGCCGCAAACCCTCTTTCAGGATACGTATGAATGGAGAGATGGCTCTCTGACAATAGCACAAGCACTGTCGCTCCTTGTGGCTCAAACTGCTTGGATTGCACGGACATTACTGTCGCACCACATGCCTCTGCAGCTTCAACCAGTTGGGCTTGCAGATACTCTGCACTGTTCAGTAGATCAAAGTCGACACCCCAAACATCAACAGCAACGTGTCTTCCGAAAGTTGAATATTCCATCCTTCGGTTCCCCCTTCCTAGGAATAAAATGTTTGAAAATTTCATCCGCTAGGACCTACGTCATTCACTTCCCGAGGGAAAAACCTCTCGCAACATATAATGTCCTGAGTGAATCCTGGTTCCTATATTCTTTTCAACGAGAATAAAAATAACATCTATTTTAAAGGAATGCAACCCTTTTTTTACAGTTAAACAAATAAATTATTGCCAGCCTAAATGAACGCATTATTCACAAAAAATCCCCTTCGGAACCTGAACCGGCAAGTGCCGGTGATCAGAATCAATAAGGGGATGGATAAAGCATTTATAGTTGTATAAAGGGCGTCTTAAGGTTCGTTAAGCCTCAAGTTCAAAGAGCCGTTTTTGATGTCGAGCAAGTCTTGCATCAATCTGATGAAGCTCTTCAGGAGCTGATGTATGAATCCTAGTATCGAGAAGTGTGTCCACCTCTGCATATAATCGGTTAATTTCACGCTCAACATCTCGAGCCTGGAACTGACGCTGTAATTCAAGCAATGTGTTTTTGTATTCATAGATCAGTCGGGTATTTTCCCCGTTTTGTTCTACAATTTTACGAACAGAGCCTTGAGCATAAACATACGTCATGGTGAATTCTTCATAAATCCGATGAACAACGCCGTCACCCTTAAAGGTCATAAAGAGTTTTCGGACAACGTTGGTCAGATGATGGTTTACCAGACGGCAAGACAACTCACAGATGTAAAACCCTTTCTGACGGTCAAAGGGAAAATGAACTTCCTCTCCACTGACATCTGCAAGCACAATTTCCTGACAACCATTATCAAGCACCTTAATCCGGTGATGAATCCGGCCATCGTCCGACATGCGCAAAAACTGATGCATCTGGGGTTCTGACAATTTAAAAGTGGCATTAACATACTCTGTGGCTAACCGCTGAGCCATACAAATCTCCTCAATTCTTCCCGATTGTTTTGCCTTCCTGCTTATGGGCAGTCATCTCAAAATTCTTCAGGCCGGCAAAGCCGGTATTTTTGTTCCTGTGGCATAAACGCACCTACATTCATTATACACCACCGCCAAACCAATATGCTCCAGAACAAAACAGTGAATTCTCATAAAATCCCATGAAAATACGGATATAATCGATCATTCATTCTTTATTCAGCCAGCTTACTCACTTTTCCGCATTAACATGGCACAATCTGTTGCTCATTCATTCACTTCGCTGATTTCTTCTGGTTCAGATTCGTCCGAAGCAAATTGTCCAATACCTGCGTGGCGTGTGATGATCTCCCATAATTCATCTTTACCCAGTCCTAATTCAGATGAAAACGGTACAAACAAGTCTCCTGGACGCAGATCGAGCGCTTGCTTGATGACTTTGATATGTTTGGCTCTGCGTGTCTTTGGAATCTTGTCCATTTTGGTTGCTACAACTACCAATGGCAATCCGTGATGGCGAAGCCATTCATTCATCATCTTGTCATCCTTGGAGGGTTCATGTCTCATATCCACCATTTGCATGACAAGCTTCAATTCCTTGCGGCCGAGCAGGTACTTCTCCATCATTTTACCCCAGGCAAAGCGCTGCTCTTTGGAAACTTTGGCGTAACCGTAACCCGGAAAATCGACAAAATATAAATCCTGATTAATTTTATAATAGTTCAGCTGCTGCGTTTTACCCGGTGTCGAACTTGTTCGTGCCAGATTTTTGCGGCTAATCAAACGATTAATCAGAGATGATTTGCCCACGTTTGAACGTCCCGCCAAAGCAATCTCCGGCAGGCCATCATCGGGATATTGTTCAGGCCTAACGGCACTGATAATAAATTCGGATTGGTTTACTTTCATCATATATCTATCCTCTCTGGATCTCTTGTTCTTGCATTAGAAGCCAATAAACGTATTATGCCTTGGATCATTGTTCTATCATACCAAAAAAACCGTTCCAGCGGACGCCGAAGCTTCCGCAGAACGGTTCATTCTTCATACGCTCCCTTGGTTAACCGGATCTACAGGTGAATTCCTGTCTGCTCCACGAGTGCATGCTGCAGCACCTGATCCATATGGGCTACTGGGACAAATTCCACATCTTCCTTGATGCTGTCCGGAATGTCCCGCAGGTCCCGTTCGTTATCCTTGGGCAATAATATTTTTTTGTAACCGGCGCGATGTGCTGCCAGTGATTTTTCCTTCAAACCGCCGATAGGTAGCACGCGACCACGCAGCGTAATCTCACCCGTCATCGCAATGTCTTTCGACACATGTTTGTTCGTCAATGCAGAAATCAAAGCTGTAGCCATCGTAATTCCTGCAGAAGGTCCATCCTTAGGAATGGCTCCCTCAGGTACATGGATGTGGATATCATTCTTCTCATGGAAGTCAGCCGGAATGCCTAACTGGGCCGCCTTGGACCGGGTATAACTAAATGCTGCCTGGGCAGATTCCTTCATGACATCACCTAGTTTACCAGTTAATGTCAGTTTCCCTGTTCCAGGTACAACCGTGACCTCAATAACAAGCGTATCTCCACCTACTTCGGTCCATGCTAGCCCGGTTACGGTGCCAATCTGGTCTTCCAGTTCGGCCATGCCGTAACGGAACTTGCCAGGTCCAAGATAGTCCTTGATTTCATCCGGTGTGATAATGATCTGACCTTCCGCACCAGATACGATATTTTTAGCCGCTTTCCGGCATAGTGAAGCCATCTGCTGTTCCAGATTCCGCACGCCAGACTCGCGGGTATATTCACGAATAACACGGAGCAGGCTGTCATCGCCAATCTCCAGCTGTTCTTCTTCCAGACCATGATCACGCTTCTGCTTCGGCAGCAGATAGTTTTTGGCAATCTGCAGTTTCTCGATCTCCGTATACCCAGGAATATTGAGCATCTCCATCCGATCAAGCAGCGGACGAGGAATGTTGTGCACCGTATTGGCGGTTGTAACGAACATGACGTTGGATAAGTCAAAAGGCAGTTCCACAAAGTGATCGCTAAACGTACTATTCTGTTCAGGATCAAGTACCTCAAGCAGCGCTGCAGATGGATCTCCGCGGAAGTCAGATGCCATTTTGTCGATCTCGTCCAGCAGGAAGACGGGATTAAGTGAGCCTGCTGTTTTCATTCCCTGAATGATACGACCAGGCATGGCACCTACATACGTGCGACGGTGTCCACGAATTTCGGCTTCATCCCGCACGCCACCGAGGGAGATTCTTACAAACTCCCGGCCCAGCGATCTTGCGATCGAACGGGCAAGTGACGTTTTCCCCACCCCTGGAGGACCAACCAGGCAGAGAATTGGCCCTTTAAGCTTTTTGACAAGCTTCTGAACCGCCAAATATTCAAGCACACGCTCTTTAGGTTTTTCTAGACCATAATGATCGGCATTCAGCACATCTTCGGCTTTTTGAATATCCAGATCATCCTCTGTCATCTCGCTCCAAGGCAGAGCTAGCAGCCAATCCACATAGTTGCGAATGACCCCGCCCTCAGCGGAGCTGGCAGGCATTTTCTCCAGTCGGTCAATCTCTTTCTCGACCTTCTCCTTGACCTTGTCCGGCAAGCCGAGTTCTTCCATCTGAGTCCGAAGCTCCTCGACCTCACCCGCACGGCCTTCTTTTTCACCCAGTTCTTTCTGGATCGCTTTCATCTGCTCACGCAAATAATATTCCTTCTGGGTTTTCTCCATCTGTTTCTTCACACGCTGGCTGATCTTGCGTTCAAGCTCCAGCACTTCACGCTCATTATTGAGAATGTCGAGAAGTTTCTCCAGACGTTCGCGAACGTCGATGGTCTCCAGAATTTCCTGTTTATCCTTGATCTTCAAGGACAGGTGACTCGTGATCACATCAGCCAATCGGCCGGGTTCTTCAATATCGGACACAGCGGCAAGTGTCTCGGGTGTTACCTTTTTGGACAGATTAATATAATTTTCGAACTGGTTCAGAACCGTACGCATCAGGGCATCCGTCTCCGGATGACTATTCTCTTCTTCAGGCAGTTCCTGTGCCAGCACTTCGTAATATTCCTCGTTGTCCGTATATTCAATGATTTCAGCCCGTTCCAAGCCCTCCACCAGAACACGAATCGTTCCGTTTGGAAGCTTCAGCATTTGTCTGACCTTGGCTACGGTTCCGATTCTGAAAATGTCCTCTTGTGTTGGTTCTTCAATATTTACCTCGGCTTGGGAACATAGGAGAATCAAATGTTCTTCTACCATCGCTTTTTCTAAAGCCTTGACCGATTTCTCCCGGCCCACATCGAGATGCAGTACCATACTCGGGTAGACGAGAAGTCCTCTTAAAGGCAGTAAAGGAAAACGACGACCTTTCGTTTTGCTCGGTCCCATCGCTTTCGCACCTCCAATGGCTCTCAGGTTGTAGTCATTCATTATTCTATCAAATGTTCACATAAAAAACCAATTGAAGGGAAGCGCTTAGCAGCTTCCCGAATCAGTAACCTGTCCCGGACGGGTCAGATCAGCACGTAAAAATGAAGCAGATGCTGGAGGGAAAATCTCTGCAGCGGGTGCTGCTGGCTCATCTGCGTGCTTCAATTGCTCCGCCTGCTGAGAATCAGGCACCCAGGCAAATACCTCACGAAAAACATCCTGAACCGTATCTACCGGAATGACGCGTAATCCATCCAGATTCTCAAAAATGGACTGCCAGTTTTCGGCGGGAATAATAACGGTCTTGGCTCCCGCCTGAAAAGCAGCCTCTACTTTGGCGAGCACACCGCCAATCGGCTTCACCCGGCCATGAATGCTGATTTCCCCAGTCATCGCTGTCTCATGATCAACAGGACGTCCCTGAATAGCCGAGACAATTGCCGTGGCCATCGCAATTCCGGCTGATGGACCGTCAATTGGCGTTCCTCCCGGGAAGTTGATATGCAAGTCATAGTCATTCGGACGAAGTCCCATGGCTTTTAACACGGTGATCACATTTTCAACCGAACCTTTGGCCATGCTTTTTCTCCGGAGTGTTCGCGAACCGCCTCCAATCTCTTCCTCATCCACCACGCCCGTAATATTGATTCGGCCTTGGTCTCTGAGTACAGGCACGGCAGACACTTCGATCTCAAGTATGGTGCCCATATTCGGACCGTATACGGCCAAGCCATTAACAAAACCAATCTGTGGCTGCTGAGGCACCTTGCGATCCGGACGCGGCTGGATTTGGCTGCTGCCAGCAACCCACTCGACATCCGAGGCCTGAAGGGTCTCTCTTTTTTCAGTGAGTGCCAGTCCGGCAGCAAGCTGAATAATATTCACTGCCTCGCGTCCGTTCGTGGCATATCGCTTGACCACTTCAACAGCATCCGGACAAGGGCTGAAGCCGATTTTTTGAACAGCGTCCTCAGCAATTTTCCCGATCTCTTCCGGCAATAATGGTCTGAAGTATACTTCCATGCAGCGCGAACGAAGCGCTGGAGGCAGTTCATGAGGCGAACGTGTCGTCGCTCCGACAAGACGGAAATCCGCTGGCAGGCCATTTTGAAAAATATCGTGGATATAAGCAGGAGTATGCGTGTCTTCCGAGTTATAGTACGCACTTTCCAAAAAGACCTTGCGATCTTCCAGTACTTTGAGTAATTTATTCATTTGAATGGAATGCAATTCACCGATCTCATCGATAAACAACATGCCCCCATGGGCTTTGGTCACGGCTCCCGGTTTCGGTTGAGGAATGCCCGCAACCCCCATGGCACCTGCCCCCTGATATATCGGATCATGTACTGAACCGATTAAGGGGTCGGCAATCCCGCGCTCGTCAAAACGGGCGGTTGTCGCATCCAGCTCCGTAAACTTGGCATCTGGCTTGAACGGTGATGATGGATTTTTTTTGGCTTCCTCCAGGACCACCCTGGCTGCTGCTGTCTTCCCAACTCCGGGAGGCCCATAAATAATTACATGCTGCGGATTTGCACTGCACAAGGCAGCCTTGAGAGCACGCAAGCCATCTTTTTGCCCCACGATATCATTGATGGTAGCTGGCCTTGTCTTCTCTGCGAGTGGTTTCGTAAGTGAAATCGAACGCAATTTACGCAGTTTCTCCAGCTCTTTGCGAGACTCACGCTCGACGGCACTGCGATTGGTTTTCTGGCCCCGAAGCAGATTCCAGAAATACAAACCAATCACCACACCAAAAAATAACTGTATCAACATGAAGACCATGCCTAAATCACCCATATCTCAACATCCTCCTGTTCTTCTGACTGTTCCCTACGGAATCATACTAATACATGGTAGTATAGCCGTTTCACCAACAGGTAAACGGTCCAGGCAGAATTTATGGATGTTAAGACACCAAGAGCCCGTCATTGCTGACGGGCTCTTGGTTAAGCATATATGAAACGATCAGTGCGAGCGTCCAGGAATTACTCCTGTTGTTTCATAGGTTTCGACGATTTTATCGATTTCCTTTTTCAATTCCTCTACCATAATTTCCTCAGGCACTTTACGGATCATCTTACCGTGACGGAACAAGAGACCTTCTCCACGAGCACCGGCAATTCCGATATCCGCTTCTTTTGCCTCACCAGGACCATTCACCGCACATCCCAGTACAGACACTTTAATCGGCACCTTGAGTTTGGAGATATACTCTTCCACCTCGTTCGCAATAGAGAAGAGATCAATGTCCAGACGACCGCAGGTCGGACAGGAAATCAACGTAGCGGCATTCGAAATGAGCCCAAAGGTTTTGAGCAGATCGCGTGCAACCTTGATTTCTTCTACCGGGTCTGCGCTGAGCGAGATCCGCATGGTTGAACCAATACCCATAGAGAGCAGAGCACCCATACCTGCCGAGCTCTTAATTGTGCCCGAGAACAGCGTACCCGCTTCTGTGATTCCCAAGTGCAACGGATACTTAATGATCTGAGCTGCCTTGGAATACGCTTCAATCGCCATCGGTACATCCGACGCTTTCAGTGAAACGATAATATCATGGAAATCGAGTTCTTCCAGAATACCAATGTGATACAATGCACTTTCTACCATAGCATCAGCTGTTGGATATCCGTACTTCTCAAGCAAATGGTTTTCCAGTGAACCGGCGTTAACCCCGATCCGAATGGGAATACCACGTTCCTTACATGCTTTCACGACTTCTTCCACTTTAGCACGTTTACCGATGTTGCCTGGATTAATCCGGACTTTATCGATGCCGTTCTCTATCGCAAGAAGAGCCAGTTTATAGTTAAAGTGAATATCTGCTACAAGCGGAATGTGGATGCGTTTCTTGATTTCTTTAATGGCTGCAGCAGCTTCCTCATTATTTACGGTTACACGTACTATTTGGCATCCTGCCTCTTCCAATCGCAGAATTTCTGCAACGGTAGCCTCAACGTCTGCCGTTTTTGTAGTACACATACTTTGGATAATGACTTCATTACTGCCACCAATCGTTATATTCCCTACTTTTACGGGACGTGTATCTTGTCTTAAATACATGAGTGATTTCTCTCCCCACAACGTCAAAGCTCCACCCTGACAGAGACATGAATTCGCCTTCTGCCAAAGTGGAGAACTGACAAGTCTATATTTCAGAGCTGAGCAAGAGTGCTACCTTCAGTTACGCACTTTCTTCCTGCTTATCGTCCTTCGATTGGCCAAGTTCAGGCACAACTCTTTTCTCAACGACTTCTTCGGTAATCACACAGTTCGTAACATCATCACGTGAAGGCACTTCATACATGATTTCAAGCATGATACCCTCAATGATGGCACGCAAGCCCCGCGCACCTGTGTTACGTTTGATTGCTTCTTTTGCAATCGCGAGCAACGCACCTGGTTCAAACACCAGATTTACATTGTCCAGTTCAAGCAATTTTTGATACTGCTTGGTCAGGGCGTTTTTTGGTTCGGAAAGAATCCGTACCAATGTATCTTCGTCCAGTGGCTCCAAAGTGGAGATGACTGGTAGACGGCCTACAAATTCCGGAATCAGACCAAATTTCAGCAAGTCTTCCGGCAGGACCATACCCAGGTATTCACCCGGTTTGAGGTCTTTTTGTTCCGCAACGGTATTAAAGCCAATAACTTTTTTACCGATCCGGCGTTTGATCATTTGCTCGAGACCATCAAAGGCACCACCACAAATGAACAGGATATTTGTTGTATCAATTTGGATAAATTCCTGATGTGGATGCTTACGCCCACCTTGTGGTGGTACAGAAGCAACCGTTCCTTCCAGGATTTTCAGCAACGCTTGTTGTACCCCTTCACCCGATACGTCACGTGTAATGGACGGGTTCTCGGATTTGCGGGCTACTTTGTCAATTTCATCGATATAAATGATACCGCGCTCTGCTTTTTCCACATCATAGTCAGCAGCTTGAATGAGCTTGAGCAGAATGTTCTCAACGTCTTCACCGACATAACCAGCTTCAGTCAATGAAGTCGCGTCAGCAATAGCAAAAGGAACATTGAGGATTTTGGCCATCGTTTGCGCAAGCAACGTTTTACCGGAACCTGTAGGTCCGAGAAGCAAAATGTTACTCTTTTGCAGTTCAACGTCCTCAATCTTGCTTTGAGTATTAATCCGTTTGTAGTGATTGTAAACCGCTACAGACAAAGACTTCTTCGCTTGATCCTGTCCAATAACATATTGATCCAGAATATCGCGGATTTCTTTTGGTTTCGGTATATCTTTGAGGTCCAGTTCTTCGTCATGACCGAGCTCTTCCTCAACGATTTCGGTGCAAAGTTCGATACATTCATCACAAATGTACACGCCTGGTCCAGCGACCAGCTTGCGCACCTGTTCTTGAGATTTACCGCAAAAAGAGCATTTCAGTTGCCCTTTCTCATCGTTAAATTTAAACATGAAACCACCCCTTTAGGAATTGATCGGTCTGCTGAGCACCTGGTCAATAATGCCGTACGCTTTGGCTTCTTCCGCACTCATGAAAAAGTCACGGTCCGTATCCCGCTCAATTTTCTCAAGGGGCTGACCTGTACGATCGACGTATATTTGATTCAGTTTCTGACGTGTTTTAATAATCCATTCGGCGTGGATTTTAATATCCGCAGCCTGTCCTTGAACGCCGCCAAGCGGTTGGTGAATCATCACTTCGCTATTGGTCAGCGCATATCGTTTACCAGGCGCACCGGCCGTTAACAACAACGAACCCATGCTTGCTGCCATCCCAACGCAAATGGTAGATACATCCGGCTTGATATACTGCATCGTATCGTATATACCCATCCCTGCGGTGACAGAACCACCAGGTGAATTAATGTACAAGCTGATATCCTTCTCAGGATCGTCGGCTGCCAAAAATAAAAGCTGTGCTATGACAAGATTGGCTACATCGTCATCAATCGCACTGGTTAGAAAAATGATGCGATCCTTCAGCAAACGCGAATATATATCGTAAGACCGTTCGCCTCGATTGGTTTGTTCCACAACCATTGGCACCAGACTCATGAGACCAACCTCTTTTCTACATGTAATTAGACATAGGCTACCTGTAAAGCAAACCCAAATTCATTCTAACACGTTCCTGTGACAATGTCATTTTTCACAAGTAGTGTCAAGCATAAGTTAGTTTACTTTTTAGCCTGATCATATTTAACCATGTTTTCTATGTATGTGCAAATCGAAGGAATCCTATGCCGTTTAACCTTATTTTATTTGCATAAGTACATAGGAGCTTGAAACAGCAATAACCCTTCCCAACATTATAACCATCCATATTATTACTGAATCATCTATAAAATGGATGCCATAATTTAAAAATAAGGCACGCAATGATTCACGTGCCTTATCCTTTATTCAGCTGCTTGTTGCCTTACAGCTTGTCTTATTTTTCGTCAGATTCTGCAGCAGCTTCTTCAACAGGAGCTTCAACTGGCTCTACAACTTTGCTGTTCTCAACGAGAACATCGATCGTTTTGCGCAGTTTAACTTCATCGCGAAGGCTGTCGAGGGAACCATTGCCCTCCAGAATGCCACGAATCTCTTCAGCAGGACGCTTGTAGGATTCAGCCATTTTTTCGAGTTCTTGGTTCACTTCTTCGTCAGATACTTCAATGTTTTCCGCTTTACCTACAGCTTCAAGAACGAGGTTGTTGCGAACACGTTTGGAAGCATCTTCTTGCATTTGTCCTCTCAGGTCAGCTTGTGTTTGACCGGAGAAGCTCAGGAACATTTCCAGGTTCATGCCTTGGTTACGCAGGCGGTTGTCAAAATCACGCATCATGTTTTGCACTTCGCTGTCAACCATTGCAGAAGGGATGTCCACTTCAGCATTTTCTGCTACTTTTTCTACTACCGCATTTTCTTGAGCTGCTTTGAACTCATCTGCTTTGCGGGATTCGAGTTGTGTTTTCAGATCAGCTTTGTACTCTTCCAGAGTATCAAATTCGCTGACATCTTTCGCAAACTCATCATCCAGTTCTGGCAGTTGTTTGCGTTTGATTTCGTGTACTTTCACTTTGAATACCGCTTGTTTGCCAGCAAGTTCTGCTGCGTGGTAGCTCTCTGGGAAAGTTACTTCAACGTCTTTGAAGTCGCCTGTGGACAGACCCACAACTTGTTCTTCAAATCCTGGGATGAATGTGTTGGAACCCAGTTCCAAGGAATAACGTTCAGCTTGTCCACCTTCGAATGGTACACCATCAACGGAACCATCGAAGTCGATAACTGCAACGTCACCGTTTTGTGCAGAACCTTCGTCGATTACAACGAGTTCAGCGTGACGTTGTTGAAGACGCTCAAGCTCTTCAGTTACTTCTGCGTCTGTTACTTCGCCTTTAGCTACAGCAACTTCGATTCCTTTGTAGTCACCCAGGGTAACTTCAGGTTTCACCGTTACTTTCGCTTTGAACTTGAATGCTTGTCCTTTAGCGAATTGTTCGATATCTACATCCGGACGATCTACCGGGAAAATATCCGTTTGGTCAATAGCTTCTGTGTAAGCTTCAGGAAGCAAAATGTCGATTGCTTCTTGGTACAAGCTCTCTACACCGAAACGAGCTTCGAAAATTGGACGTGGCACTTTACCTTTACGGAATCCAGGCACGTTCGCTTGTTTTACTACTTTATTAAAAGCTTTGTCGAGTGCTGCAGTTACACGATCTGCACCAACTTCAACTTCAAGAACCCCAAGGTTCTTCTCTATCTTTTCCCAAGTTGCTTTCATTGTATACTTTCCCCTCCAAAATTCACATGTTCACGTAGGCGATCACGTACAAAATAACCATTTTAGTATAAACAAGATTACATTCTTTTTCAAGGGGAATCCCTTGATGCGGTTTGAGGTAAACGTTTCCGGCCCTTATTGGCCCCCCAAACCTGCAGAAACAAACTGCTTCATTGAACGATATGCCTGCTCCAAACGGAAGCGCATCGCTCCAGTTACAGCATACATTGAACGGGTATCTTCTTCGTCGTGGGAGCCTCCCAGACTGTCTGCAACGGTCATATGTAGTGCTGCTGCCCATATATCTGTCATGGAATCATTATCTTCCAGCATGGAATCGTAGTCTCGTGTTCCATACACCGCCATGACAAATTGTATCCAAAGTTCCTGTGCAAAATAAAAGAGTGTCGGTTCGTGAACTTCCGTCTGATCGGCCACTCGCTCGAGAATGCGCACGATCTGAAGCGGAAAATCCTCCGGGCGCAGAGGGACCGTATCAATCTCCACTTCAACCTGCTCTTCCCCTCTTGTAAACGTGATGAAGCCATGCGTACCGCGACGTCGCAAGGTTTGCAACACCCGGAACTGCAACAGTGGATGAAGAGACTTATCGGTCAACCAGCTACTGAGTGCCTCATCGATCTCCGGTAGTTCAAGATAGGCCAGCTGCTCCAATGCAAGCATCGTTTGTTCGGATAGTGGTTCTTCCATTACTGTTCGAAGCAGCTTATCCGCATATCCTTTATCCTGCTCCAGCTTGGACCTGGCGTGCTGACGTGCCATATCTTCCTCACTGATTTCCTCTTCTTCTTGTACATCTGGGGCAATAGAGGAATCTTCCGCATAATGAGGGAACGCAGCTTCAAGCCACTCCAGCAGAGCCCGCCATTCATCATAATGACGTTCTTCCTGTCCCTGACATTGCAGCAAGAAGCGGAGCAGATTCATGGCTTCCCCATATCGCTCGTTTTCAAGCATGACAGTTAATTGAATCTGGTAATAGTCCAGCGTCTTAGGAAACAGAACAATATTGTTACTGTGCTCGTTTTCCGGGGTCGTGGATTCCTTGATAGGAGCACCTCCTCTATATCCTCAATCTCCGTCGGAATCAACCATAAATAGATGTATATTAAACGAATGTCGATCTATTTTCTGAGTTCTCCTGATATTCTAACATAACCTTAAATATAATGAAAAAAACGTCCCCTGTCGCCAAACATCATATACGAATAAGTTATTTAAATAAAATGTTTGATATTCATCATTATTTATGATAAAATCATTTTTGCTTGAAAAAATTCATGTCTCAGTAGCTCAGCTGGATAGAGCAACGGCCTTCTAAGCCGTCGGTCGGGGGTTCGAATCCCTTCTGGGACGTATTAAGAAAGAGCTTCCTTCGGGAAGCTTTTTTTTGCGTTCTGGGGATGGTTCGTCGAAGCATCCTCTTCGATAGCACTACTTCGCAGTCTCGACTGCAAGGAGAGTATCCCTTCTGGGACGTATTAAAAAATAGCTTCCTTCGGGAAGCTATTTTTACGTTCAGGGGATATGCTCGCCCAACTTCGTTGCTCAATGTTGACACCGAATGTTATGCTTGTTGGTACACGTATGTATCAAAGTATACATATTAGAAAAAATAAATAACAGGAGATTAACTATGCCATCCTCTTTACATCAACATTCGCCTGATCATGCAGTTGCGGATAACTCTACAGCGTCCGTGAAACTCGGACTTCTCCTTACAGGCATCATCCTGATTGCAGCCACGATGCGGTCGCCCATTACAGCGGCTGGGCCTATCGTTGATTTAATTCGTGCCGATACAGGGATAAGTCATACGATGGCGGGATTGCTCACTTCACTGCCACTGCTTGCTTTTGCTGCAATTTCCCCCTTTGCTCCGCAGTTGGCAAAAAGATTCGGTTTGGAGGCCGCACTTCTGACCGCTATCATTATTGTAACGTGTGGTATTGCACTGCGTTTTTTGCCGTCTGTCCCTGCACTTTTTGCAGGCACAGCCATCCTCGGATGTGGAATTGCACTAAGTAACGTTTTACTCCCCAGTTTGATTAAACGGGATTTTCCATTACGCGTAGGACTGGTTACTGGTCTATACTCCGTATCCATGAATATATGGGGTGCCATCGCCTCGGGAATTAGCGTTCCGGCAGCAGGATTCACCTCCATGGGTTGGCATGCTTCACTTGGAATGTGGGCTGTGCTCTCCATCCTGGCTCTTATCTTGTGGCTGCCTCACGTTCGTAACGGACGCCGCGGAGAAGTCTATGTAGCATCTCGGAATACCGAGAAACCGGTACGACTCATCTCCTCTTCACTCGCTTGGTATATCACGCTGTTTATGGGATTACAATCGTTGATTTTTTACTCGACCATTACCTGGCTGCCCGAAATTTTGTCTACGCAGGGTTTTAACCCATCTTCTGCAGGATTGATGTTATCCATGATGCAGATGGTCAGCGTTCCAGTGACGTTCGTTATCCCCATCCTGGCTGGGCGGATGAAGGATCAACGCGTGCTGACAGCTATCACCTGTACGTGTCTCATATTGGGGTATGCGTTCCTCTTAAGCGGCATCTCCTCACTGGTTACTGTTGGTGTGGTTCTCGCTGGTATTGGTGGCGGAGCTTCATTCGGTCTGGTTACGATGTTCTTTGTGCTTCGGACTGCGGACGCCAGACAAGCAGCAGGATTATCGGGAATGGCTCAATCCTTCGGGTATATGCTGGCAGCGGGAGGCCCCTTGTTGTTCGGACTAATTCATGACTGGACGCATGGCTGGACCATTCCATTGCTTTTGCAGGTTGCACTCGCCATCGTATTGCTGATTACAGGTATCATGGCCAGTAAAAATCGATTAATTGGTGATTCAAAATAAAATTTTGATTCGATGTGCAGATCTTTTTGGTTTTGCTCTCCTTGTGATGACAGGATAAAACACCAGTCACTGTAAGGAGAGTCTTTTATATCAACAAGTATATGCAGTATTGCCAATCAGAATAAATACTTCAGGTAACCAACAGTTTATTAAAAAATCCAAAACAAGAGGCCTTCACCCTACTAAATCAGGATGAAGGCCTCTTAAGAGAAAGAACAAAGTTCTATACATATACTTCACTCAACGTGTATAGATAGTTTATTAAGCCTGCTATCTTACATGAATCTTATAATTGGACTTACTTGACCTTTACAGTAATCGTTTCGGTACTGGTAATACCAGCTGAGTTACTTAACTCGGCACGATACTTATACGTGCCTGAAGAGCGTCCAGATATCGTACTAACCGCACTTTGCGCATATGGTGTAGCCGCATTGAGTGCTTGGGTATCAATTAACTGATCATTTTCGTAAAGGCGGTACTCCGTAGCGTTGGTTCCCCACCATAAGTTCATGGTGACCTTATAATTACCATCGCCATCCCAATTGTCCTGAGAAAGTACTGCCTTGCCAGGAGATGCATTGGTAACCCTCACAGTCAGCGTTTGACTCCGTGTTGTTCCCTTGTCATTCGTTAGCTCAGCTACATACGTATATGTGCCGTTTGTTTTTCCTGTAATCTTCGTCTGAGCAAACTGTGCCATAGGCGCATTGTATGTCAACTTCTGCGTGTCAATCAATACTCCGTCTTCATAAAGTTTATAGCTGGTCGCATTTTCGCCCCACCATAAGTTCATGCTCACGGTATAGGAGCCTTCGAGCAGACCATTAGCATGTCCATTATTGTGAGAAAGTACAGGCGTGCCAGGTGCTTTGGTAGCTGGAGTCTCCGGTTCAGGCTCCGTAGATTCCAAGCTCAACAATGTGTTGGCTGTACCTAAAAGCCCCTGCTGGTCCTTCACCGTCAGTTCAACGACATATTCGCCGGATTCAATGTCCTCTAAACCAAGACCAAAGCTACCATCCTGTTGTATTTCAAAGTCACCCTCTTTAACAATCGAATCATCCTCTTTTTTCACAACATACGATGCTTCGAGGGATGCTGCAGGGTCAAACTCAATGTTCCACCCTTCTTGGAGCGCAGGAGCGACAACGAAGTACAAATCTTCCACGTTTCCGTTAATAACTGCAGACTCATCGTTTTTAAATTCCAGCTTCTCTGGAGCAGTTACCACTGGTGCTTCTGTTTTCACCAAAAAAGGAGGAGTATCTTCTACATACGTTTTTCCGTCTGTACCTAAAACAGTGATATCAACGGTGTACAAACCATCTGGTATTTTCGTTGCTTCTTCTGTTTCGTAATCCAAGTAATTTCCGGTCCAAGCCAGGTTATATCGGGTATTGGCATTAAAGTTGTAGTAATTTCCAAAGATACTTCCAATGTACCCATCCTGATAGAAACCACCTTCTGGGTTGAGACCATCAAAAATTTCAATAAGTGCAAAATTCATTGGATTATGGAATTCCATAAATACATCAAGCGTATCCAGCGTGCCATCTTCCTTCAATGGATAATGGAATGGATTTGTCTCATTACCATACTTCGTTTCAATGTATTTAACGCCAGCCTCTGTAACATTGAAGTGAGCCACGTACGGTAAGCTGTATGTTTTCGCTCCATGACTTAACTGAAGATACCCTTGGGCTTCTCCAACAGTAGTCACGCCTTTTGGAACCGTAATCGTTACCGTTACCTCTTCTTCTCCATTCAATTCAAAGGATGCCTTATCAACGGAAACCGAGACACCATTAATGGTACGAGTAGGATTAACAGATACAGAATATTCCCCGCCTGTTCCTTTTAGTGACTGAACTTTAAGCGTTTTGCTGACCGTTTTTTCGTCTGTACTTAGGAAGTTGCCGAAATTGACACTACCTGTAATGTTTTCTTTTTCTACTGCCTCGCCGTTTTCAGTATATTTCGTGACATCCATGACTTTAACAAAAGTCTCAGGATCAATCGTCTCTGTGGCCTGTATACGTCCAGCACCTTGATCGAACACATCATAATTCTCTGTATTCAGTACTTTGGCATTGTTCATAAGGGCAACTTTGATATCGAAAGGTGTCCAATCCGGATGTTTTTCGATCAGCAATGCAATCAGCCCGGCTACATGCGGAGTCGCCATGCTTGTTCCTGATTTACGTCCATACGCTTGATCGTAATCCGCTTCAGGCTCATCCTTGCCATACGCAGGAATGGTTGACAGGATGCTAGTTCCTGGTGCAACAATGTCCGGTTTAATGTCCAGTGTTACCTTGGCTGGTCCTCGGGAACTTGAGGAGTTCATCTCATCTCCCTCTGTCATGTCTTTGACGAAATCACTGAAGCTGACTTCAACACCTTGACCAGCGTCGAGCTGCGCCTTGATAGCTTCTCCATCTTCCTTGCTCATGCTCAGGGTAGGGATAAATTCAAAATCATCGCCCAAACTAACGCCAATTGGCCCAGGAATGTTATTGTAAACAATAACAGCAATCGCCCCAGCCGCTTTGGCATTGGCAATCTTATCAACGAAAGCCAGCTCCCCGCGCTGGATGAAAGCAACCTTGCCGTTCATATCTTTTCCTTCAAAATCAGTTGGTTTGCCCAAGCCGGCGTACACCAAATCGTATTGTCCATTCAAAACCGTTTCCGGATCCTCCGCTAGATTCCAGCCCATCACATCCAGGCGATAGACTGACTCTGTAACGGTTAGTGGATTGGTGTCCGTTTCAGTTGGAGCTGCGACTTCCTCCTCTTCAGCAGGTGCTGCTTCTTCCGTACTAGGAATAGTTGTATCTTGTGTTGTTTCCAAAGTAGTCTCTGCTTGCTCTACTTGTGGCAACGCATCTTCGCCTAATGATTCAGGCTTTTCAACGGTTGGCTCTTCTTCATCTGGTGTGCTAGCAGGAATGTCTTCCTCTGGATTTTCTGGAGCTTCAGTTCCTGGTGCTACTCCAAGTTCAGGTGATTGCTCAACCTCAGGTGCAGGCAATTCTTCAGGTAGTGTACCTTCACCTTCCTCATCGATCCAAAAATGTGTGTCGGCTGTGATCATCTGACTAGGGCCCGTAGAGTTACCGACCGTGATTGCCATAGCCGATGCTCCCGGAGAACCTAGGGTGTAACGGTTCGGGCCTTCGTTACCACTTGCTACCACTGCAGTCACACCTGACAGCATGGCATTATTGAGGGCAACCGAAGTAATGTAACTTGGATCATTTGCTAAATTCCCCAGTGAGAGATTGATGATGTCCATACCATCTTTGACCGAGCGATCAATTCCGCCCAGGACCCAAGCGGTTTGTCCACTGCCATAAGGCCCTAATACGCGGTAAGCATAGATTTCAGCTTCAGGAGCAATACCAATCACCCCATAATCTCCAGCTTCACGAGCGGCAATTGTTCCTGCTACGTGAGTACCGTGGGATGTATAGTAGGAACTGCCTTTTTCGTTAAACTCGGGCTGTTCAGACACCTTCCACTCTTCTCTTGTTGCTTCATAAGGATCTTCATCATTATCCACAAAATCCCATCCACCCTTATAACCTTCTGTTAGATTAGGGTGCTTGTAGTCGATCCCTGTATCAATAACGCCGACTTTGATACCATTTCCTTTGTAACCCAAATCCCATACTTCCGGGGCACCAATAAACGGAGCTGTATCCTTCATATAGGGATTAACTTCATCATTCTCTGGCGTTAACGCGATTTCAAGGTTAGGATACACACTGACCACACCTGGTATGCGAAGCAACTGTCCCATCTGGCTTCCATTCACTTCAATGGCTACACCATTCAGGGCATATGCGTACTTTTCCAATACTTCGTGATTGATTTTGTTCTGAGTGAGGCTATGTACAAATGACTGTTGTTGTTGTTCGACCTTCGTCACAGCATTTGTTTCCATAGAGGAGGTAAATGACTTTCCTGAGAGGGTTGATTCGCCTTGCGCTACAGCTACGGGTTTGTTTGAGAGTTCAACGATCACTCTTGTTTTCTCTCCACCTAGACCTTCCAGCCTCTGATCCAAAAAAGGTTTTGCGGCAAGTTTCTCTTCCCGCTGGTCGAGAATCTCTCTCCACTGCTCGGCTTCAGCCTTGGTAGGCAAATTCCTGTCAAGCTGTACTTCTGCTGGAGCGGCTCCAGCCGCAGGCATGATGATGGAAAAGATCATAAGGACACTTAATAGCATGGATATCAATCGTTTATTCAAGGCGATGCCCCTCCTTCTTAATATGAATACCTCACCAATCACTGGGGTCTTGTCCCGAACAAGTACTGCAATACTTGTATAATGTCACCATCCCTTCCGCAAGAAGTTTGACCCATGGTAAATTATTCTACTAAATCATCACAATTCCCTTCTAAATAATTACAGATATGATATAAAAATTACTTATATGGTTCTTGAGTAAGAGGAAAATAAGAAAATTGTATTTATTTGTCGATGAAGATATTGAATTTTAAACTAGTTCATAGGAAAAAAGACCACAATCCTCATTGAAGCATGAGAATCATGATCTCTGCAAGATACAGACATTAAAGAGTAAT
The DNA here is from genome assembly GCF_002276415.1 of Paenibacillus sp. 7523-1. Classification (NCBI taxonomy): domain Bacteria; kingdom Bacillati; phylum Bacillota; class Bacilli; order Caryophanales; family Paenibacillaceae; genus Paenibacillus; species Paenibacillus sp. 7523-1. Next base: position 3,818 of record NZ_NPBR01000023.1, on the reverse strand, counting down.
GACCTTTTAAATTTCATTTAACAAAGTAAATGATACATTCACTTTACTTATCCAGTTTTACAGCCTCCACTCGCAAACGCTTATAATCCGCATAGATGGCATCACCTTTCCAGAGCTTGGGTACTACCATTTTACTCGTTTCAAGGCAAATTTCCTCAATTTGTTCCTTGCTTAGACCAGCAAAATAGTCCCCTCCAAAATGAGCTAACCACCCCTCAATACCCTTCTCCCCATCTTGAAGCTGGGTAGGACGATCGTAATGATAGGCCTGCCGAACCAGGAATCCCTTCTCTTCCAAGAGGGAGCTGTACTCACCGATTGTTGGAAAGTACCAGGGATTGCGATCTGCAGCATGAATTCCTGTCTTTTGTTCGAGCACCGTCTCCAGTGCAGTTACTATGGTCTGAACGTTACCCTTTCCACCAAACTCCACGACGAGGCGTCCGCCAGGCTTTAGTGCATTCCATATGCTTTCTACGACAAGTTCAGGGGACTTCATCCAGTGTAATGCCGCGTTGGAGAAGACAGCATCATAGGGTTTGCTGGCCTCGAATCGGTGTCCGTCCCCTTCCACGAATGTGATTTCTGGGAACTTCTCTCTTGCCCGCTGTATCATGTCCGGAGAGGCATCCATGCCAACCACCTCTGCTTGTGACAAGGCGATTTCGTGTGTCAAATCACCTGTCCCACAGCCTAAATCGAGAATCCGTTCTCCCTTTTGAGGTTGAAGCCATGAAATTAAACTTTTTCCGTATCCCGATACAAAGGCCAATTTGTGATCATACTCCTCTGCCTGCCATTGGTTGATTGATTTCATTGATACCACCGTCGCTTTCGTAATGATAAGTTTATTGTGGCACATCCGGACTTATTATTTAAATATATAATTTCTATTCCATTAATAGTTATAACCTATAAACCTCTGTCCCAGAAGGATACTCTCCTTCTCGTCGAGGCTGCGAAGTAATCCTCTCGAAGCTTAGCCTCCGACGAACCTCTGGGGGTTCTCATCCCCTGAACGTAAAAAAAGCTTCGCGTAGGAAGCTTTCTTGAACGTCCCAGGAGGGATACTCTCCTTCCAGTCGAGACTGCGAAGGAATCCTCCCGATGCTTATCCTCCGACGAACCATGGGGGTTCTCATCCCCTGAACGTAAAAAAAGCTTCCCGTAGGAAGCTTTCTTGAACGTCCCAGGAGGGATTCGAACCCCCGACCGACGGCTTAGAAGGCCGTTGCTCTATCCTGCTGAGCTACTGAGACAAGTATGTATAAATAAAATTTTTGGCGCGATTTCTATTATACTCGGTTTTCTATATTTTTCAATACTTTTATAAAAAAATTAATAAGTTGCATCCAGTTACATTCATTTACGTATAATTTCATACGCTGCTCAACCGATCGAATACGATCTGGATTCGCAGGCAATATTGTTGATGGCAGGGTTTATACCCCATATACACCATACGGAACATAGACTATTCATTGTCAGCTTGGCTGGGTAATCTTTTGCATACATACCTTTACACCTAAATTCATTCAAAGAAGGAGAGAATTGTTATGAGACAGCTTTTGTCCGCCTTATCCTATTTCAGTATTTTCTTCGCTCCTTTTCTGTTCCCGATTATCATTTGGATTGTTGCGCGGGACAATTATATTGAGGGACACGCCAAACGGGCCTTGTTTTCACACGTTTTCCCGTTTCTCGCTGCCATTCCCCTCTTTTATTTCTTCGTTACCTCTCAGAGCATTGGAGGCGCCATCGGTTATGTCATTCTGTTCTTTGTTATTTATGGATTAAGCTTTATTTATAATATCGTCAAAGGGATTCAAGTCCTTCGTGAGTATGCGTGACTTCTACACCATCCTTACCATTAGATTACATGCAGAAACCCGCCGTTTCCAAAAAAACGGCGGGTTCTTCATTCCGGTTACTTGTTTCCCTTACGCCATGGATTTCTAAGCGTAGGACGCTTGCTGTTAACGGCGAGCACTTCCCCGGCAAACTCGGTATGATGCGCGTAAAGGTTTCCTTTGTTTTTCTTGAACTTGGAAGCCATTGCTATCACCTCCCCGGAACTTGGTTGTAGTATGCTCCGGGTTAGCTCCATTATCCATGCTGGAAGATGATTACGCCTGACCAACTAAGTAACGTTGAAGGGTTGGACCGAGCAGCCCAAACGCAAACAATTCACTTTGGAATCGGGCTTTATCCTCTCCTGCGGTTATACCTTCACTGTTCTGAAACGCTGTCTCCGTTGCATCCTCAAAGGCAGTGTGCATATTGTTGTTGTACCAATCCAGAACAGCATCCGAATGGTTGCGTACAATTCTTACCACTTCCAATGTGCTTCCAGGCTGTGTTGCCGCTACATATACTAATAAAGAAGGATCTCCTGCGTTTGCTGGCTGTACCTCCACTTCTGCACAAGACAATCCATCCACCTCGGTTAATCTACGGATCTTGGCATCCTGAATTGCATACATTGTTATCGCTCCTTATCATTTCATATACTTTGTTCGATCTCTCGTCTTGTCTCCGGTGTTCCCAAACGGTAAATCTCTTGATACACCTGCTGTATAGCAGCTTCATATGCCCGATTCACCGATTCTTCAGGTGTATCCGGCCACGGGAATACCATTCCTGGAAAGGCCTCTTCCTCTTTTTCCTGCATCAGGTTGAGGAATCCCATTAAATGGTCAACTTCCTGAGGTGTCGCCTGAATAACCCATTCATAAGCAGCTGCGTGCTGATCCTGTAAAACGGAACGTCCACCCACAGAAACATAATAGGTTGTTTTGTCCACAGTCCATTCTCTCCTTCACAGGCATGCTGAGGCCGTTGTTCCTAGACATAGTTTCCGAAGAGGACAGACATTTTATGCCTGCTTTCGGCATATATTTGTTACGACTTCTGACGAAAAAGACAACATTCGCTGGCTCCATGCCATGCAACACTCAACAGGATCAACGAATCGACTAAGAAAGGATGAACAACCATGTGCGGTATAACCGGCTTCATACAGTGGAATCGGGATTTGACCCAGGAATCGGAACTGCTGCTCCGAATGACGGACAGTTTGTCGAACCGGGGGCCCGACGCTTCAGGTACATGGATCTCCAATCCTTGTGCATTTGGACATCGCCGGCTCAGCGTAATGGACCCGGAGAACGGGGCTCAGCCCATGCATGCGTTACAGGGAGACACCTCCTATACCGTCGTGTATAACGGAGAACTATACAATGCACCCGAATTGAAAAAAGAGCTGCTTCAACGGGGGCACCATTTCCGTACGCAATGTGATACGGAAGTTCTGCTCGCCTCTTATATCGAATGGGGACCGGCATGTGTAGACCGTTTTAATGGCATTTTTGCTTTTGCCATCTGGGATGGAGGACGCGAACAGGTCTTCATGGCACGTGACCGCCTTGGCGTCAAACCATTGTTTTACAGCAATGCAAAAGACGCTCTCGTATTCGGCTCCGAACCCAAATCACTTTTGCTTCACCCGGATGTCGAAGCTGCTGTGGGCCCCGAGGGCCTGGCAGAAGTATTTATCGTAGGTCCAGCCAGGACGCCTGGACACGGTGTCTATTCCTCGTTGAATGAACTCAAACCAGCACATGCGCTCATCTTCAACCGGAATGGAATCCGAACCTACGCTTATTGGAAGTTGGATAGCCAGCCTCACGAGCATGATCTGGATGAGACTGCCGCAGAGGTAAGACGTCTGCTGCAGGATACGCTCGAGCGTCAGCTCGCTTCAGATGTTCCAGTCTGCTCCCTTCTGTCAGGGGGCCTCGACTCCAGTGCCCTGTCTG
>NZ_NPBR01000022.1:0-257732 GCF_002276415.1 Paenibacillus sp. 7523-1 | reverse complement strand
CACTGGCCGTAGACTATTACAACCGAACGGGTCAAGGTCAAGTCAGTACGTATTCTGTTGACTACGTGGATAATGCCAAGCACTTTCAGGCGCACTCGTTCCAGCCTGGTGCAGATGGTCCCTGGATCCAGCGTATGGTGGATGAACTGAAGACAGATCATCACTGGATCGAGATTGAGAACGGAGAGTTGGTTCATGCTTTGAATCAGGCCATGTTAGTTCGGGATTTGCCCGGAATGGCGGATGTGGATTCTTCTCTCTATTTGTTCTGTAAGGAAATCAAGAAAGGGGCAACCGTCGCCATCTCGGGGGAGGCCGCCGATGAAGTGTTTGGAGGGTATCCCTGGTTCCATCGGGACGAGATGCTGAATTCGGGAACGTTCCCTTGGTCGGTAGCACCTGACATGCGGGCAGGTTTGTTATCTGCAGACATTCGGGAGTGGATCAGACCACTGGACTATCTTGCTGACCGATATTCGGATGCTGTGGCTGAGGTTCCTTTGCTGGATGGGGAGACCGGAAAGGCAGCACAAATGCGTGTCATGTCCTATTTGAACATCACCCGCTTCATGCCTACCCTACTTGATCGGAAGGACCGAATGAGTATGGGGGCAGGGCTCGAAGTTCGAGTTCCTTACTGTGATCATCGCCTGATTCAATATGTATTTAACATTCCCTGGGAAATGAAAATAACGGGCGGCCGTGAGAAGGGAATCCTGAGAAAAGCGTTAGAGGGTGTATTGCCTGACGATGTTTTATATCGTAAAAAGAGTCCTTATCCCAAAACACATAATCCAGAATATTTGACGGCCGTTAAGCAGCAGGTGCTGGATATCCTTGATGATGCATCTTCGCCGATTCTGCCTTTGATTGACAAGGCCCAGATTCGCAAGCTGGCATCTTCACCTGATGCTTCGTCTAATCTGCCCTGGTTTGGGCAGCTCATGTCCGGTCCACAGCTATTTGCTTACTTGACACAGATTAATTCCTGGTTGCGCACATATAAGGTTGCCATTCGTTAACAGAATGTAGTTTAAAAAGAGGGTGCTTGGTGAATAGCATTTATGCATTCACCTGGGCACCCTCTTTATTTATTATCGCGTCTTTGTTTAGCCAAAAGCATTATTCAGAAGCATTCCTAATCTCCATCTTACTTTAGTAAATCATCGAGTCATCACAGCGGATTCCGGGTTTCGTTCAAGCAAGCCACGGCCATAAATCTCCCTGAATGGAGAGTCCGTCATATGAATGTATCCAATATAACAGCCGCACTTTTTCATCCTGCAGGGCCGATCCGCAGACAGCTTTTCCAACCCGTCACGGTACAAATGGCCAATAATCCGGCGATCCTTGTAACATCTTTTTACATGCCCCGAACCCTGCACATAAAATACCTCCGAGCCGGCCGCACAGCCTTTGCCATAACTCTCATAATCCCGTAAGTTCCCCTCAAACAGCGGATCGATCGACCGTAAATAGGCAACCTCTTCCGGCTCGTAATAATTAGGCTTATCCTTAAAGGCATTGATCCACATGTAGATATCGTCCGGCAGCGCCTCTCTCATGGACTGAATGGCAGGAAATGCACTGCGGAGTCCCACCGTGCCCACACTGAATTCAAGACCCATTTCACGCAAAGTAAGGCATTGTTTAATAAAAGAAGATTCCTTGGTCTCACGAGGATGATAGGTTGCCCAGAAAGCAGCTGTCCCGGAATTCAATTCACGGGCCCAATCCAACTTAACGGAAAGGTTCGTCTGCACAGCAATCTTATGGACGTGGCGCATATGTGACAGCTCAACCATGGCTTCCCTGTACCAACGCCGTACCAGCGCCTCACCATATGGATTGAAGAAAATGGACAATTCGTGTCCAACCTCTTCCTGAGCCTTCACCCAATCCACGAACTGACGTAATTGTTGTTCGTCTGTTTCCAGCGTCTCCTTGGAATCCACAGTTTTGCTAAACGGACAATAGGGACAATCATAATTACAGGACGACAGCTTCCCCCGATAATACAAGGTTGCTCTCATGAGAACACAAACCCTTCCATTTGCTCGCGAATCTCGGCAGATATTAACCAATCTCCAATAGCATCGGAATATCCCAGACCTTCTTCGGTTAAACGCAGCACCTGATGTTCATTCTCCTGCTCAATCACAGCCATTCCCTCTGTCAGCAGTTCTGAGAGCCAGGCGTAATCCGTCATAACTTCACTTCCAAACCGCTGGAGATAATCATCCAAAGTCAGACCTTCCCGATGCAGCAGCGCTTTTAAAATAAATCTGCGTTTCTGCTCTTCCCGGCTCAGCACAATGCCATAATCAGCTACATCATATCGCTCGGCAGCCACATAATCGGCGATGATGCTCTGGGTAGCCTTATAGCTCACTCCATATTTTGATGCATAATGTACTTCGCTGGTATAGGAACGGGCACCGCATCCAAGACCAACCATGCCTTCCTCCTGGCAGCTGTACGGCAGCAGCTCTTTACTTGCATGCGAGGATGACTCTTTTGCAAATCTGCGCATAGAATACTGAATATATCCCCTGCTTTTTAATGTTTCTCTTGCCGCAGTGTATAGCTCCATGCGAATATCCGGCCCTTGGCGCTGAATATCCTCCGGCTTCACGATTGTATTCTCGCGGGTATACAGCGGGTAAATGAAAATCTCTCCTGGCTCATAAGACAGGACACGTTCAAGCGAATACAGCCATGACTCTACCGTTTGGCCGGGCAGACCATAGATCAAATCCAGGTTCAGCAAAGGAAAGTCGTACCGCATAAGCTTCTCCAGTGCGCGCTCTACTTCCAGTGGTTTCTGAGGGCGATAAATTGCTGCAGCCTCCGCTTCAATAAAGCTCTGAATCCCCATACTGACGCGGTCCACGCTGCGTTCCTTCAGTAACGCAAGCTTCCCTTCAGTCACGGTGTCAGGCGAGGTTTCTATTGAGATGGAAGCATGGGCGGGATCAAGTCCCATCACATTTTCCGCCATGTCAAACAAACGGTTTAACTGAACCTCATTCAGCAATGTTGGTGTCCCACCCCCAATGGCAAACCTCGAATACGGTCTGCGTGAAGTGAGGGGAGCCCATTGCTTCGCCTGGCGTTCCAGTGCATCCACATAACGTTCATGTGTATCGTCACGCCGGTCAGGCAAAGTGAACAGATTGCAGAATCCGCAGCGGGCAGCGCAAAACGGAATATGCATATATAAAAAATACGTGTCGGTATTTTCACGTTCCCAGAGCCGCCTCAAGGGCAGCGGCGGGTCCAATTCCCGGTATGCCGTCTTATGCGGATAAGAGTATAGATAAGAGCGATAAGGTAAAGTCAGTACTTCCCTAAGACCTGTGGTCGTATTGAATCCGGACGCTGCGGAATGACCTGTTGTTGTAAACTCAGACGGATGATCCATCGGTTGCCTCCTGTCTCCGGTTGTTTTCAGTAACAATTAAATGGTTGCAATGCATGCTATAAAACAAATTCACGATAAGGTACATTCCAGACAACCTCATGTGCCAGTCTGTGTCCCTGATACCCATCTTCGCCATAAGCCGTTCCATGATCGGAAAACGCAAGACAGAACGTAGGCCGCGAACGCTCCCGCATAGCATCAAACAAGGGCCCCAGAGCCTGATCCACATACCGAAGGGCAGCCCGTTGAGTCTCAACAGAGTCCTCCCTTGCCCCTTCCACAAAATAGCGATTGGGACCATGAATGGCCGACACATTCAAAAATAGAAATACTTTCTCATCCTGTGGTATCTGTTCAAGCAGCTTCAAAGCGTGCTGGACCTGATGCTCTGTCGAGCGAGGATTGGTAACTCCAAAGGTCATTCGCCAATAACTCTGCTGAAAGTAACCAGGCAGCACTTTGGCCAGCGGATTCTTTTTCGTGAAAAATATGACTCCACCTATACAGATTGTGCGGTATCCTTCCTCTGCCAAACCAGATACGATATCCGGTGTATCAAACAGCCAGGTATGCGGATGAGTCTTCAATCCGGTATTACGGGAATGAAACAGCCGGACATGCGAGGCCTTGTCCGTATTGGCGGGCGTAGGCATGAAACCACCAAAAAAGGCATGATGTGCTGCATATGTAAAACTTCCTGGGGTATGCCGTTTCTCCCAGGAACCCGATCCGCACAGATTGGGACAATTCACTTCCTCCTGCTTCGCTACGTCATATCTTAACGTATCCAGGGTAATCATTAACAGATCATGGGAGCCAACAATGGTGTTCATATCAGGCATGTTCGCAAGGCTCCTTTCGCAAAATATCCATCTCCCACTCATATGTTCCAAGTCCGTTGTGCTGTACGTGGTACAGCAGATCACCGAATGGATTCACATCCAGAACATAGGCACGCGGGTTATCCCCGCCACTGAGCATGACATCAATGCCTGCAGACCATGAATTCGGGAATGCTGCCATCGCTGTTTGAGCAGCGTTGTGGACCAGACCCAGCCTGTAGTCGTCCACTCCGGCTTCCTCGGGCAGCATCCGCTCGTTGCGTAAATGCAAATTCGTTATAGGCGTCTGGCTCAGCCTCACAATCGCATGACCTGCATGACCGCCAGCTACAAGCTGACGAATATCAAATACACGCGAGCCGTATGAAGCCTTGGCCATCCACCGTTCAATTTGAGCCCCTTCCGCACATAACCAGTCCAGCAGAGTCTTAATTTCCTCACTGCGAGTATACCTCTGCATGCGGCCTTCGTTGTAGAAAACCGGCCTTCCCTTAACCACTGCCATCCCCACAGTGGTAACAGCTATCTCTGCACCCGTTCGCGGGTTGACCTGATAGGCAACAACGCCTGATGCTGCCGAGCCACAAGCAAGCTTAACAAATACCCGGTACATGCCTGAGGCCTGCATGGCTGCGCGCAGATCCGAATAGCTCAATATTCGCTCCGCAGATTGGAGAACGGGAGGAACATCAACGCCGTGAGCTGATAAATGCTGTTGGCACTTCCTTTTGTCAAACATGTTAGCAATATCTTCTGGATCGTTCAGGAATCTGGCAGAAGGCCAGAATTGACCTACTTCCCTTCCAATTCGCTTCAGACAGCCTTTCCAGCCATTAAACCATTGGGCAGGTGCGTAGATGCGCCCCCAATCCTGCCGCACCTCAAGCGCCTCCTCTGCCGTAAACGACTCTCTGCTTAATGGTTCAGTGTTGGGATCGCCATCCTTCGCCCCTAGAGATAACAATTCACGCTCGACATCCCAATGCTCTCCTGGTGCATCAATTCGAATCAGGGGTGCCACTTCCGCTGTAACCTTGCGTTGTAAACTTGGATTGACCACGTCGGCCAAGGATCCACCCTGTCTCCAGGTCTTGAGCAAGTCAGCATAGGGGATCACTTCAGCAGGGCTCATGCCACATTGCAGTCTTGCCTGCTGCAGGCCTTTGGTTCTGCGATTATCCGGGTTTCCGATCAACCAAAACGGCCGTTCTATGTGCATCTCATTACTCTGGGATCGTAGTCTCTGATCTGTTTGGTTCGTTGTAACGCCTGACATCCCTTATTCCGTTAATGACGGATAACGCCAGTCATCTTCATCACTCTGCTGCTGATCGCTGACATCAACGGATAAGCCTGAACGTTTCCAGCGAATGAGCATTTCGTCTGTCATGTAGTGGTAGCTGAGATCGAGATGCTTCAACTTCTTAATCTTGTCGCTGGCAAGCAGAGCCTCAGCCCCTTCATCCGACAATGTTCCTTGGGAAAGGTCCAGTATTTCCAGTTGATCTACAATGGGAGCCTGCGCCACGGCTTTGGCGATGTCATCTTGAATATCACTATCTTTCAGACCAAGGTACACTAGCTTGGGGAATCGTCCCTGTTCAAGCAGCGGAAGCACATCTTCAAGTGAACCGTCGAAGCCATAATCATCTACACCCAGGTACAATTCAAGCTTGCGCAGCTCAGGCAATTGAGCATTGGTAATGGAAGCGAGCACTTCCTGAGGCAGTCCACCGCAGATAATGACCAGCTCTTCAAGCTTGGCATGCTGCAAGGGTTCAAGGCTCAATCCGCTACTACCTTTCACCGTAAAGGACTTCAGTTCTGGAAAAGCCTTCAAAAGTGGGGTCAGATTGGTCTGAATAATCCAGGAGACTTCACACTCTTCAAAGCCCATATCTCCAATGAACAGCTTTTTTAATGACGGAAAACTTGGCGCCAATTCAATAAGAACATTCATGAATTCGTCCGGAGAACTCTCGTAAGCTTGTCCCCAGTCTCCAATAAGCAGACTTTCCAGTGAACCCGCTTCGGGTTTGGCAGCCAATTTCCTGATCAAATTCTCCATACGGATACCGTTCTCATAGTCATCATAAGATATCGTAAGCTTCACTTCCTGCATTGGTTAATCCCTCCGATTGAGTTCATTCTTGATTCGTTATTTTGAATGTTACCCCATCCTGCAGGGAGCTTGCAACTTCTTCCAACTCCGGTCCCACCCGGATTCTCAAACGCGAAATTGCTGTACTTCACTAATTAGGAAAGAGAACACGCGTTCTTTTCTGAATCGTATAAAAAAGAGATTTCTGCTAGGTATCTGGAAGGATAAAAATAAAAATTATCAACGTATACCTTGGTTCTATACACTTCGATTCTGTGCAGGTCTTGGTGATATCAAAAAAAGCGCTAATAGCCGAAGTCCATTCCACAATCTTCAGGAATGATACTCCTTCCATTAACGCCTTCATATTTGTTTAGGTTGTTATACCTGATTCATAAGACTCCTGATTAACCAGGATTCAGCCTTCAAGCCGGGATACAAGCGCTCGCAGTGCATGACCACGATGACTGATAGCCTGCTTTTGTTCCAGCGTAAGCTCAGCCATCGTCATCTCGTATTCAGGTACATAGAACAAAGGATCATACCCAAAGCCACCACCACCGGCAGCCTCGCTCGTAATCCAGCCTTCTGCTGTACCCTCCGCTTCAAACTTGTCCCCTGTTGTTGGATCATACAGAACCAGGGCACATACAAAGCGTGCCGGACTGAGCAGCGGCTGTTGTGTATCCTCACCGGATTTGATGGATTCCAGCGCTGCAAGCAGCTTGGCATTATTCAGGGCATCCGTTGCTCCTTCGCCAGCATATCTTGCCGAATACACACCCGGCTCCCCATCCAGCAGGTCCACACAAAGTCCTGAATCATCGGCCAGCACAGGAAGACCAAGTGCATCTCCTACCGCTTTTGCTTTCTTCCAGGCATTCTCGGCAAAGGTTACCCCGTCCTCCACGACATCCGGAAGTTCGGGGTAATCAAACATGCTTTTGACCTCTTTGCCAAGTGGTGCAAATGCATGGGTAAACTCTCTTACTTTACCTTGATTCCGGGTTGCAACAATGATGATTGGGCTTTCCAGATGCATCTTAGGCTTCTCCTAATCCACTAGCACCGATCTTGAGAGCAATCGGTCCAAGCACTTCTTTTTGCCGCTCAATCATCTCCAGGATCCCCTGCTCACCCAGTTCCAGCATGGCATTCAGCTCACGGCGGTCAAATGGGGCTTCTTCGCCTGTTCCTTGCAGTTCCACATATTTTCCGCCACCTGTCATGACCAGGTTCATGTCTACTTTTGCCTTGGAATCCTCATCATAGTTCAGATCCAGAACAGGCTGTTCTCCGACTACACCTACACTCACAGCTGCAATGAAATCCGTGATGGGGAAGGTTTGCAGGCGGTGCTGTTGGGCAATTTTGTTCACAGCCAGTGCCAGAGCAACAAACGAGCCGGTAATGGATGTTGTACGAGTCCCTCCGTCTGCTTGAATGACGTCACAGTCCAGGGTAATGGTCCGCTCGCCGAGCGCCTGCAGGTTCACCACAGAGCGAAGTGCACGGCCGATCAGACGCTGGATTTCCATCGTACGTCCAGTCAGCTTTCCGCGGTTCGCTTCACGCTGATTCCGCGTATGTGTTGCACGGGGAAGCATGGAATATTCTGCGGTAACCCATCCCTTGCCTTGTCCTTTCATGAAAGGAGGAACGCGTTCCTCCACCGTTGCGGTACAGATAACCTTGGTATCCCCGACTTCAATCAGTACAGAACCTTCGGCGTATTTATTTGTGTTAATTGTTAAATTCATCGGCCGCAGCTGTTCGCTGGTTCGTCCGTTAGATCTCATCATTTCTGCCTCCTACGACTTAAGCATCCTGTAATTGTTGAACTGAGTCACACTTTACTAATCCTTTTTATTTTACCAAAGAGTTCTGTTAAAAGCATCTATCCGCCAAAGACTCTGTTACCCGTCCCCGATTTTGTCCCAATCCTAGATCGGAATTTCATTGATATACTCGGGCTTGGAGACCGGCGAACTATAATCCCGGTTATCGTCACCCATGACTGTTTTTTGGCCGTTCCACTCGATTTGAACCTTGGCATCCTTGCTCGCTGTATTTTCTGTCGTTGTCAATACGACCGACTGCAGCAGCTCGCTTGGCACCGCATCTCCTTCGACGAACATATCGTCTTTGAGTGCAACCGTAACGGTTCCATCCTCCGCCGTTTTGACGGATTGCAATTCGGTGCCGCCTGTCATGACCTCTTCCAGCTCACCACCCTTGGCTGGCCCTTTAATCAGCTCATTGAGCGCGGCTTGCACCCGGTCCGTACCTGGTGTGACCAGGCGCGTAACCGGAACATAATATTGAATGCCCGCAGGCGAAGCAGCTGAGAAATACACGGTGACTGGACTGCTGTTGGTGGTGAACGTGTCTCCCAAATCAAGATTGATACCTACCGCCCGATTCAGCGGTTCAGGAAGCGGAGTACTGTTTACCGGCATTTGAGTCAGCTTTTTGCCGTCCACCCAGATCTGCACGTTCTCCACATCCGGTGTACCTGTCAACGTCCACGTGACGGCTTCCAGCATTTTGCGCTCATCCTTAGCGTCGTATTTGGCAAAGTTACCTGAGAACTCCACGACTGCAAGCTTGTCGTCCGGATGAATGGTCACATTCTGTACCACCGTGCCTTGTGGAAGAACACCTTGGAATCCTTCAGGCAGCATTCCTGCATAAGCACCACCTGTTACTAGTGTATCCAATGCAGTCTTCGGACTACTAACGTCCGAACCTGCCGGAAGCGTCAGTGATACCGGAGCGAGCAATCCTTGCTGATCCTGCAAATAGACTGTTGTGAGCGGAAGGGTTGCGAGTGTCCCATTGCCCTCGGCTGCTTGAATCATAGCTGCCTCCTGGATGGGCGGCGGTGGATCGATAGCCTCGGATGACTGTGCATTAAACATGCCGCAGCCGGACAACACCATCGGAATGCTCAGCAGCGCTGCTGCTGATGCCGTACGCATATATCGGATCTTACTCATGATCACGTTCCCCCTCATCATTTTTACAGTTTGTACTACCATGTATACGAGCCTTCGTCCAAAAAATAACTACTTTTTAAACAAGCCCTGATGCACCAAGCAAAAACAATATTGAAAGAAAGAAACACAAAACGGGTTAATACGTATTAGGAATCAAGTGTAGGGACATTGCTAACTTCAGAGGAGGAATCGCCCATGGAACATCCAGAACAAGAAAAAATCCCTTACAGCCTGAACAGCCGCAAAGTCGCGGACGCTACAAGGGAATGGCTGCACAAGCGGGGCGTCACGATCCCAGAGATCGCAGAACTGGTCATGTTATTGCAGAAAAAATACTATCCGGATCTTACGATGGAAGAATGTATTGATAACGTGGAGAAGGTTCTTCGCAAGCGGGAAGTGCAGAACGCCGTTCTGACAGGCATTCAGCTGGATCTGCTCGCAGAGCAGGGTCAACTCATTTCGCCTTTGCAGGAGATGATCGAGAATGATGAAGGGCTCTACGGCGTGGATGAGATTCTCGCATTCTCCATCGTCAATGTATACGGCAGCATCGGATTCACGAATTACGGTTATGTAGACAAGCTTAAGCCTGGTGTACTTGAACGGCTGAACGATAAAAGTCTGGGACCTGTACATACGTTTCTGGATGATATTGTCGGGGCCATAGCCTCGGCAGCAAGCAGCCGAATCGCGCACCGCAAACAGTCGGAGCTGGAAGAAGCGTTAGGTCAGAAACCGGTCAGTGATGATGTCGTTTAACCCACATTTGTCATACGGAAATGAGACATGTCCATAAAGGACGAGCTCATGGAAAAAGCGGCCCTTGGGCCGCTTCTTTTTCGTATACATCAGATGTTATCACGCCTATTTTAACCGTTCCTGTCTCCCTGCTCCAACGAGTCCGTATGCTTCGCCCCAGGGGCGTTCCATGGCTGGCTGTGACTGTGAATGATTGGGTCCAATCGTGATTTGCGGTCCTTTGCGTTCACGCAAAAGCCCCCGCAGCACCGTAATGCCAAGGATGGACAAGCCGGTAAAGACGTACATTAAACGCATCAGTACATTCCCCGAATCGGAACCTGTAATCATGCCATGCACCAGCAAACCGATAAATGCAGGATAGGACAGCATGTGGAACATAAACCACCATTTGCGGCCCAGTTTGTTACGCAGATCACTGGAGAGCAGCACGATCAGCAAGGCGTAAAAGGACAAGGTCCCAAGTCCGCTTCCAACAGGATGGACTGAGGCACTAAATGGAATAAGCAGTTCACTCCAGGTAAACGGACTGTAATGATCGATATACAGGGTTAGTGCATGCAGTATACCAAGTCCAAAGGCAAGCCAGGTCGTCCGGGTATGCCACTGGAACATGGTGGCTTTGGGTTTGCCTTTGGCAGCAGGCATCCCTTGGGCTATTCCCAGAAAGACGCCAGCAAAGAGCAGCAGATAAGCAGCTATCCCGCTAATACGAATAATATTCCACGTTGGTACATGATCAACAATCCATTGTGCCATAGCCATGCTCCCCCATATCTGATAGACTTATCGTTCCATCACTTTGCGTTAATATAAAAAACTGGATGCAGGATACTCATCTTTAAATAAGGCTGAAGCAGTGATCCGGTTCAAAGCCTGGCCACCGCTCTTCGAGTGCATCCATATCCCCTCTAAACCAGAATTCACCTTCCCGGGTCATCCATAAAACATCATGTCGGTCATAATGCCTGTTCAGCCAGCCCATCGCTTCAGCACTTCCGAGGATACAGACGGTCTTCGCGATAATCTCGCATTGCGAGACATGCTGGCCTAGGGCGGTGCATTGCACCACATCTGTATCAGCCGGCTTCATTGTCCGCGGGTCAATCAAATGATGGGACAGACTTCCATCCGCCTGCTGCCACTGTCTTCGTGCGATTCCCGAAGTCGCAACCGCACCAGAGTCTAACTGAATGCTTCCTGTCAGATTGCGCTTATCCAGCATAGGATCCTTGATATACACAGTCCATGCAGAAGACTCAGGCGTACCCCACATCTGAATATCTCCTCCCGCATTAATCATGCCTGCAGGAATGTGAAGTGTGCGCTGCAGCCAATCCGCAATGCGTTCCGTTGCCCAGCCTTTCACAATACCGCCCAGGTCCAGTTCAATCCCGGGATACAGATGTACCATTCGGCTGCCCTCTCTGTGCATCCATCCTGGACAGGTATAATCGCGCTCTGCTTCCGGAATTAATGCGGCAACCAAGGTTGAGGTATGCAGAAGGGACTGCGTTATGCTGCGCTCATTCTGCCCGATCTGCTCGAAGCTGACATCATATCCCTGTTGCCGAAGGGCTTTTGAAATGCCCGGTTGAAAAATCCCTTCCGTTTGACCTATATATCCGTATGCCAAACTCAATACCTCATCCATGGCAGCAGAAACTGGCATCCATCCCACAGAACGATTCAGACGATTCAATTCACTATTGGATATAAACCGACTGAAGCGCTGCTCTTGTGTTTCAAACCAGTTTTTCACAAGCGCTGCTGCATGCTCAGCTTCTTCACGTCCGGCGGTTACCAGCTGAACCTCCACATCCGTATTCATGGCACGAAACTTGAACTTAAACGGACGCATGGTCTCGGAAGCGCGGCTCATGATGCACCTGTGCGTGACTGGTAACTGCCACTGCCGATTCCGAAGTCAGATTCACCATCAGACTGACTGAAATCCCGGCTATACGACCTGCTCCGTTCGTGCTGTTCCTCTTCCTGATTCGGAACAAAGCTGTCTGTCCATTCATCCATTACTTCGTCCCGGGTATTCGACTTACTTGCAGGTAAGCTATCGGTATCTGTTCCATTGGCTGCTGCATATGCAACATCAAAGGCATCAGAGGATCTTACATATTGAAAGAGTGCAGCCACCGTTAATGTTGCCATCGCTGAGGCTTGCCATTTTCTCCATTGATTTCGTTTCTTTCTGTTCATCGCTCTTCCCTACTTTCTCTAGCGAAGTTCATGCACTTATCTTATGGGCCCTGGATTAAAAGCAGATGAATGAACCGTTAAGAAAGGCTAAAGCTTTCCATTTCCTCCGATTCCATATACACAAAATAGGCCCTGAACGGGAGATGTTCTCCCATTACAGAGCCTTAGCCTTATGAATAATTGCTTTTGCTTTTCCTATTTTCGAACTAACTCCGTTATGCTTTTTTGAAAAAAAATGATCCATCCGCTCTCTGTTCCTGCGTAATTTGCCCCCGCCGGGTCAACTCCTGAAGATGAGCGAGCGTTTCGCTCATGGCAAAGCGCAGCTGATGTGTGCCCAACCGATCACCAAACAAGGAAACACAAATGTCATACCCGTTCGACGGGTGCTGAGAAATATGTTCATCCATCTTCTGAAGCCGCTCCTCATGATGAGCCAGCAGATGAGAGGTTCGGTCTGTAAAATCGCTGAATGGATTTCGATGCCCCGGATATGCCTTCTCGACATCCAAACTCCCTAGACGGTGCAGCCCCTGAAGATAAGATAACAATGGCTGGTCATCACTTCCCGGCTGCAAGCTAATATTGGGCGAAATCTGTGGCAGTACGGCATCGCCGCACAACATTTCACTGGATTCTGGTGCATAAAAGGATAGATGCCCTGGGGCATGTCCATCTGTCTCGATGGCTACCCACCTTTTGCCGCCCATATCCAGCCACTCCCCATCTTCAATGAACGTCACATCCGGCAAGGGGGTGATCTGAGAGACGAATCCCTTCATATGTTCAGCAATTTGTATGGTCTTCTCATCCGGCATTCCATGTTGGCGATAGTATTCAGGCAGTACCACATCAATGGTTGCACTCGGCCCCCACATGTAATCTGCCTCTTGACGCGACCTGGCAGACATGCGTACAGGCGCGCCTGACTTCTGTTGCATCCAGCCTGACAAGCCGAGATGATCGGGATGATGGTGGGTCAACACTATTTGACCAATGTCCTGAAAAGACAATCCCAGATTGGTTAGAGCTTCCTGCCATTCCTGTTCTGTTCCCTGGTTGCGCGGGCCTGGATCAACCACGGTTATCCTTCCATCAGCATCATGGAGCACGTAACTGTTCACCCATCGCAGCGGGAAAGACATCGTGATCTGAAGCCGATGCATGCCCTCTGGCATGCTGATTGCTTCCGTTCGTTTCATTTTCTTCTCCTCCCTACTGTTCTTACTCTACAGGCCGATGACCAACAAAAATCATGCGCGGGGAATGCTGCTCATCATATTGCTCCTCGTCATACCCTCCATGAACCTGATCTACCACAAGCCCTGCCTCCTGCAGCAGCTCACTTAATTGTTCACGGGTGTATAGCTTGACCCGTTCCTCATGAATCCGGGGTTTCTGACTGGACCCTGAATCGGTAATGTGAATTTCCTTCTGCACAAATCCGTCCTTGATCTGGCGAAACTCCTCAATACGATGCCCTTCCGTCTCTCGTTTGGAATGCGGAACCAAATGACGGGTTACGTAAGCCGTATTCATAAAATCAATAATGTAGCTGCCGCCAGGCTTCAGCATATGACGGATGCCCTGAAGCACCTTGAGCTGCTCACCATCCTCACGAAAATAGCCGAACGATGTAAACAGGTTGACTACCGCATCAAATCCACCTTGGAGCGGCAGATTACGCATGTCGGCATGAACCCATTCCACCCGATTCTCGGTGTCCATCTCCCGCGCTTCACGCAGAAGCACATCCGACAGGTCAATTCCGGTGACCCGGAAGCCTGCGTCTGCCAGAGCCAAGGAATGCCGTCCCATACCGCAGCATAGATCCAGAACCCGTGCCTGCGGCTCAAGTTTTAACCAATTGATCATTTTATGTACTTCTTCATATGCTCCCTGCACATCCCTGTGCTTGTATACGAGAAGGTAGTCTTCTCCAAAGCTCTCTTCATACCATTCCGTCATTCGTATCGCCCTCCACATGGTCAATGGCCCTGTTCTCTCTGTAACGTACTTGATATAGGGCTGATCATACCTAAGCTTGTAGTCATTGTATCTTCTTTATTCTTCAAACTCAAAGATTTCCAGCGGCTCCCGTTCATTGAACGGCCTGAATTTGCCCTATATAATGTTAAACATAGTCACGCGCCCGCAAACCGGTTAACAATATATAAGCTTTTCTAAAGGTTTACCTGACGACTGGTATATAGTCCAACCATCCAGAGGCATACCACTTGGATTGCAATTGGACTATATATAGACAGAAACAGCAGGAGGTGTTACTTATGATTCATATTGGACTCACAGGATGGGGAGATCATGATGATCTGTATCCCGATCGTACCAAAGCCAAGGACAAGCTGCGTTTATATGGACAGTACTTTTCAACCGTAGAGGTCGACAGTTCCTTCTATGCTGTTCAGCCTCGGGACCGAATGGCACGCTGGGCAGCTGAAACACCGGATGACTTTTCGTTTATCGTCAAAGCATATCAGGGGATGACCGGGCATCTAAGGGGCAAACCTTATTTCACTAGTACCTCAGACATGTACAAGGCTTTTCGGGAGTCATTGGAGCCGGTAATGGAAGCCGGCAAAATGCGGGCAGCCCTTTTCCAATATCCGCCGTGGTTTGACTGTAATCGTGATAACGTTAACGAGCTGCGTGAGGTGAAATTACGAATGGAAGGCATTCCGTGTGCGCTCGAGTTTCGCCATCGCAGTTGGTACGAGGATGGCATGCGTGAGCGGACACTTGCTTTTCTGCGGGAACAAGGCTGGATTCACAGTGTCTGTGACGAGCCGCAGGCGGGCCCAGGCTCCATTCCAATTGTACCGCAGGCGACGGATTCGGAGATGACGCTCGTGCGGATGCACGGACGCAATGTGTCAGGCTGGCACCAGAACGGTGCACCCAACTGGCGGGAGACCCGTTACTTGTATCGGTACAACAAGGAAGAGCTGATGGAATGGAAAGGATATCTGGAACAGCTGCATGAGCAGAGTAAGGATGTCTATGTGATTTTCAATAACAATTCGGGTGGCGATGCAGCAGCCAATGCACAAATGATGATGGAACTGCTGGATATTCCGCTCCGACCATTTCCAGATCGCACACCTGACGAGGAAGAGGATGGGCCTGAGCAGCTGGAGCTATTTTAAAAAATCTGGGCACAACCATTATATGCAATGACATATCGATTGGAGGTGAGTTCTTTAAGCTTGAATTCATTCGTTTCAGACATTCATTGATTAAACTGATGATGTATTTGGAACCTCGAACAAGGAAGTGACTAATGAGAGAACAGAATCGTGCTCTTATGGGTGGAGTTATAGGAGTGGTCGTTACTGTCGCTGCGTTTGCCATTTATTATTTTATTACTTTGAATACAACCTTCCAAAAGGCTGTTCTTGACGAAGTCCATAATGTGGATAAAGCGTATCTAACTATCGTTCGTGTGCCTAGTTCGCCAGAGACAACTGAAGAAATTCAAACACTTCGAATGGATATGGATCGCTTTCAGGACATATTAAATCAATTATCAATTCTTGAACTTCAGAAAATAAGTAAACCAATTAAAGATAAAAGCTCGCTTTATATCTATAACATTTATGTCTATGAAAAGAGCGATCATAAAGAAATCGTCAACTTTGGAGTTGATAATAGCAAACAAATATCAATTGGGAGTACTAAAGGTTATCAAAGATACGAAGTAACCAGCTCATTTGATTATGATACATTTCTTGCCTCTGTTGACAAACTTTTTACTGATAATCAATGATGTCGAAATACATATGCGCTGAGAATCAAAGTTTCCCTTCTTTCAATAAAGTATAAAATCATATAATTAAGATCACAAAAAGAGGACTACTACAGGTGAAATCCCCCCTAAAATAGTCCTCATATAATTAGTTAATTTATAAATTTGTTTAAGCCTTCTGCATCGTACCCTCTTCTTCAGTAATCTCCATCCCGCTGAGCTGCTGGTTCATTTTATGCACTTCAATCCCTGCCAGGAGTACAATGCCGATCCCGTGAGTATCGTTCAGAATCCAGCCCAGATCGTCCCGATAGTAGAGCGCGGTAAAGGAATAACCCGACCCGCGGCATACGCCATATATATTGCCTTTGTAGTCAATGGACAGCCTTGTCATGCCTTCCCATCCTTTGCGGATAGCTTCCAGATATGGCGCAGGTGTCTCAAGCCATCCCTCGCGAATTCCACGGGCATACGCGTAGATGAACATCGACGTGCATGAGGTTTCCTCATAGGAGTCCGGACGGTTCAGCACCTGATGCCACAGGCCATTTTCCCCTTGCAGCGCCAAATATCCCTGACACAGATCACGGTAGAAGCTCAGCAATTCCGAACGCCTTGCATGATCCTGAGGCAGAATGCTTAATAGCTCGGTCAGGGAGAAGAGAACCCAACCGTTTCCACGCCCCCATGGAATGCCTGTTGCCCGCCCACGCACAAAATCATACACATGCGACATGATCTGCTGCTCAGGAATATAGAGATATTGACGGAATAACAGGAACTGGTTAACAGCATCATCCCAATACGCCGTATTGCCCGTCAGCTGACCATAACGCATCAGGAATGGTGTGCTCATGTACAGATCATCACACCACATCGTTTCGTGACGCATCTCTCCGCTTCCGCGAACACGATAAAAGGCTCCATCCTCCAGCCGTTCCTGCTCATCCGTAATATAACGGGCAATGCGATCTGCCGTATCTCGGCCCCCGCGAATGTCTCCCAGTTCCATCGCAGCCAGCAGTGTTGATCCAAACGAACCACAATCATCCAGACTGTCGATTGCTGACAACTGGTTGTTAATTCCTGCTGCACCGTAGGTTTCACGGTCCCATAGACCGTAACGGTCGAACGAAGTACTCAGGCCGATATGCTCTCGAACATACTGGATGTAATCGTCACGATTCAGCTCCTGTCCGATACGCAGAAGTCCAAGCAGCGTAACCCCTAAAGGATAATTCCATTTTCCGTAATGTGTATTTTCGAGATATGGGCGAACACTCGTATTCGGCTGATCCACATGCCAATAGACTCCTTTCGATCCATCATCAAAAACAGTATCGGTCACGACAATATCTGTGGGTGAAGGTGCGGAACCCGGAGCAAATTTCCCGGTATACAGCCATACATCTGAACTGCCGGCAACCGGATGCGGAGAGCTCAATCTCCAGCCATCTGAACCCGAGTCCCCGGGCGATTCCAGCGTGAACCCCCAATGGGCCTCCCCGGCCTTGGTTTCCCCTCGTACGACCAGATCAGATAATCCATAACGACGCGGCAGTTCCACGCGATAAGGTCCACTTTTGTCTGAGGTATATACTTCCTTACCGTCCAGGTACAATTGAAGGGCACCTACATGCTGACCTTGCAATACTACAGGAGATGATCCCGGCAATGTTACATCCAGCTTGGTCCACGCGTAGGCCAAGGCTGGTTGTTCTGTACCAAAGATCCTCGCGAAAGTGCCGACCTCTCGCTCTTCTTCTGTCCATTCTTTTCGTGGGTACCAGAAAAGCCCTGTTTCTTCTTCCGTCATTCCATCATGGGGTATTAAGGTTACGGGTTCATCAAGAGGCTCAGAATACAGCCAGCCCTCCTGACCTTGCCGGTCCACTCCCGGAGTGAGGAAATGAAGCGGGAAATTCTTGAAGGAAGCGGTACCATAAATACCGCCGAATCCAACCTCTGTTTTGACAAAACAAAGCAAGACGTCATTCCAGCCAACCTTCACAGAAATCGGAATCTGGGTTCTTCGCTCGGGATATAATTCCTGCAGCAGCTCGGATTTGAAAGCCTCTTCCCCGTTGACATAAATCGTTACTGGACTGTAGCAGTTCAGGCCTGTGTTCAGCGTAGTCTCCTGCTGACTCCATAACTTGCCCCATACGTATACGTACTGCCCTGCACTCGCTTCAGGCCACTTGTCGTCCAGGTTCAGATCGTAACGGTAATCCCCCAGTCTGCGGAAACCTCCACGGTGGTAGGCCCGGAACAAAAAAGAATGTTTGGGATGATCGCCGATATAACGCTGGGCTACCGTCGTCAGAATATCCGGAATTGAATGATGCACCTTACCTGCAATCGACTCGTTTGCATGAAAATAGCGAATGATCATCAGCCCCTTCCCTATACCTTGATTCGTTCGGTTAAACGCAATGTCTCCCCTGCACGCACTTCAATGACCTGCTGATCTGCCGTGAACCAGACGGATATGGCTGACGGATTATGGATGATGGACCGGTCCGCTGAACATTCCAGTCGTTTGACCGCTTTCCAATAGGAAATGATCTCGATATTCGTTGCATACCATATATCGTCCCTGCCGCCGATCTGCTCGCCAAACTGCTCAATGATCTCCCAATTATCATTATCATTGAATTCATAACTGTGTCCCCAAACATAGAGCAGGAGCGGTGTACCCGTTTTGGAATGCTGGATAAAACGCTCGGCATGCGCTGCCAGGTCATTTATATGATGACAGGTCGGGTGCCATTCAAGCGGGCGTTCAGGCAGCGTATATCTGCCGTGGGATTCAACCGTCCGGGCATAGTCCAGGCCTAACCATTCCAGTTTGGTGCTTAGTTCGCGATCAAACCCTCCATTGGGATAGGCCATTCCCCTCACCGGATAACCAACAAGCTGCTCCAGTGCTCGGCGATCTTCCATGATTTCTTCGTTCAACAGCTCATCCGGTACATATGGCAATGTAGGATGAGTAACCGTGTGCACAGCCACTTCATGCCCAGCGTACAGTTCAGCGACTTCCTCCGGTTCAATTCGCCCCGGTTTCCCGAGCGTACCGGAGTTCAGATTGAAAGTACCTCGCAGTCCATAACGATTAAAAATATGAACCAGCCTCCGGTCGTGGACCACACCATCATCATAACTAAGCGTCAGTGCCTTCATCACACCACCAGGATATCGATCAAACTGAATGCGATGTCCCATCTTGGTCCTCCTCCTTACCCTGTTCTTCCACCGTTTCGTTCACCTCAAAATATCGAAAAACGCCTTGGCCTCCACGATTCGCAGATCGCGTGTTTAGAGCAAAAACCCCCATCTTCGCACCAACCCAGAGAGCGGTTGTTGCCCTAAACGGTGCACCAATGGGCTGAAAGTCTTCTCCGTCCTTACTCCAGCTAAACTGGCAGCGAGCAGGTTCCTCAAGCGAAAAGCGGAGATGAATGGTCCAACCGGTTTCCGGTGAACCATGCTCACTCCAATCCAGTCCGGTTTCTTCCGATTCATCCGCATGCAAATGGTTGTCAGGCTGTTTGGCTCCGCGGAGCAGGGACAATCTGACTGCTCCAGTGTCCGTCTGAGACAGACTCAGGCAAGCATAATCATCACCAAATACAATGAACCCCGCTCGGTCTCCCTCCCGTTTCGGCAAGAAGGTCAGCTTGGTTGTTGCTTCAAAGGCGGAGGCAGGAAGCTTCTGCATAAGCAGCTGCGGTACGCCGAATAGGGATTGTATGCCTTCAGGGTAAGGATGCATATGTAGTACAAGTCCCTTGTCCGGAACAACCTCTGCCCATTCGGGACGGGAGTTGGCCTGCCATTGCCACTGAACCCCTATGCGATCATTTTGGAAATCATCTGAAACATCAGGCACAGTAATCGGGTAGGCAGCACCCACATCCGGTTTGATGTACACATCCACAGGCTCACCTGTTCCATTTCCTTCACGATCTACGCCAATGACAGGCCATCCGTCTTCGTTCCACTTCATCGGCTGAAGATGAACGATTCGGCCATACGCATCCCGATCCTGAAAATGAATGAACCATGACTCTCCTGATTCCAGTTCCACGTATCCCCCCTGATGAGGACCATTAACATTGGAAGCTCCCTGATGCATAACGATCCGGTCCTCATAAGGACCAAACACCTGCTCGGAACGCAAAACGGTTTGCCATCCAGGCTTCACACCCCCGGCAGGGGCAAAAATGTAGTAGTACCCGTCCCGCTTATAAAACTTCGGCCCCTCAATCGTAGGGTGTTGGGCTGTACCGTCAAAAACAATCTGCCCTTCATCCAGGAGCCTGCTTCCATCCGGAGCCATACGGCACACCTTAATCTTGCTTTTTATGCCTGTGCGACTCTTAGCAAAGGCGTGCACCAAATAGGCTTGACCATCTTCATCCCATAATGGGCAAGGATCAATCCAGCCCTTCACCTCATGGACCAGATGAAGAGGCGACCATTCGCCCTCGGGGTGATCTGCCGTTGTCATGAAGATGCCTTCATCCGGCGTGCTGAAGAAAATCCAGTACTTCCCGTCATGATACCGGATGCTTGGTGCCCATACTCCCTTGCCATGAAGCGGTACATCATACCCTTCCAGATCCAGCCGCTGAATGGCGTACTGCACCAGTTTCCAGTTCACCAGATCCTTTGAATGCAAAATGGGCAGCCCGGGTATGTGCGAGAAACTTGAAGCGGTCATATAAAAATCTTCGCCGACACGAATGACGTCAGGGTCAGAATAATCAGCATGCAATATGGGGTTGCGATACGTCCCGTCTCCCTGATCTGCGACCCAGATGGGTGCCATTTTTTCCTGTCCTGATTGGGTTGTACTCATATGTTCCTCCTTCACATTTCCAAATTTATTCTTCAACTAATCCAATACCAGTCTCATGCAAACTATGGCTATCCGAATCAAAATAGGTACCTTCGAGCAGACCAATCAACGTATTGGTGATGCGTACTTCGATCTCGTTGTCTCCTGAACGGAGCCAGGACGTTTCTCCACTCCAGCGATACGGAGACCAGCATCGCACGCCAAGGCTGTGACCGTTGACCAGAACCTCCGCCACATCCTGCACAAGCCATTCACTGAATTCGAGTTCAAAGGATTCGGCATCCGCGTCAAGCTGATCCAGCCAAAAGCTGCGTTTATAGCTCATCTCTCCTGCATAATACGGGTACAGCGGCTGCGGCTCAGGCGTGATCCGAATGGCTGTATCGGGCTCACGGACCAAAGAGACCATCCCTTCGTGATGAAACTCCACGCCAAACCGTCCCTGCAAATACAGCGGATCGAGAATTCCTTCCTCATCCTTCGTGACCTGTACCGTAATCGTTATTTCATTCAAGCCTGTGCGCAGCCACTCATTGATATCACAGCTAATGTTGGTATAATCTGTGATCTCAATGGACTCAAATTGATCAGGACCAATCGTTTTGCCGTTGATTTCCATGATCCATGCCCCTGCAATGGCTGCTCGATCCATAAATAGGCTGCACTCGGGCAAAGCCGTTCCCAGTTCAAAAGCTGTGGTGTACCGGCATTGAATCGGATAGGCAATTGTCGCTTTCTTCGGCGTGCCAAATACCTGATTAAACTGAACAGGCAAGTGATGATGTCCCGACAATTCAGCCGCTTGATCGATAAAAGGCTTCACGCCTGCATGCTTGTTTTCCAAGATCACGCCATTGTCATTCGTTGCCGTAAGACGGAACTGTCCAATTCGAAGGGTATTGGGCTGAATGGCCTCCAGTCGCCATGGCCCTTCTACAGGTAAAATAATGGGGGCAGATGGCAGATGTACAGCATCAGGCTTGAATGGTGCAGCCACTTCAGTCTGACCGGTGTTACCCGGTATATCCTCAGAAGATTTTGCTTGCAGAGTCAGCCGCACAGCGTGTGCTTCATACCCGGCAAACCCGAGTGAAATACACCATTCACCTCCGCTGCTGGTCAGCGGCAAGACTTCCCGTTCTCCTGTCTCCAGATTAAGCCGCTCTGCCAGCACACGTTTATCCGATGAGACATCCGTACTGCTCCATAACCGCTTGGCAACGACCTTCAATTGTCCCTTTAATTGCCGCCCCTCCTGGTTGGACAGGAACACCATATATTCACCATCCGATAATTGACGGGTCTGCATTAACAAGGAAGCACTCTCTTCCTCCATAATCCAACAGATAGGCTCTGGCAGCACCTGGTCCAGCAGCAGCGAGATCAATTCAAGTGTTGAATCATCCCCCTGACCTGCACCAACCGGAAGGAAGTAGGCTTCTCCCTCCCCTTGCTGCCACATTAATTCACTGCTGCTTTGCCTTGTTTCCCGGGAATGACCCCAATACTCTTCCTCGGGTTTATCCCCTGCACCGAAGAAGTTCGCTGCTTCATTGCCTACTGGGCTTCCTTCCTGAATTGCGATGTACGGAGGCAGTCCGACTGATATGACGGTTCCTCCCTGCTCAGCAAAACGTCTAACCTGCTTCCAGGCATCCGCCTCCAGGTTCAGCATCGGCGGAAGGATAAGTACTTCGTACCTGGCAGCACCAATCCGAATCGTTCCACCCGCAAGTTCGGCTTCGGCGAGCAGCTCAGGGTCCAGATGGTCATAGTCGCGTCTGTTCTCTAGCAAATGCACACCAATTCGCATCCAATCATTCGCAAGCCGCTCCAGTCTCGCCCGTTCGGCTTCATCTTCACCGCTGTATTCAAACCCATGCAGAGGATTGCCCATCAGGCTCCAGAATGTGGTCGTCGGATCGAGAACGGCAATCCGAATATCGGCTGCCCCCGTGCTCATGAGATAACTTATTCGTCCCGTGTAATCTCCAAGCTGACGAAAATGCTTCCAGTATGGATTCTGCAGAAACTGGGATGGCGGTGCATCATGCTTCGTTAACCCGCCAATCGTATAGAAAAAAGCGTGGAAATTATAGAAATTCGTGCCCATGGCAGCCATCCGGTCAATCATCCATTTCGCATCCTGCAGCGTCATTGACCAGCCCACACTATGAAAGCACTCGATCAAATTACGGCTGCGGCCCAGCTGTCTGGCCAGGGAGCTGACCATCTTCGGATTATCACGCATTCTTTTGCCGTACCGTTCCAGAATCCAGGATAAGGGGCGCCCAATCTTCTCATGTGCGGAGTCTCCCCCGGGCATATGGCTGAACAACTGAGTCGTCATCCGTACCCCTGGAACCTCTGCGGCATACTGGATTCCCGCATCCTCGCACCAGTCATGCACCTGCTGATGGTATGACTCCCTGAGAAGCAGATGCAGCGATTGATAATAGTCATACCGAATACGGGCTGAGTCCGGAACATCGCCGTATAACAGGGCAGGAAGCGAATCAATCAGACTGTATCCACAGCGTTCGCGGAAATATGCAGGCAGCTGAGGAGACCAGGGAATACGTCCGAGCGGTGCAATTTCATCAGAGAACATGCCTTTGATAACGCTGTCAAAATGAGTTCCAACAGCCGCCGCATATCGGTCATGAGTAAGTTCAATAAAACGGCTCATCGCTTCCCTGTGGCACGGGTCAACAAAATTGCCGTAATATTTGAAATCGTCCATCTCCACTTCCTGAAACAGGACTACATCCCAATTACCTGCCGGGGGGTCCCACACCAGGCGGAAAGCCGTGCGATATGTAAAAAATCGCTTGCGATTATAAGACGTCAGACCCGTCTCCTGATAGACCTGATCGGTCTGGATATTGCCGATGCTATGCCGTAAATCAATCGACTCATCCCATAACCGATTACCCTCTGTGTCTCTTGGAACGGCTTTGGCAACCAGAATTCGTCCCCATGGCAACTCATGACTCACAGCTTCTCCGCCCTGCACATGCAGCTGATAATGCACAAGCTGGCGCTGCTTGGCTTCAGGGAAATCCAGGGTGACCTCACCACCTGCCATGCCGCTAGGATAGGGGTATTCGTCATACAGCCATACTTCCATGCCGCAGGTCTCGGCTGCTTCCACCGCAATCCGAACCTTATCAAACCAAGCATCCGACAGATAGGGGATCTGCAGCCCCTGACGCGGACAAATGAAAAAACCGCCCACACCCTGTGATGACATTTCATTCACTTGCCGTTTGATCTGCTCTTCCTCCATATCCCCATTCCAAAACCAGAAGGGATGAATCCGGTACTGCGCGGCGGGATTCGCAAATGCCTCCCCGTTCCACATGTCGCTTTCCTCCCTGTTAAAAAAGTCTTTTCATTTTCCATTATGGTTCGTTTATGTTCATGTACGTTTGTTTGGCTAAGATTATACCTTAAAATAAGCGGTTAGGGAGCCTGTAAATACAAAATGTTTTAAAAAATTGATATAGATGGAAATGCCCGACAGCTTCTGTTGTACTTACGTACGGCTGCCGGGCTCTGGATATTCACTACTTCAATGCAGCGTACAATTCATTGACTTCCTTCACGTACTCATCACCGCCGCTGCTTTTCCACAGTGCGATTGCATCCTGGAATCCCTTCTCATCAATCTGTCCCACGATGAATTTGATACGGGCATCGTTGATAATGTTATCCAGCTGGGGCCCTTTCTGTGCATAAACGTCAGAGATCAACGGCTCTCCTGGATTGGGAACAACGATCTCCTCGTTGGCCTTTTGTACCTCTGCCACCTTCTCACGAACCGGCGTCGGTTCAACCCGGAAGGCACGGTCTTCCGGAAGGAACATCAATATTTGGTTCAGACCCTGCAGATCTCGCAGTGCAAGCTTGTCGGTGGTCGGAACAACATATTCCCCTTTTTTCTCATATTGCTTGCCTTCCAGGCCATTGGACAACAGTGCCTGAAGTTCCGGTTCGTTCAATTGATCCAGGAATGCGAGCACCTTTTTCAGATCTTCTTCCGTTTTGACACCACTTTTGGAGACGGCAATCATACCGGAGTAGCCTGAGGTTGGCATGTCACGCAGCCCTTTCGGTCCTTCCACCGCCTGAAGCACATCCACCCGTCCTGTGGCCGATGGGTCCTTCTCCAGAATTTTTTGCTCCATCCGCTGTGCGTTATCCGCTACATCAATCATGACACCCGCCTGCCCGTTGACAAACGGATCTGGCAGCTTGGTCGCATCCATCACGGCAAAGTCCTTGTTCACCAAACCTTCGCTGTAAATCTGACGGAAAAACTTCAGTGCCTCCATATACTCAGGCGTTTCGTGTGCAGGAATCAAATTACCGCTGCCATCATCGCCCCATTTGTTGGGTGCACCAAACCAGATTTGCATGTTGTCCCACGGTCCGTTAAATTTGCTCGCTACCAAACCGTACGTATCATCCTTGCCGTTGCCATCCGGATCATCTGTAGTGAATGCTTTCAGCACATTATAAAGATCGTCCAGATTTTTGGGTGCTTCCAGACCCAGATTTTCCAGCCAATCCTTCCGGATCGTTATCCCGTTACGTCCCAGCGGCCTTCCCCGGTAGATGCCGTAGGTTTTTCCGTCAATGGAGGCATTGTTCGTAATAATTTCGTTCATCTGGCTCAAGTTCGGGTAGTCTTTCAGATAAGGCCCCAGCTCCCAGAAAGCCCCGGTACGTGCAGCGTTAATGAAGCTTGGGGATTTGCCGAGCACAACCATCACGTCGGGCAGTTTGCCCGAAGCCAGAGTAATGTTGAATTTATCCTCATAAGAGCTGCTGGGTACCCATTGAAGATTCACATCCACTTTGGTTAATTCCTCAAGTTTCTGGATGACTGGACTTTTTTCAGGCGGATTTTCCGCTTCAAAGTTCGGAAGCATGATGGTAATTTGATCGGTTCCACCTGAAGCCGCTTCGCCCGTATCGTTGGTTTTGTCCGTGGAGCAAGCTCCCAGAACCGTGCTCAGTAACAATGTTGCCGAAAGTACAAGTGCTGTTTTTTTGATTCCCGCTTTCTGTCCCATACGTTCTCCCCCTTGGCTTTTAGCCTTTGATTGAGCCTAACATGACACCTTTGGCAAAATGCTTTTGCAAAAACGGATACACGAGCAAAATCGGAATGGTACCTACCACGATGACGGCCATTTTAATGGACTGTTCCGGTGGCTGTACGAAATTGGGATCCATATTGGCCATATCCCCAACGCTTGCCTGCGAGAGCAGCACAATCTGCCTCAGCATCACCTGCAGCGGCCATTTGTCACTGTCGGAAATGTACAGGAGTGCCGAGAAGAAGTTATTCCAATGCCCTACGGCATAAAATAACGCAAACGTGGCAATCACCGGTTTGGATAAGGGCAGGACAATTCGCCAGAGTACCCCGAGATCCGAGCAACCGTCGATACGGGCCGCTTCCTCCAGCCCGGGCGGCATTTGCTGAAAAAAGTTTTTGACAACAATTAAATTAAATGCGCTGATTGCGCCAGGAAGCATAAGGGCCCAGTAAGAATCGAGCAATCCTAGTCCACGGATGACGAGATACGTTGGGATCATTCCTCCGCCGAACAGCATGGAGAAGATCACCATATTCATCATGACGTTGCGTCCCCAGAAGTCGCTTCTGGATAGCGGATAAGCCATCGTCAGCGTGAAGAACAGATTGACCAGCGTCCCTGCTACCGTCACAAATACGGAGACGCCGATGCTGCGAAAAATGGTGGACGAAGAAAAAATATATTCATACGCGCTGAAGGAGAAGACTTTCGGAATGAGAAAGAAGCTGCGTTCCGTAATCTCGGCTTCGGTCGCGAACGAATTCCCTATAATATACAGGAAAGGAAGGACAGTCAGTATGCCCAGGATACCCAGCATGACGTAGTTGAAAATATCAAATACTTTGCCGGCAGGGCTGTTGTATAGACGGCTGTTCATGGGCTTTCCTCCTTATGAATTCATGCAGAATGCCTGCTTAATAAATCCCTGGATGACCAAATCTTTTGGCAAGTTTATTGCTGCCGAGCACCAGGATGATACCCACCACCGATTTGAATAATCCTACTGCAGTACTGTAGCTGAATGCCCCTTGTGTAATCCCTACCGTATAGACATAGGTATCAAATACATCGGCCACGTCGCGATTAAGCGAATTGGTCATCAGATAAATCTGTTCAAATCCCGTATCCAAAAAGTTCCCCAGTCTAAGGATTAGCAAAATGACAATGGTTGTGCGAATCGCCGGCAGCGTAATGTGCCACATGCGTCGCAATCGTCCCGCACCATCCACAATGGAGGCCTCATATTGCTCGGTGTCCACGCCTGCGAGTGCGGCCAGGAAAATGATTGTTCCCCAGCCCATCTCCTTCCACATCATTTGAATAATAATAAGTGGACGGAACGAACCCGGACTGGATAATACATCAATTGGCTTTCCAGTTATCCAGGCAATCAGGTCGTACAGTACCCCGCCTTGAGGGGTCAGGAAGACGTAAGTGATACTGGCAATAATCACCATGGACACGAAATGGGGTACATACACCAGCGTTTGAATCGTTCTTTTGAAGAAAGCTATCCTGATTTCATTTAATAAAAGGGCGATAATGATCGGTGCCGGGAAAAAGAATATGAGATCATATATGGCAAGGACCAGCGTGTTACGCAGTAACCGGAAAAAGTCCGGATTGGAGAAAAAGGTCGTAAAGTTCTCCATGCCCACCCATTCACTGTTCTTGATACCGAGAAAAGGCTGATAGTCCTGAAAAGCAATGACGATTCCCCACATGGGCAAATATTTAAAGATAACAAAGTACAGAAATCCGGGAAGCACAAGCACGTAAAGCCATTTGTTGCGCTTGATCTGCCTCTTCCAGTTGGACTCTCGCTTCATCGGCATGGTGGCCATTTCCGCCTGTGCTGCCGCTGCGGTATTTCCATTCCATTCGGTCTTCCCGTTCATAATCTCTCCCCTCCCTTATTTATGTAAGCGTTATCAATTAAACTTGTAATTCAGACTATACAGAGCCCCATTTTCCGGCAACCTTCATTTTTTGCTCATGTACTGGGAGAGGCCACAAAGCCCGCTATGACGCCACTTTTGCTTCAATTTGGACATTTTGCATAATACCCCATTGCACATTTTTGCAGCCTTATCCTTCTTTGTTTTCATCCTCCTTCATAACAAGAAAAACCGGAATCCGATGAGTCGGATCCCGGTGAGACAGCAAGGTGGTACACAGATCATTTACCAAACCACTGATCCCGATACTGGCTTGGCGTTACCCCCTCCTGTTTTTTGAAGATGCGATTAAAATAGCTATGCTGATAACCAACAGCAGCTGCGATGTCATTAATTTTCATTGTTGTCTCACGCAGCAGTTGTTTGGCCGCCTCCATTCGGACCTTTGTCAAATAATCAATAAAGTTCATGCCCGATACTTGCTTGAAGGCTTTGCTGAGCGCATAAGGTGTCATCTGTTCTGCATCTGCGCAGCCTTCCAGTGAGATTTCGTTACGATAATGCTCATCCATATACTGCATCGTCCGTTCCACCACCTGTTTGAGCGGTTCCTGCGATCGAATCTCGATTTCCTGTATATAGGGTACCAGCACCTTACTCATCATCCACTGCTTCATCTGTTCAGGTTCGCGGATTGCAGACAATCGCTCGTACATATTGCTACCTCCGAACAGCTTATAAGGTGTTACCCCCGTCTGCAGCATCATATGCTGAACACTTCCGAGCAGCTGCAGCATCATCTGCTGCACCTGAAACTCGGTACTGCCCGTCCGGGCGATTTCGCCCATAAACTGTTCCAGCACCCGATCCGCTTCCTCCTGCTTGCCGAGCCTGATTGCCTGAATCATCTCGCGTTCCAAGCCCAGCGGATAAGCGGCTTCTTCCGCTCTTCGAAAACACTGCTCATCTTCCAGATCGAGTATCTGACTCCCTTCCTCTATGCTGCGATAAGCAACCGCCTGTTCCATCTCAACAAATATGCCGGGCAGCTCATGCAGGGAATCAGCGGAGTGACTAATCATGACCGTGACGTTCATTTTAAGCGTCCGCCCAATAACCTCAATCAGTTCCTGACCCCAGAGCAATGCTTGGGGCTTGAGCTGTTCATCCTTCGGTGCAATGACAAGCATGGCTGATGAGAGGTCATGAAAGTTCATCATACTGACTTGGTTAAAATAGCTTTTGGCCACCTCTTCAATGATGTTTACAGCTGCAAAGGTCACCAGGCCGGTATCCTGGCTTCCAAATCGTCCCTGCAGCCGGGCATAACCCGTGAAATACATTTGCAGCAGCAAAAATTGCTGGCCCTCCACTTCGAATCCGAGATTCTTCATTCGCTTCTGGAGGTCTTCCTCGTTGTAGGCATATAAGTGTCCTTGAACCAGCTGCAGTACAAAGCTGTCACGCAAATGCGGCAGCTGCTCCTGCAATTGACGGTGTGCGGTAAGACTCCGGGAAGTCAGCTCATTCCACTGCTGTTCCAGCAGCTGGAATTCGTCCAGCCTCGGATTGGCCTGAGCCTCATGTTTGCCTGGTGTCAGTAGATGAAGCATTCTCGCCACAGGGGAGTAAATCCGCCGTGAAGCAAGCCAGGATAACGTGAGCCCCAGCAGCAGGCTGCCTGCGCTCGCAATAACAATAATTTTGGATACCAGCTTCACTGGTGATGTCACAGATGTCAGCGGTGCAGCGGAGACATACGTCCATTCGGAATCAATTCGGCTTAAGGAGCCGTAGGATACGGAGTAGGTCTGATCTTCATATTTGAACAAAAAGGACGTGCTCTCAGCATGTTGTGCAACCTCTTCCTTAAGCTGCTGTTCGAAGGTAGAATCCTGCTGGGCCCCTCCCGGATTACCGGTGACCAGCGTATGGCCTTCCTGATCCATAAGAAAGGTTAGGCCTTCGTCATAGGGGGTAAGCGTTTTCAATAAACTGGCGACTTTCTCGTTGTCCAGGGTAATGATCAGTGCACCGAATGGATTATTATGCTCGCCCGGGATTTTATGTACCAGAACCAGCGCGTTGCCTGCATCGGTATGCAGCAGGCTGCTATTCAAGGCTGCTGCTGGTTCAATGCTTGCGTTTGATACCCAGTCTGTCCAGTACACATGATTGCCCATGGCTAGGTAACGGTCATAGGCTTTTATTTTCGCATCATCCAATAATTCGTTATACTCCCGGTTAAACAGGATCGGCTTCGGTTCCTGCAAATACAGCTGTGCAGACTTAATTAGAGGATGTGACCCTTCCAGTACATATAGAGTAGTGACGATCTCCTGCGTTTCATTAAAATAATAGACAAAGTCGAGGGTTCGCAGTGCATTGCCAAACCTTGGTTCAAAGGCCCAATGCGACAAGGTCATCTCCAGGTAGGCCAGCTGGTCGTCCACATTGCGTGCCCGATTCTCGATCTGGCTTTGATGCATGCGATTGAATTCATTTTCCATTCTGCCAACAACCAGCTGGTACATCACGATTCCTGTAATTAATCCGGGGATGCTGGCAATGAGCAAAATAATCATCAGGCTATTCCGGTAAAAACGTCCTTTATGGCGTCCAGGAGTAAATCGGGGCAAACGCACCCATCGACCTGGCGGCCTCTCTCTTTTAGTCGTTTCCATCATCATTCACCTGCCTGCTTGCATGTGGTCTCACTATCATGGGAACTTCCCCAACTCCCCTGCTGAGAAAATATGGATGAAATCCGTTTCCTGTATTATACTCACAATTTCCGGCGGAATGGAACGGTACACAGCCGATCATTTTTTAACCAATGTTTTATTAAGATGCCAAAATGGATTACAATAGGATAAAGCAAAACATGAAGGAGGCTTTTTTTAATGAAAGAACAGGCTTATTTTCAGGAGAATAGAGAAAAACATCTGGCAGAACTGAATGAATGGCTGTCCATTCCCAGTATTTCGGCCATTTCGGCGCATAAAGAGGATATTAACCGTGCTGCACAATGGGCGGCAGATGCACTGACACGTGCAGGCATGGAAAATGTAGAGGTTATTCAAACCGCTGGACATCCCATTGTTTATGCTGACCACCTGCATGCTCCTGGCAAACCAACAGCACTGATCTATGGACACTATGACGTACAACCTGTCGATCCGCTTAACCTGTGGGACACGCCTCCCTTCGAACCTACTGTTCGGGACGGAAAACTGTTCGCACGTGGGGCGACAGATGACAAAGGACAGATCTTCTTACATATTAAAGCAGTAGAAGCCCTGCTCGCTGAAAACAAGGAACTTCCGGTTAACGTGAAGTTCTGCATCGAAGGCGAAGAGGAAATCTCCAGCCCGAACCTGCCGATCTACCTGAATGACAATACGGACAAGCTTCGTGCAGACATGGTGTTGATCTCCGATACTTCCCTGCTCGAAAAAGGGAAACCGGCGATCTCCACAGGCCTGCGCGGCCTTTGCTCGCTTGAGGTGGATCTGAATACGGCCAACACCGACCTGCACTCCGGCTCCTTCGGTGGTGGTGTACCGAACGCACTGCATGCCCTCGTATCCCTGCTCGCTTCGCTGCATGATGAGCAAGGCCGCGTGAGCGTGGATGGTTTCTATGATGGCGTTCTCCCCCTCTCACCGGAAATGAGAGAAGAGTTCGTGAAGCAAGGCTTCAATGAAGAGCAGCTTCGCCAGGATCTTGGACTGGAACAATTGTACGGTGAAGAAGGCTACTCATTCGTGGAACGTGTTGGCGCACGTCCAACGCTGGAACTGAACGGTGTATGGGGCGGCTTCCAGGGTGAAGGTACCAAAACTGTCATTCCAAAAGAGGCTCATGCCAAAATCACATGCCGCCTTGTTGCTGACCAAGACCCGCAACAGGTGCTGGATCGCATTGAAGCACACCTGCGTGCACACGTACAGCCAGGTGCCACGCTGCATGTGAAACAAATCGAGAAAGCCTTTGCGTTCAATACCGATCCGACCGATCCGATCCTGCAAAAAGCGGCTGACGCTTACGAGCAGGTGTATGGTGTTCGTGCCCTGTTTACCAAAGATGGCGGTTCCATCCCGATCGTTGAGAAGCTCTCCCGTGTACTCGGCGTACCTGCCGTGATGATGGGCTTTGGTTTGCCGGACGAGAACCTGCACGCACCAAATGAACACTTCAACCTGGAGAACTTTGATAAAGGCTTGTTGACGATTGTACAATTCTTGAAGAGCTTGTAAAGTTGAAACTCGTTACACGAGGACACTACGCAGGGAGAACAAGCTTCCGATCGCTGTTATCCCCGGATTTCTTTGATTCCCTTTCTCAAAGGAGAAGTTCCGGTGATAAACGCGAACGATCCGCTTCTTCAGCCTTTTTCTCCCCGCTCCGTTAATCGTGTAAATAGTTACCCAACTTAAGTTAGATAGAGGAATAACAAATAAAAGCGATGGCCCTAACGGCTGTCGCTTTTATTTGGGTCGATTTCGTTCCCTTCACTTCTTTTGCAGCATTTCCCGTAACTTAATTTACGATCGAGGCTATCTTTACATGTGGATAGAGGTTAAGTGCAATCAAAAAGAGTGTCCCGTTTGAATTATGACGGGACACTCTTTTTGTCGTTAGAATTAGTAGCGCTAGAATAGAAGTTAATGTTTAATCGGGCAGTAGACCATTTAACGAACTGAGCGAGCGTTATTAGGCTGATTACTATGAGATGGTTGGGTTAACGTATCAGAGACGTGTTATTCCATGCTGTGGACGTATCCCGAATAGGTAAACGTTGTATTAACGTGACTGGAGTTCGTTATCTTCGGCATACCGTACGGAGCCTTGCGATAAGATGGTGTGGATTCGTTAGGCTGTGGCAATACAAAAGAGAGACTCCCCTTGGGGAAGTCTCTCTTGGTTTACATCACTTATGTTCTAAATGTCGTAAATCTTAGCTTGTGCACCATCTGTGTCAGATGGGTAATCTCCTGCTGAACATTGGACGTATCTGTCCCCGCCATCTTCTGATTGGCCCGCAGTGTTCTACGGGTATTCAGCATGCCATCGATCAATTTCATGACGGTGTTTCGTCCACGATGATCGACAATCATATATTTTTTGCGTGCATCCAGCTCTACCCATACGATATTGCGGAATGAGTTAAACAAGTGTCTGCGGTACTGCTCCATATCGGTTTCATTGTAATGCTCACCATAAAAGGCATAATATCCGTGCACGTGCAGTTTTTCCGCCAGCTCTGTGAGGAATGGATCGAACTCGAGCATAGCGTTACGTTCCATGTTTCACGCCTCCGTTATGCGTGATCCGCAGATCCCGTCTTTTTTTGAGACTAGTTTAACATATTACTCACCCGATTGCCTCTCCAGCGGAAAACCGTCATGCTTCCAATCTTAGTCCTGATGATAAAGTTCTGTTCTTTTCCCTCACCAAACACCCTAACCGCCAATCAGTCTGCCTTTAACCCATACACTCTCAATACCCAATTCCTGGTTAAGCAAAACGATATCTGCCTGTTTCCCTGCAGCCAGGGAACCGGTGCGATGGTCGATTCCGAGCAGGCGTGCCGGGGTGAGACTGGCTGCGCGAGATGCTGCGCTCAGGCTCATGCCCACGTCTTGTACCAGATAGCGGAAGCCACGAATCATCGTTAGTGTGCTTCCAGCGAGGGCGCCGCCATCCTTTAATCTGGCTACGCCCTCCTTCACGATCACGGGCAAGTCGCCGATTTTGTATTCCCCGTCTTCCAGCCCGGCAGCGGACA
Source organism: Paenibacillus sp. 7523-1 (assembly GCF_002276415.1). Lineage (NCBI taxonomy): Bacteria > Bacillati > Bacillota > Bacilli > Caryophanales > Paenibacillaceae > Paenibacillus > Paenibacillus sp. 7523-1. The sequence goes on along the minus strand of NZ_NPBR01000022.1, from coordinate 223,960 downwards.
TGGCATCTGTGATCAGCACGAGTTGATCGGCAGACTGCTTGAGCTGGGCCAGGATGGATATTGCCGCAGGGTGCACATGAATTCCATCAGCAATCACTTCAGCGCTGATTCTAGGATCACTCAGCACGGCTCCCGCGGCCCCGGGATTACGATGATGCAGCGGAGTCATTGCATTGTACGTATGTACCGCGTGATGCAGCCCGGCTTCAACTGCTCGCTCCACCTCTTCGTATGTCGCATCCGTGTGACCGAGCGCTGCTGTAATCCGCTGCTGACGCAGCCATGCAATGACTTCAAGTGCACCTTCCCGTTCTGGTGCCAGCGTAACCTGGCGAATTAGGCCGGGATACTCTTTTTCCCATTCTGCGAGCCATGAAACATTGGGCAGTACGATATGCTCCGGATTTTGTGCACCAGGCCATTTTGGACTGAAAAACGGTCCTTCCAGATGCACACCCTCAAGCTGCGCGTATGGCATGGGCTTGGAACGATAACGGTCCACTTCGGCGAGCACCTGATCCAGTCTGCCCTTCGGAGCAGTCATGGACGTTGCAAGCATGGCGGTTGTACCCTGCGTGCTGTGAAATGAAGTAATCTTGTCCAACACTTCTTGGCTCGCATCCATGAAATCCTCTCCATAACCACCGTGGACATGGATATCAATGAACCCGGGGACGATAACGCCCCCATCGGGTATAGTCAAGACTACCGCTTGATCACGAATGGATGCCGGCAGACCTTCCAGTGACCCAGCATATATGATTTTCCCTTCCGTCCAGGCGAGCAGGCCATCCTGCGCCAGACCTTCAGGCAGTACCATTTTACCGCGAAGAAGATAAATGGGGCTGCCGCTCTCTTTTTTGGATTGGGCTATGTCAGTTCCGTTCATTTTACCAACCTCCCGGCAGCACGATCCAGCAGTACAACCACATTCGGATGGCATTGCAGCAAGGACGCAGGACACTGGGTAGTGATCGGCCCCATGAAGGCTTCGCGAATGATTTCAGCCTTTTCCTCACCGCGGGCGATCAGCAAAATTTGTTTGGCTTTCAGAATCGTACCTACGCCCATCGTTATGGCCTGAGCAGGCACTTCATCAATACTTGCAAAAAAACGGGCATTGGCCTTGCGGGTCTCTTCTTTCAGATCCACCACATGCGTGCGTCCGGTCAGTTCATCCCCCGGTTCGTTAAAGCCAATGTGACCATTGTGTCCAATACCCAGCAGCTGAAGATCTACAGGTCCGCGATCATCCAGCCGCTGTTCATACATGGCACATTCCTGGTCCAAGTCGGTTGCTTGCCCGTTTGGTACATGCGTTTTCGCCAGATCGATATCAATATGATGAAAGAGCTGCTCATTCATGAAGCTCCGATAGCTCTCCTGATGCTCCACCGGAAGCCCGACGTACTCATCCAGATTGAAGGAAGAAGCCTGCGCGAAGCTCACCAAACCCTTCTGATACAAGCTAATGAGCTGTTTATAAATGCCCACCGGAGAACTTCCCGTTGCGAGTCCGAGCACAGCCCGTGGTTTCGTTTGCAGCAAGCTGGCAATCAGGCCAGCACCTGTAGCATTAAGGTCTTCTTCATTTTCAAAAATACGAATGTTCATCTCACGCACCTCCATGTTGTTGAACTCGATAGGACTGCACATTGTGATACGATTGTTCCAGTTTGGGGATAAAGCGGTCGAAATCGGCACTCATCATGCCTGTGAACAAAATATCAATGACATGCAGCAGCGCAATCCGGGAAGCCATATCTCCCCGTCTCATGCCCTCTTCCAGTGAAGACGTAAATAGCGGAATATCGGATACTCCGGCAAGCTTGTTGTTACCGTAGGAAGTAAGTGAGATCGTTGCAGCTCCCGCCTGTTTGGCGCAATGCAGGGCATCGATGGTCTCAGGCGTTTCACCCGAGTAGGACACGGCCATGGCCACATCTCCTTCACTTAGCGAGGAAGCTGACGTAATCTGCATATGTGAATCCGAAAAGGCCGTACAGCTTTTGCCGATTCGCACGAGTTTCTGATAGAAATCCTGTGTCACGATGGATGAGGTCGCAACCCCGTACAGGTCAATGCGACGGGCTTGGCATAATAGCTGAACCGCATGCTCCAATCTACCCAAATCCAGCAGCCGGGTAGTATCCGCAATGGAGGCAAGGTGGTTGGCCTCTATGGCCTCCACAATTTTGGACAACGGATTGCCTGCCACGATATCCTGATAAGCCGTTTTGTCTGTTGAATGAGACAGCTCTGCGGCGAGCTTCATTTTGAAATCCGGGAAGCCCTTAAAGTGAAAGGACTTACAGAAACGGGTGACCGTTGCCGGACTGGTACCGCTTTGTTCTGCAAGGTAATTAATCGTCCAGCCGGGAATATCCGACGGAGATTGCAAAATAACCTCTGCAATTCGCCGTTCCTGTGATGGAAGTCCATCCAGCTCTTGCTGTAAGGCATGTATGATGGCTGCCATGAGCATACTCCTCTGAAAATAATTTTTATATTTTTATGATAAATTAAGAAAATAATTTTTATAACTTCATTTTAATCAAGCTCGATCTGCAAATCAAGGGAATTTACTCCATGTTCAAAATGAAAGTTTAGAACGACGCTTCTTGAAGCAGACAAGTCATAAGGCTTATAGTAAGAGATGAATGCAGTCTATGGATCAACGAAGGAGCACCCCCAAGTGAATCAACGACAACAACAAAAGATCATCCCTTCCTCCTGGGTTATTGCTGTCAAACAAAGCGGTGGTCGGAACTATTATGCCCTGTATGCAATCGACTGGAAACGTGGCGGAAGAATGAGCTGGGAAGGCTGGGATCGCCTGGAGGATTTGTTGCAGTTTCATATTCCGGTCAGGCGAAAAGCGGCAAGTCGGAAGTCTGCTTCGCAACCAGCTGCCAAAATCGCCAAAAAGGCGCTCTATCTGCATCTGGATGAGGCCCGGTACGAGGCGTTGGAGCAGCTCTTTTATCAGCCTTTTTCGAAGAGATCATGGAGATTGTTTATTCGAGAAAACAGCCTTATGTAGGAGGATCATTTCTTTTCAGGTTATAACAAAAAGCCTCTCCCTAATCCGACTAAGAACAGGGAAAGACTTTGAAATGAACCCAAATATACTTCATTCCATTCCGTTAACTCATCTTATACATTGTGTGGCAAGGCTATCTTGTCTCAAATCAATAAACTACTCCAGACCGTCATACCGCTTCAAAAACTCACTGGCCAGGCTACTTTCTGTCATCAATACAACCGATTGATTTTCCAGTTCTTCAGCCTCATCATCATCGGTCATGGATATGAAGAACGTAATGTCTGCCTTGGAATGTCCGTAACGGGCAAAAAATTCATCAGGTGTTTCATTCACGACCTTAGCAATCAGTTGTATCATCTCATCCTTATAATTCTGAACATCTTCCGTTGCATACAACAATCGGCTGATATGGTTGAAATGCGTATCTCCTCCATACTGATATTCTGAGCAGCCCCATCGATAGTAGATTTCATCCTGTTCACTGTCACACAGGTCTTCTTCTTTCATCCTGGCAATATGCCTCGCAAGCGATTCCTCCGTATTTGCTGCCATAAACAGGGTGATCCAGTCACTGTCTGTTCCAAACGCGCAAGCATATACTTTTTCATGCTGCATCTCTTGCAGCGTTTGCTCCAGATCGGGAAGAAAGCCGGCTCTAAACTTTTCCTCAAATTCCTTTAAGAAGTGATCCATTTTTCTTTCCTCTCATTTCGTATGTAGTCATGATCTATAAGCTTATTATGGTTGATTTTAACAATGGGGGCAACCGCTATCACTTGATTTTGACTTGTCACTTTATGATTGGTTACCCCGTCCTAAAAAGCAAAAAAGCCTTGCCCCATTCTTCACCATTGGAGAATAGAGAAAGGCTTTCATGCTGCTTCAACATCCTAACTGTTATTCGCGTCAGATCTTCAGTTCTCCGAGCTTAATCAGCTCTACAACTGCTTGCGAACGACCCTTAACATTGAGTTTCTGCATCACATTCGAAATATGGTTACGCACCGTTTTCTCGCTGATGAATAACTGCCCTGCGATGTCACGCGTCGTTTTGTCCTGAACCAGCAATTCGAATACTTCGCGTTCACGGTGGGTCAACAAAAATTTGCTTTTATGATCGATACCCTTCAATGTTCACCCCTCCTTGCTCGGGTTGTGTTGGTGTAACAAGGTTAAGGGGATACAGTCAACTCATCTTATGTCAGGTCAAGGGCGATGGTTCAGTTTTATGAAAAAAATGGGCTGCCATTTGTTGATCCTTCGTAATGGAAGATACACACCGTTATGTAGTTCTGCTTTTTCTTAGATGTTGCGATATAAAATATGCCTTTGCCACTGATGTTCCCATCCGCGCAAAGGCATATTTGTTTAGCTGTTTCTACCGATGATTAGGATTCATAATGCCATCATTGTTGTTATTGTTACGGTTCATCATGCCATCGCCGAGGATTCCATCACGACGCTGATCCATGGCATTAGTCGGGAAGATACGCTCAACCATGGACTGGAACGTGTCGATCATACCGCTAACTGGCTTGCCGTTACGAATATCGTCGGCATATGTCTGCACATGATCAACGAAATCCGGGTTTGCCGATACATAGACATTCTCTACATTCGGTGCAAATTGCTTGATTTTTGCCGCAACTTTGCCTTTGATCTCTTCAGACGTGTTGTCATCCGAGCTGTCCTGACGTTGTCCTACGCCTTGTCCTTCACTTTGCATTCCATAATGGCCATCACTCATCGTACGTTCTCTGCCCGTGTTCGTGAGCCCGCGCATCATGCCGAAGGTTCCGGTACCCATTGTTCCGTAAATGCTGCGGTCATTCCCCATATGGCTGCGGTCTGTAGCCGAACCGGTATTCAATCCTGGCGCAATACCACTGGTCGTGTATGGTGACATCGTTCCGTCGCCCGCATGAACGCGCATACCACCCATATCCTGATTCATGCTCTCCGTTCGCATGGTTCCACTCGCACGATTCCGCAAAGTACCGTTCATCGTGCTGTTATGGTTCCCGTTACGATTTGATTGACTATCCATCTTGCCGGCATGACCGTCTGTTAAACGGACAGCAACATAAGCGTTACGGTCGGTTAACAGTACATTGGCCGACTTGATCTCTTTCATTTCGGTAATACGTTTAGCCAGTTCGTCACTGGATTTCAGGTCAGTGACATTGTGCATGCGATAACTCTTGGCACGAATGCCATCCATTCCATTGGTCTCCACACCATAACGGTTCAGCCCGCGAACTTCCTGACCCGCATTATTGGTTTGCATATTGTTGTTATCCCGGCCATCACCACACCCTGTCAGTCCGGCCATTACAAAAATTGCAGTAGACAATGATAAGCTGATTGCTTTCGCCTTTTTGGCTGCTGGCATGTCTCATCCTCCAATGTGTATGGTTTTGGTCACAAGGATAGGATGCACTTCTGGTGTACCCGATATGCTGAAAGGATCTGGAACCTCTACCTGCACAAAATAAACGAAAAAACGGCGCCAACACATAATGTGCAGCACCGCTTCTTTCCAAATTAACATAATGGTTTGGTTTACCTAAACCGCGTATATCCACTTTTCCAAGACTACTCAGTGGATGAGGTTGAATCTTCACTTCCAGTTCCTGCATCGTCAGCTGCCTTCACCGTATCGGGAAACTTCTCCGCATCCTGCAAGACATCCGCCTGAAGGGAATATGCCCACTGACCATCTGGTGTAATCACGTAGATGATACCGGGTTCCGATGCAACGGTAAGCCCCCGGTACACGTCGGTTACATTCTCTCCATTTACTTTCTGCTCAACGGAAAGAGTGAATCGTGGTACAGCATTCTTGAGCTCGGAAGCTTTACGGACGTCGTCTGCAGTGGAAAGATTTTTAATTTTGCCGATGAGAGATACGGCTTCCGTGGATTCAACCGTCTCACCATTGAGCGTCCATGTCCGATCGGCCGCACCGTCTTCCGAAGCCGACTTCAGTACCCAGGTCGCTGCTTCTCCTTCCCAGTCCAGAGAAGCCACATTCGTATCATCGAGATTGAACGGTGTTGTATCGAGTAGATCATGCCTTGTCAGCTCGATATTGCTGATTGACTCCGACTTCACAGCAACAACGGGCCCGGAATTCACCTGCACATAACGGGCATCATCTGCTGGAAGCTGTCCGCCGATCTTTAATGTGATGTCACGGCTGTCCTTGGTTTTGATATCCAGACGGGAAGCAGTCGAACCCAATCCATACTTCTCCAGATCGGTCGGCGTCTCTTCCACAACCAATTCCTGTTCTGCTCCGCTTAGCGCATCAAGCCAGCTGCTGATTGTATAACCGTTAAGCGGATACGCCTTGGGTTCCACCATGCTCCATACGCCGTCTTTCAGCTCCAATTGGGCAGATGAAGAGGATGAATCCTCTGCTTCCGTCTTACCTGTACCAAGGTCATGAATGGTAATTGACTGGATATCATCAGAGTGAATGCCAAGCAGCTGGACCTTCACCGCTTCTTCTTCGCGAAAATAATTCTGATTGGCCGCATAAATCCAGCCCACAATCAGTACCAACACGACCAGAATCGTCGGAATCCATTTCTTCATACGCGTCTGCGCCTCCACCACAAGAATACACCTATGATAACAAAGATAAGCGGGAATCCCACAATCGCAACGAAGAAAATCGTTCTGGCCTGCTCACCATTCAGATAAGCCACTTCATAACCAGCCTGCACCCGCGGGCGAATGGTTAACCCGTCCTCTTTTTCACTTAAATAATTGAAGGTATTCAAAATGAAGTCACGGTTACCGCCATTCCCGATTTCCGAATCCTGCATGAAGATGGAAGATCCAAGGATCACAGCTTTCGGTTTGCCTTCGGTCGTATCTGCTGCATATCCTAGCTCGACAGGTCCCTGGATATCCTGATCCGGATCATTCGCTGTTTCGTTTTGCAGCAAGCCTTCAATATTCGTCTCACCATAACTATCATCCGAAGATTGAATCAGTGGCGACAGTGTATATTTCTCCTGTTCCTTGCTTGTTAGAGCAATCGACAGGGATAACATCGGATACAACTGACTTGCGGACAATTTATCTGTAATGGCATGTGTACCGTATTCGGGTACAACCCATAGTGGCCCCATCGTGCTGGCCTGCTGGTTGTCCACCATCACGGCATGCTCATCAACCACTCCATAATCGGCCATGAGTTTGTCAATATTTTTCCAACTCGATTTCATATCCTCCACAAAACCGAGGGACAACATCAGCTTGCCACCATTGCTCAGATAGGTTCGAATGGCTTTTAATTCAGCATCACTAAGATCACGCTGCGGGCCAATGATCGCAAGTACGTCCGCATCTTCGGGAACCACTCCGGCCTGATTGAGCTGCAGTTCTTCTGTTGTAATATTGTTTTGCTCCAGGGACGAACGAAGCGTGGTCAACTGATCCAGGCCAAGCTCCTCATGCCCTGTAAGGAATACCATTTTCTTCATTTCGGTGGAAGACAGATTCATCAGAGCCTGTGTTAATTTTTCCTCCCCCGTGAATTGGTATGACCCATCACTGCCATCCCCTACTGCTGTAAACAGACTGGCGATATCAATAACTTTATATTGATCCCCCTGCTCCAGGACGATGGAACTGCCTGTGATGCCGTATTTCGAGGCCAGCGTCGGTTCCTGTGTCAGATTATACTGTTCCATCTTCAGCTTGCTGTTTCGCTTGGTATACTCTTGAACCATGTCCGTCACTTCGCGATTCAAGACGGTATTGTTGGCGTTCTCCACCGTTAATACCTTAATGCTAACGTCATCCTTTACATTTTTGATCGCGGTCAGTGACTGGTCCGATAAGGTGTATTGTTTGTTTGCCGTCAGATCCAGCTGGAATCCGCCAAGCGAATTCAGAAACAGCGTAAGCAAAATGAAAATGCCGATGACCGCTACAGACAGCACCGTACTATTCGTATGACTTAACCATTTTTTCATCTTCTCACCTCCACCGCTTCCGTTCCACGATTTGAATGCTCAGTAGCAGAAATACGCCCGATAGCGTCACATAATACAAGATATCCGGTCCACTCAGCACACCCTTCGTGAAGCTGTCAAAATGGTTCGTCAGCGCAAATGGATCAAGCCATTTCTGCAGCGTAGAACCGGTATTGCCTGCGAATGAATCAAGCATCCACAATACGAGCAAAATAATAAAACCGGCCACCGCAGACACCATCTGATGCTGAGATAACGTAGAAGCAAACAATCCGATCGCCATCATACTGCCGCCCAGGAAGAAGAGTCCCAGCGCCGACAGCCAAACCGAAGTCACATCCAACGTTCCAAAGAACGACATGATGAACGGATAGACCAAACTGCACAGAATAAGCACGATCAGAATGGCCAGAGAGGCCAGATACTTACCAAATACGACTTCGGTTACCCGAGCCGGGGAGGTCATCAGCAGCTCATCTGTACCCTGCCTGAATTCCTCTGCCACCAGCCTCATGGTTAATAAAGGCACCACAAACAGCAGCATGGATAAGGTATCACCGAGCACAAGGCGATAATCCACAATACTGGGCTGGTAATACACGAAACTGGAGTAAAACAATAAACTTGTCATCAGCACATAGACCGCGAAGGCGAAATAGGATGTGGGTGACAAAAAATACGCCTGAAGTTCCTTATTGCAAATAGCCATCATTCGTCTCATTTGGATTCCTCCTCTGTTGGCGAATCCGCAGAGTCTTCACTAACTAGGTCAGGTGTACCTTTATCCGGTGACTCATTATCTAGTTCCGTTGTAGTCAGCTTCAGGAAGATCTGCTCCAGACTGAGATTTTCCTTCTTCATTTCCAGAATCGGCAGTCCCGCTCCGGATAAAAGATAAAACAGCTCTTCCCGGAAGTCATCGGGTGACTCTCCAGTAAGCAGCATTTTGACCGTTCCCTGTTGATCTGTGCCGCCGTTTCCGTCTGAGGGTTGAATAATTTCCCTCCTCACCTTCTCCCAAGGTGTCAGCAAATGATGTAGCTGCTGCTCTGTCGCCTTGACTTCAATGGATACCTTAAACTGATCCCCCATCGAAGAACCAAAGTGCTGTGGTGAACCGTCGAGTACTAGCTGTCCCTGGTTAATAATTAACATCCGGTTACATAGCGCGCTGACTTCAGGCAGAATATGCGTACTGAGCAGCACCGTATGATTTTCACCGAGTTCCCGGATCAGATCACGAATCTCCATAATCTGATTGGGGTCCAGCCCTGATGTAGGTTCATCAAGGACGAGCAGATCAGGCTTGTGGATAATGGCTCCCGCAAGTCCCAGGCGCTGTTTATAACCTTTGGATAGTCCGCGCACCAGTTGTTTTTCCCGTTGCTGAAGCCCCAGCCTGCTGACCATCTCACTGATCCGCAGTTTAATCTCACGTGCCGGAACATCCCTCAGGTTCGCCACGAATTTCAAATAGGATTGCACCGTCATGTCCGGATATAGCGGCGGTGTTTCCGGAAGATAACCGATTTTGGAACGAACAGCTCTGCCCTGATCATGCACAGATTGTCCATCAACCACAATCGAACCGGCGGTGGGCTGCAGGTAACCGGTGATCATCCGCATCGTTGTCGTTTTGCCGGCACCATTAGGCCCAAGAAAACCAACAATCTCACCGCGCTCCATTGTGAAATCCAGTTGATGCACGCCGCGCCGTCCATCATACACTTTGCTGACCTGTTTCACTTCGAGCACATTATTCATCCTTTCCCGTTAAAATACCCGTGTGCCATCAAGCAATCCAGATGGTCTACACGGGAAGTTCCTTGTATCTTACGGGGTCTATCCTAAACCCAGCTTAATGATACTTAAAAGAAAGATTAAAAATATATGTCCAAAATGTGAACAACTTAGGTTTCACCCACACCCTGTGCATTGGGGAAACGTACCATACAGTACAGGAGTCAGCATTTTGCATAATTACGATTCCACTCGCTCCAAGGGACAATATTATAGACGAATAGGACCATTTCGATCTATATATTGAGGATTGGAAGTCGATTATTGGATTTATGCAAAATGCTCAGGAGTATGAGTTCCTGCACAAAAGTCAGAGGGTGAACCGTGTGAAAGTATTATTCACGTTTTTTGTACCAAGCGGTGGCGTGGATACCTTGAACCGCTTGCGGACAGCCGTTCTGCAACGTCATGGCATTGAAGCGCATCTATTGTACCTTTATACAGGATCGGGTTTGCAGAACAGCACTGGTACTCCGGTCTTCACCGCGTCCAATGATGAAGAAATACGTTTTTTGATTCACAGCCAGCATTATGACGCCATTATTGTGACTTCGGATATTTCCATGCCTGGTAGATTGAGAGGACTCGGCTATACAGGACGAATTATATTTGAAGCTCAGGGTCTCGGTACGAGAGATCAGGCACTGGAAACGATTCAGATGGCGATTCCTTATCTCCAGGCCCATTGTGACGCTGCTGTTCTGCCGCCTACCGATCACTTGCTGGATATGTTTATTCATATCTGCCCTTGGCTGCACCGGTTTGTTATCCCCAATATGCTGGATACTGATACGTTTGCTCCAGTTCCCGTAGACACTCCCCCCTACCCCGTTTTGGCTTGGGTCGGGAGGCTGGAACACAACAAAAACTGGCGAGAATACTTGAGCATATCCAGTAAGATCATCAAAAAAATTCCCGAAGCCAGACTTTGGCTGTTTCATGATCCAAGCTTGGCCAATCCTGAAGACGAAGTGATGTTCCGTCACATGTTGGCTGAATATGGCTTGGAGGACCGCATCGGCATCTTTGTCAATGTTCCTCACTCCCAGATGCCCACGTTCTACTCCATGATTGCTGCTTCTGGAGGAATCATGCTCTCGACATCCCTTCTTGAAGGCTTTGGTTATGCGGTTGCCGAAGCCATCAGCTGCGGCTGCCCGGTACTCAGCACCGATTCCGATGGTGTACGTTCGTTCATTACTCATAACAAGACAGGCAAATTCTATCCTTTGGGCAATGTAAATGCAGCAGTAGATGAAGCGGTCGAACTCATGCGTAACCAAAAATTGCGTAAATATATCCGTGAACAGGGCAGAGAGCATATGACCGCCTCATTCTCTCCGGATCGGTACGCTATTTCCTTCCGGGAAATGATGACCGCCCTGAGCATCTTCTCATGAGCAATGCAAAAAGGCAGTTCAGAACATATCTGAACTGCCTCGGATTAAAGAGATTAAGCACCTATTCATAAAATAGGAGGATCCATTAGTGCCCCATCATCATGGCCGGATCCGGTTCATCCCCGGTCTGGAGCGTTTCTTCCTGCATTCGTTTTGGTTTACGGAGGATAAGACTCAGTAAACAACCGAACAATGCAATACATGCGGCCAAGAAAAACGTGTCGTTGAAACCAGACACGAGGCCCTTAATGACAGATCCAACGTCCGTTCCACTTGTATTGGTCGCAATTCGGGAAGTCAGGAAACCGGTCAAACCAGCAACCGCAAATGATACAACGACTTGTTGTGCAGCAGCGGTAAGCGGTGTGACCCGACCAACCAATTTGCGCGGAGCAGCGTTTAGCACATGCGTATTCAGTGGCATCATGGATAGACCCATACCGAGTCCCATCATCACGAGACTAAGAATAATCAGACCCAGACCCGTCTCGGATGTAATAGAAGACAGGATAAAGAGTGCCCCCGAGATGATACCCAGACCCACGAATGCGAGGGGTCTCGCCCCGATTTTATCAAACAAACGGCCACCAAGCGGCATGCCTACACCGGATGCCAACGCTTGTGGTAGCAGGATTAACCCTGTTTCCAAAGCTGTGTAGCCTTTGATCTGCTGCAGGTAGAGCGGAATCAAAATCATGGCCCCAAACAAAGCAATTTGTGAAACCCATGCAAGGATGATACCACGTGTAAAATCGGAGGATTTGAAGACCCGTAGTTCCAGCAATGGATTTTGGTGACGCAGCTCCACAATGATGAAAAGGATCAACGCTACGCCTCCAACGATTACACCTGTCAGTGTTGAAGTGGACGTCCAACTTGTGCCACCCTCACTTACACCATAGGCGAGCATAGAGAATGCAATCGGTGCGAAAATCATACCAAGCAGGTCAAGCGCGGGCGTTCTTCCACGGTCTGTATCAGGCAGAAATTTGATACATAGAATAAAAGCAGCAATACCTATTGGCAGATTGATCAGGAAGATCCAGTGCCAGCTGAGGGACTGAATAAACCAGCCAGACAATACCGGTCCCAGTGCAGGAGCCAGCAGCATTGGAATCCCGAGCATGCCCATGATGGAGCCCCTTCTTTCAGGTGGAGCCAGACGAAAAACCATAGCCATCCCAATAGGAGCCACCATTCCTCCGCCAAGACCCTGGATAATCCGATACACAATCAATTGCTCGGGAGACTGTGCAATCGAGCATAATACCGATCCGAGGGTAAACATGGCTATGGTGAACAGAAATACTCTTTTGGCACCGAAACGATCCGTGAGCCATCCGGCTAATGGGATAACTGCCGACAAAGCCAAGGTATAGCCCGTTACGGTCCATTGGATTGTCTTCAGATCTGTCTCGAAGTACTGTACCAGATTCGGAATCGCGACGTTCACGACCGTACTATCCAGAATGACCATGATCATACCAACGATGATGGCTAAGAGCGGAAGAATAATTGTTCTGATCGAGAACTCCTCCGGATTCTGGTTCACTGCTGTTTGTTGTTTCATTGACCACTCTCTTTTCCGGCTTGGAGGAATTTCCCCTCACGTACAGCCTTATAATCATGACTGATTCAAACATTTGTTTTAAACCGTCGTTTTAAACTTTTGTTTTAACCATGGTTTTATTTTAATGAAAATACCTTTGCTGTCAAGCTATTTTCTTATGTAAAATTCAGTATAAGCAAACACAAAAAAGGGAACAGGCTCTCTCCTGCTCCACTGATTTGGCTCGTTTTCCATCAATCGTTTTGCCTAACTAATCTGCCAGCTTAATCATCTGGTGTTCAGAGAGCACACCCAGTGTCTGTCCACAAGCACTTCTGCAATACACCCTAATCTCCAGATGATAGGGCCTGCTCTTGTTGCTGATAATTCGCAGTTGCCACATATGGGGTGAAACGTTCAGGTCATGAATGATGTGATTACGGCTGCTACCGGTCGACTCTGCTCCAATATGAAAGATATGCCGATACAGTTCTCCACTGGTTGGGCTGATCCCGCCGACATACACATCTGCTCCGTCTTCCCCTGCGAACGCGACCTCCACGTCGATATACTTAATTGGAACAGCCGTTTGAAGCATGCCCTCATGGATTTCCATTATATATGCCCCCACACTTGTGCCTCCTTCTGCTGTGTACGACCTGGTAATAGTTTATGCTGCCCTGCATCCTATGCCAGTTGTATTCACCCATTTTTGACAGATGTACCTTCCTGCCCGGCCTTTGGCACAGCTTCTCTCATAGAATAGAAGGATAGCAGAACCGCCTGTGCAGGCCGTGACAAGGAGGTACTTATGAAAGTTCTGCTCGTTACCTACTGGGAGCTTACACAAATGGGAGGCATCTGGACCTATGTAAAACAGCTCGCCGACAGGTTGATGGCACTTGGCGTTGAAGTCGATATCATGGGAACGAACGGCGCGAAGAATGAAGTTTATATCCGTAACCTGAATCGGAACTTTTCCAAAGAAAACGTATCGCCTATGCTGCAAGCCAAGCTCAATCCGACAGATCTTCCACAATTTACAGCCGATCCTCTCCTCGCATATTACGAACTGAACCGATATGCATTTGAAATGGCTGCTGCCTGTCTGGGTGTAGAACACTATGACATGATTCATGCACAAGATCCTGTGGCAGCCGTGGCGATGAAACGAATTCTGAAGAAGAACACCCCCATGGTAACCAGTTATCACGGGGCACTTGCACGCGAAACCTTTTATGATGAGCAAAAATCCAACCCGCAGCTTACGCTTCCAGCCTATTTGCAATCCAGACGCGGACGCTATTTCCTCTCACTGGAGCAGCGGAGCGCCGCACAATCGGAGCTTATTCTGGTATCCAGCCGCTGGATCAAAAGTACACTGACATCACTGCAGGTTCCTGAAGACAAATTCCGGCTGATCCCTTATGCTGTGGACCTTCCCGCTTACCGTTCCCAGGCATCCGTCCGGTTCCGACAGCGGCCCCCTGCAGGCAAGAAGGTCATTGCCTTCACAGGCAGACTGGAATTTATCAAAGGCGTTCATGTACTGATCAACGCTCTGGCCAGCCTAAAGCAACTTCGCTCTGATTGGGTCTGCTGGATTGCGGGAGAAGGGAATTTGATGGAAGACCTGCGTTCCCAGGCTAATGATCTTGGTGTTGGAGGAGATATCGTATTCTGGGGCAAATTGGACAACATCCCATCATTCCTGCGCCGTGCCGATATTTATGTACAGCCCAGCCTGCAGGACACGCAGCCCTTCTCGGTTACGGAAGCCCAGCTTGCCGGACTTCCTGTTATCGTAAGCGGCACGGCAGGCATGCCGGAGATGGTTGAGCCTGCTCATACCGGTTGGGTCGTTCCTCCGCAGGATGTGGACTCCCTGAGCGCACTATTGAACGCCCTGTTGCAGGATGACGCCACTCGTATGCGAGTCGGCGCACAGGCCAAGGCTTGGGCAGAGAAATACCGCTCCCTGGAGGAAATGGGAATGCGCACACTACAGGTATATCAGGAAGCAATTCAAAAAGGAGGGCACCCGATATGACCCTGCTTGTACCGAGTGATTTATATAATGGCTGGTTTTCCGTCCCTGTCTCTACCCCCCACATTGAAGTGAATTACGAGATTATGAATGCCTTGGTAGAAACACTCCCCAAGGGGTATACCTTGCCTGATCCGGAAGCAATGGCTATTATGTGCTCTAATGATTAATCATATTGGGGATGCTGACCCTCTTGCTGCAAGAGGGTTATTTCCCTTGAAAGACGATCTAAATCATGCAAAAAGCAAAAAGAGAGCATCCCCACTGGTCCACAACTCAGGAGAACCAGAAGAAATTCCCTCTCTTTTACGTGCTTTTTTACCTTTTATGTCCGAATGTACCCATGATTACTGCCAATAACCGCCGATCTGAAGCAGATTCAGCAAAATTGGCCGATGTTTGGCCTGAACCATTTCCATCTCGGCTTTTAATGCTTCAAAGTGTTTTTTGGTTCCCATTGAATCATGAACCCGGTAACACATCAAGGGCTCGTTGAAATAAAACAGCTCGTAGACCGGAAATAATCTCAGCCACATCTCATAGTCATGGGTATAGCGGAACTCGGTGTCAAACATGCCGAACTTCCGAAATGCATCCATCTCCAGCATCACGGTACAGCCGTTAATGGGACAGCCTTCGAGCAGCACCTGCAGCATCTCGAGACGGCTGCCTACTTCAGGCTGAACCGTATCCATCCATTCACTGTTTTCATTGACATAATGATAGGCCCCATGGCAGAAGGAAGCTTTTACCTTAAGCATGAATTCCAGCTGTTTCTCCACCCGATCCAGCAGCATTACGTCATCCGAGCTGAGCCAGACGAAATAGTCCCCCGACGCACGCTTGATCCCTTCATTCAGGGCTGTTGCCGTCCCCCCATTCTCCTTTCGAACATAGGTGATACGATCCGTAAATGGTTTCAACTTCTCCACATGCTGCGTAGAGCCGTCATCCACCACGATAACCTCGATATGAGGATATGTCTGGTTCAGAGCACTGTGAACAGCCTGCTCAATATAAGCACAGTTGTAAAACGGGATGACAATAGAAACTTTGGGTTCCATTCGGGCCTCCCCTTTCCTCGCCTCTCTATAAAACATCTACCCTTATCATATGATGGAACTGCCTCCGGTTCGCGGGCATCTGTGAGGGAAAGATCATGAATTACGCATGAGCGGATACATAGAAAAGAGGGTATTATGGTATCTCGCTCCCATAACCCCTCAATCCCTTCATACGGTTCAACCACCCATGGCTGCAATTCGCTGCAGCAAAGGTTCACGATATCTGGACCAGACCATGGAAGCCTCCTTGCCAATTGTCTCCGCATGACGCACCGACCCCATCCCGCCGTGCCAGCGATATGCCGTAAGAGGTTCATTCAGGTATGGAAAACGATATCCATTCAGCAGGATACGCAGCCAGAGATCCAGATCATGCGTATATGGAAGCAGCTCATCGAAGAGACCTACGGCTCCGAACAGATCCTTGCGAATCATGACGGTACAACCATTGACAGGATTGCCACCCACGAAACGGCGCAGCCAGTCAACGTCGGCCATCGGTTCTGCTCCGCCATGCAGCTTGGTAACCGCCGAATGTTCATTGATGTAATGAAAGTTGGTATGTGAGGCAAGCACATTTTCCCGCTGCATGAACTCGACCTGATAACGTATTTTATCCGGATAGAGAAGATCATCCGAGCTTAGCCAGACCACATAATCACCCGAAGCATGACGAATGCCGTGATTAAGTGCCGAGGCTGTGCCGCCGTTGCTTTTGCCAAGCACATAGATATAAGGCAGGTAGGGCTGGAGAAGCTCCGCATGCCTTGTAGAGCCGTCGTCCACCACAATGATCTCCACGTTGGTATACGTCTGGTTTATCGCACTTTGGATCGCCTGCTGCACATAAGGGCAATTGTAGAATGGAATGACAACGGATACTTTTGGATTCATTTGGCCCCTCCCCCTTGCTTCCGAACATCGTTCAGAATATCCTGAAGGGATTGGGCAAATGGAATCTGAGGCTGCCATCCCAGTTTACGCAGCAGCGATAACTCCTCCTCCTTGCCAGCCCCATCTGGCCCTGAAGAGGCTCCGTCCCAGCGGACAGGCACTTCTGCCTCTGACATGGAGAGCAAGGTATCCGCGATTTCGCCCAGACTGCGCTCCGTCCCGGAAACCACCGGGTAGACAGTTCCCGTAGTTCCATGCACAAGTAGTGTGGCATAGGCTCTGACCGCATCCCGTACATCCAGGAAATCCCGTGTATTATCCCGCCCGGATAGACGGAAAGCTTCACGTTTGCCCTCTTGCTCACAGGCAACCACATGCCGTGCGAGCAGCGAACAGATGCCTGTAGAAGGACCGGCCCCGATCAAATTTCCGGGCTCAGCCAGCATGATCTGCTGCCCAAACAGGGACATCCATGACAATGACACCATCTCTTCCAGCGCTTTGCTGAGACTGTAAGGATGAGGAGGCTCTGGTTTTCGGCCTGGTTCGACGGTGTATTTCAACCGGGATCCCACGATGACTGTCCTTGCTGATGGACAGCTTCGAAGAGCATCCAGTAAATACAGGACAGCCATCACATTCGTTTCCAGTACAAGCAGCGGGTCCGACCAGGAGTCGGGGACTGAGTTTTTCCCTGCGAGATGCAGCGCGTAATCTGGCTGCACCTCATCAATCAGTTGACGCACCTGCTGTTTATCATTAAGATCACACACATGTACAGCAACGCCTTCGCCAAACGAATGCACGCCTGCTCGCCGCACCACGGCGGCAACCTTAGCACCGACGCTCTTAAAATAAGCTACAGCATGTCGTCCGGTAAAACCGGAGGCTCCTGTAATCAGTACGTTCTTGCCCGTTAGCTCTGCTCCATCCATAATGCCAGCTCCTTCAGCATCGTAGAATAATCCGGAAGGTCTGTCTTCACATCCTCGCGTGTGGAAACGAGGGTACGATCCTGCACAAGACTGTCATCAGGCACAATATTCACATCTTGCTTGTTCCAGGTCTGCTGGAAAAGAAGCAGCAGATCGTGCTTGCTAACCGGTTCAGGATGCGCCAAATGAATCAGGCCACTGACAGGTGACGCCAGATAATGATCCACCCATTTTGCCAGCTCCAGTGTAGTTACACCGTTCCAGAACACACGCGTATATCCACCCACTTCACCTGTGCGGGACATAAACCAATGCATCAGGCCGATGCCGCCCTTCCGGATTTCGGGCCCAATTATGGAGGTGCGGATCGTGAGGTGCCCTGGATCATGAACCTCACCCAGTGCCTTGGTAATCGCGTAGGATGATGTCCCATCCGTAACATCATTCTCCGTATAGGAACCACGGTCCCCGCTGAAGACACAGTCCGTGCTGATATGAATGAGTCGGGCACCAATGGTGTCGGCCACCCTCCGCAAACGATGCGGAAGGAAGCCGTTAATGTGATAAGCGGTAATTTTATCTTCATCTGCGAAGCTGTTCAGCACACCAACAGCATTAACGATAACGTCCGGGTGCACAGCCTCCACCAGACGATCCACCATATAGCTGTCATTTACATCCAGCAGCAGACCGTTCGGGTCAGACACATCCCGCGTGGTGTAGAAGACACTGTGCAGACCTTGACGGCGGAAATAGTCGACCATAACATGGCCGGCCATTCCGTTTCCCCCAAGTATCAGGAGCTTCATGACAGGAATCCTCCGCGTTTCAGAATGTCGCGAATCTCCTCTTTCGTCATCAGCTGATGTTCTGAACTGAAGCTGCTAAAGGAAACCGGAGGGCAGTTCGTGTAATGCTCACGCAATCCCGGGATGCCGAGTGTAGGGAGAATGACCAGATATTGTTCGTCGTAAACAACCGTTGTCATGCTCTCGAATTCACTCATCAGAATTTCATGAATTTTCTCACCAGGCCGGGTACCGCGTTCCACAATGGCCACGTTCTCTACGCCGGAATCCTCGATCAGCACTTCTGCAAGGTCCACAATTTTGCACGTAGGCATCGTCATGACAAAAATTTCCCCGCCTACACTCTCTACGGAAGCCTTGAACAGCAACGTGATGGCATCCTTAAGTGTGAGGAAGAACCGGGTCATATTCATATCCGTGATGGATACTTGACCTTTCTGACGAATCTGGTTCTTGAAGAGATGCACCACGCTGCCGTTGGTGCCAAGTACATTCCCGCCCCGTACAGTCACAAATCGGGTATTACTGTGCAGCAAATTCGCATATACAATTAATTTCTCGCCGATCGCCTTGGTCATGCCATAGAAATTGGATGGGTTGGCCGCCTTGTCAGTCGAGATATAAATGACCTTTTCAACATGGTTTTCGATGGCAGCCTCAATCACGTTCTGAGTACCAATCACGTTGGTTTTGAGCGCTTCATAAGGCTGATCTTCACATACCGGCACATGTTTGAGCGCCGCCAGATGGAATACATAGTCCACTTGCTGGCAAGCCGCCGTTAATGCTTCCTTGTCACGAATATCCCCAATTCGGAAGTGAAGGCGAGGATCCTCGAACTCGCGGCTCATGGCCACCTGGCTTGATTCATTACGGGAGTAAACGATGATTTCCTTTGGGTTTTGAGGCAGCAGTTGAGCCACGAGTTCATACCCCCATGATCCAGTACCGCCTGTCACGAGTATACGTTTATTTTCAAACATGTATTTTCCCTCCAAGCAGAAATTTGACCACTTTACCGGATACATCTGTTGCCTTGTAACCTTGCGGGCATTCCCAGTCACTTGCCATCTCCGTCATGACCTTCACACATCCCGCAATGCGGGCTGCATCCAGACCGGAGACTACGTTGCTGCCGCAGTCCACCGTCTCCGGACGTTCGGTTGTCCGTCGCATGGTGACTGTGGGTACACCCATGATGCAGCATTCTTCCTGAACGGTTCCGCTGTCCGTCAGTGCACAGCGTGCATGTCGTTCCAGCATGACGAAGTCAAAAAATCCGAACGGTTCGTGGAATTCCACAAGCGGATTCATCTCCAGCTGCAAATGTTCTGCGATACGGATGGCCGTTCGGGGATGGATGCTGCAGATCACCCGCAGGCCGTGTTCTTCCGCAACCTGGTTCAGTCCTTTCATGATCTCCAGCAGATGAGGCGGATGATCTACATTTTCTGCCCGGTGGGCGGTTACCAAAAAGTACTGCCCAGACTTCAGCTTGAGCTTTTTCAGTATTTTACTGGCGTTCACTTGGGCGTCATAATGACGCATGACTTCGTATATCGGATTGCCCGTGAGCACAATTCGCCGACTGGGCACACCTTCATTAACCAGGTGCTTCTTGCTCTGTTCGGTATAAGGCATGTTAATGGTCGATATGGCATCGATGACCTTTCGATTTTTCTCTTCGGGCACATCCAGATCGAAGCATCGATTGCCTGCCTCCATATGAACGACCGGAATCCCCATGCGTTCAGCCAGCACGGCACAGAGTGCACTGTTGGTATCACCCAGCAGCAGCACTTTGTCCGGCTTTTCCTGAAGCAGCAGATCTTCCATTTGAGTAAACATGGAGGATAGCTGACGGCCCAGCGAGGCAGCTTCGTCCTGAAGGACGTAGTCTGGCGCCCGCAGGCCCATTTCCTTGAAAAACTGACCGCTGAGACTTTCCGTGAAGTTCTGTCCTGTGTGCACAAGAATATGCTTGGACGCGTACTGGTCCAGCTTGGAAATGATCAGGCTGAGCCGGATAATCTCTGGTCTCGTGCCCAGCACCGTCATGATCTTCATCGTTATCCCGCCTTCATCGTGTATTGGAACCTTTCCGACGCGCCCGGCGCCTTGACCTGGCAGTCGTGCGCTTGCGAGCCGTTGGTTTCGCCCTGTACAGATGCTTTCTCTTTTGCTGAGCCGCTTTTCGGGTTCGCTTTTTTACCCCCGTTTTCCGTTTCCTGACCTTGCTGGCCGGACGCTTTTCAATCACATCAGCGGGAACAGGGTGGCCTACGGCAATCGGCGGAAGTGGAGAAAGTGGTAATGCCTGAATAACCGACAGCGGGAACAGAAGTGCTCTGACTGCCCCGGGGTCCAGAGCAAGTACGGTACGCAAACCGCCTTCTCCCCAGGTATACACCGGGCCATTCGGTGCCTGAATGTAAGGGAACCACCCAGGGTACCGCAGCAACCACTGTGTCACCATCGTATGCATGCCAGCTCTGTAGGTTTCAATTCCATACAATCGTTCCGCTTCTGCCCGGCCTCGCCATGCAATATCGGACGCCAGTTCCGTGTCATTCAGCAGTGTCGTCGCCAAGACGGCAAGTGCATTGCTGTCTCCCGGAGGAGCAAGAAATTGGCCGCTGCCGACTCCTTCCAGCAGCTCCGACAGACCGCCCTGGGCAAAAGCAATAACCGGTTTGGCAAAATAAACGCCCTCCAGCGCAGTCATGCCAAAGCCTTCCTTGACCATGCTCGGAATAACCACCATATCCATCGCTGTATAGGCAAGAGATACGTTTTCTTCAAATGTCGTAAAGGTAAACCTGCGGGCATATCCTGACTTCTTCACCCGTGCTACGCATTCGTCATAGTACTTTTTGTCTGCTGGCGCACCAATGATCCAGTACCTGGCTTTTGAGTGGGTTTCGCAGAGCTGCAGAGCCATGTCAATAAAAGGTCTAAGCCCTTTGGCATCATATATAAAAGAAGAGATATAGCCGATACAGACATGCGAGTTCCTGAAACCGAGCTCCTTGCGCTTGCGTTCACGCAAATGAAGCCAGCGGTCCGGGGCAGGCAGTGCCGGGTCCCAGGTTGGTGGAAGAACGGACAGCTTCCCGCTCAAGCCCGCATGTTTGAACGGGGCCGCAGCCGTCTCGGATATGCCGATAATCCAGTCCGAATATCGGTCTATCATCTGCACCGCTTCGTCTGTATGAGCATTGATCTGAATAATCTCCGTAATCTTCCAGATGACTGGAATCTGCAGCGATTTGGCTGCAACGGCAGGCAGCACATTCACACAGGTATTCGTCAATACCAGCGCAGGAGAAGTTTCCCTGATGAGGGAAACCACGTCCTGATAAGCTGGTGTGTAGCGAAGCTGTTCTGCATCATTTGCAATGCCCTGGTAGGGTGTGTACACACCGTGAAGCATGGGCAGCGAGCATATCTTGACCTGAATGTCGAATCTTCGCGCAAGTCCGGCGAGCTTGCCTTCCTGTGGAGCAACAAGCACGCAGTCGAAGATGGAGCCCATTTCCCTCATAAAATGGAGCAAAAGTTTCTCTGCCCCCGTAATACTCCGGGTATTGCACACATGGGAAAACAACATGAGTTTCGGTTTAGTCGCCATGGCTGCACGGACCACTGCATGCATATCGCATGCAGGTCTGTGCACACCTCCTCCCGACCGGAAATTAAGGGAATATAATGGTCAGCATTTCATTAATCCTTCTGCCATACGTGTGTTCCTTGAGCGTCCGTTCCAATCCGCGGAGTGCAATTTCACGGCGCTCTTTCTCGTGAGTAAGATAGTATTCAACCTTGTCGAGCAGCTCTTGAGGAGAAGAATAGGTTTCAATCTCCACACCTGGCTTATAGAACCGTGCCAGGTCATCACGTGCATCCGTTAACTGCAGTGTTGCGGAAGCCGAGATCTCAAATGTTCTTGGATTCGGCGAAGCTGGTGGTATTTTGAGATGGTTGTTATTAACGGAATCATCCTCGTGGGAACGGTGCAGGTTGATCACAATTTTTGTCCCGTTATATACATCATTGGTTTCCTGCGGACTCATCCAGCGTCCATGCTCAATCTTCTCGCCATAGGCTTCATAGCCAGGCAGACGGTCCCACCAGATGCCATTAAATACCGTATTGTGTGACATGATCTGTGCCATGATTGGATTGAAGAAATAAACCCGGTTCCAGTAGGCCGATCCGATAAAACTGACGTCCCGGTGCAGGGGAGATGGCGTTGTGATCGGGAAGTAATGATTGGTGAATGCCGCAAACGGCAGGTAGTGTACAGACGCACAGCCGCTCTGACGATATAGTTCTACGCAGTTTAATTCGAGTGTGAAGATATGATCGAAATGATGCACACGTTCCATCGTCATATCTGTGTAGTACGGATCATCCGTCAGCCAGATTGCTGTCTGGATGCCTGCCTGACGAATCGCATCGATATGCTCGAGCGGAATGTCCATGCCATCCAGGACAAGAACCAAATCGGGGCGATTTTGCAGCGCAATTTCAGATACCGGCTGCCGTGGATCGGTCAGCGACACCTGAGCAACCATGCCTTGCAGGGTGGCCATAATCGCCTCATCCAGCGGTGAATAGGGGAATCCTTTACCCGAAGAGACATACAGGACGTGGATCTGCCGGAAAGGCAGCGGTTCCTGTGCGCAATTGACAATATAGTTGGCACGCCCGCGCAGGTAGCCTTCTTCCTTGCCTGCATCATAACCGGCATGCTGCCCGTTTTTGCGGGCCTGATCAGCCAGGCTGAGCACTGGCGTATGAAAATTCCTCTTTTTACGGTGTTTGATAGACATACCGCCACTCCTTCTGTTTGAAATAACATTCGCTGTATTGCGGGCTCGCTGTTCTACACATGTTCCAGCAGCTGGGCGATTCGGCGGGCAAACGTATGCTGGTTCAACGTGGTCAATAGCCCCCGCCAAGCCATGGCCTGCCGTTCTTGCTCATGCTTCAGGTAATAATTGATTTTGCTCTCCAGTTCGGCTGCTGTGGTAAACGTCTCAATGTCGTAACCCGGCTGGTAAAAGCGAGGCAAGTCACCGCGTGCATCCGTAATCTGCATTGTGCCGCAGGCACTGATCTCATACGTTCTAGGATTAATGGATCGCCCTTGCAGATGATGCGTATTGCGATTGTCCTCGCCATTCTCGCAGGTCCGGTGAACATTAATGACAATCTTGGCGCCGTTGTAATAATTAACGGTTGAGCTTGGATCGATCCATCCGTCATGGATAAAAGGGCCGAGTACATCCGACCGTGTCAGCCGTTGCCACTGGCTGCCGGCAATGAATACCTTTTTGTCCGCCAGAAAAGGGGCCAGTTCATCGAACAAGGCGATCCGGTTCCAGAAGCCTGTGCCGATAAAACAAATATCGTATTGGTGCTGAGGCTCGATGCGACGAGGCTGGAACATGCCGGGATTAACTGCGAGTGGCATATAGATGACTCTCCTCGCTCCGTTCCCTCCGTAAAATGGAACCGCAGCTTCTTCATGCGTGAACACCACATCGTAATGCCTGCAGATGGTCGCCGTATCTTCGGTGAAATACGGATCATCTACAAACCATACTGCCGTCCGAATACCGAGAGCACGTATCCCGTCTACCTGTTCCAGGTGATCCGCAGGAAAAACGTGCAATCCGTTCATGACCAACACGACATCCGGCCTGTGCTGACTTGCATCCTGCAGCATGGTTGCCGGCGACCCGACAACACATTCACGCACAGACTGCTGCAGTGCTAAGATGACACCTTCATCGATGGCATCAAATCCTTGCGGAATGTACAGTACTTTCATATCCCGCATGGTCGGCTCAAACATCTGAACTCGCTCCATCATGGCCTGACAGCCGCCGAATCTGCGGCCTTCAGCATATCCGCTGCGGTAAGCTATCTTCGCTTCCGGGAGCGATCGGTGTCGTTTTTTTGCCACATCCTTCACCCTGTCTTCCTTTCAGGAGATTCCGTATCCGTCTCTCCCCGAGATTGGTCTTCCCTCTAAAGGATATGCCCCGGGGTCAGATGCATCATGGACGGGTGTCCTGCAAGGCACAAAATTGGCGTCTGCCCTCCACATTGGCCTGTACGGGCATGTCCGCTTCTGCGGCCATGCAAATCACCCGGAGGGATAAATCCCCCCCGGGTGATCATATGTGCTGGACCTGCAGCGATCCGTCTGCCGCTAATCAGGTCTATTCGGTTATTGTGCCTTGTACGCCAGCTGATGTCCGTCTTCGAAACCCTTGGCGAAACCCGCGTTGAATCCCTCGTTGTACGCCTCGTTGTAACCCTGACTGTACGCGTTGTCCGGGTTCGGATCGGTAGGGGTAGCCGGGACGACTGGTTGTACGGGCTTCGGACTCCGGTGCCGCCGTACCGAACGTTTCTTTTTTTTGAGCCACGCACTACGTCCTTTAAGCGTGCGTTTGTGCAGTACACGTTTGCCTTTGATGGCACGCAGCTTACGGACTTTGCGCAGACGGGCACCACGTGTAAGCAAAGCTCTTTTCGTTCTAAGCTTCAACTTTTTCTTTCTCAACATATCAACATTCCTCCTGTATGTCCCGAACGATACGTACCGCATATTCAGGTTCTTTGAGCCACGGCAAGCCGGGCTCCCCTTGCTGAATTCGTGCTAACCTGATCCCCGTAACCATACGGGACATTTCTTCCTGATACCTGCTCAGCAGACGAATGTTCTCGGCAAGATTGCGGGCAGATACTTCCGAATGAGCGGTTACGCTGGCTACACTGTCCAGAATGCGTGCCAGGGCCTGCTGGCTGTGTGCAATGGATTCAATGAGAGCCAGTTTAACTTCCTGCTCACGCTGCAGCAGACTCATTTTCCCATGTCTCCAAGATCCATACCGCCAAACATGCCTCCGTCCATCCCGCCTTCTTCAGCACTGTTATCGACCATGACAGCTTTCAAGTTGTTGCAGAGCCCTGTTTCCATCCGGGTTAATCCTTCCAGCATTTCAACCAGTTGATCATGCATTTTCAGCGGTTCTGCCACCTGATCACCGTGCGTTAGAAATGCTTCACCGTTCAGGTGATTCAGCGCCCAATTCCGAACTTTCTCAGCTTCAATCGCCTTGGCTTCCAAAATCAGTGCAATGTTCCATTGCATCTTGGCTGCAGCATCCAGCATCAGTATGAGACTTTGTTCTCTGCTCATGTTCTCTCACCCGCCTTCCGGGCTTATTCTTCCTCTTGACCTGCCATCTCCCGCATGACCTGGGTCAGCGTTTCGGCAACAGCTTCTTCCAGATCCGCAAGGCCCCCCAAATAGGAGATGATGCTTTTGTTGATTTGTCCAGAGCTATCCAGCAGACCCTCTACGCCATCCAGCTCCGGTTCGATATCCGGCAAATGATTAATAATTTCAGACATCCGCACAGCGACTTGACGTTTGGCATCCAATACTCGTGCAAGCTGCTGGTGTGAGTGTGCAATATGTGTGAGTATTTCATCAACTTTGCTCTGCATGGTCCTCCTCCTTACCGTCACGGCCTGCTTCACCCATAGAAAAACCCGGCCTATCAGCATTTGCCTGCTACAGCATATGCCGGGCCGGGATCGTCAGTTACTCCAGCTTGCGCCTATATCGTCAAATGACATAACTCCAATCAGAGGAGTATCGGCTCAGGAATTGGCGGGTTCGTTCCTGCTTGGGCCGTAAAAAGATTTCCTCAGGTGTTCCTTGCTCCACGACATGCCCCCCATCCATGAAGATAACCCGATTCGCCACTTCACGCGCAAAACCCATTTCATGGGTAACAACGATCATCGTGATGCCCTCCTGGGCAATCGAACGAATGACCGATAATACCTCTCCGACCAGCTCTGGATCCAGGGCAGAAGTCGGTTCATCGAACAGGATGACCTCTGGATTCAGAGCCAGTGCGCGGGCAATGCCGACCCGCTGCTGCTGTCCGCCAGACAGCATGCTTGGATACTCATTGATTTTGGCAGAAAGCCCTACTTGTTCAAGAACACGCAGGGCACGTGCACGGGCATCTGCCTTGGACATCTTCTGTGCCACAATTAGCCCTTCTGTGACGTTATCCAGCACTGTTTTGTGTTTGAACAAATTGTAATGCTGAAAAACCATGG
Source organism: Paenibacillus sp. 7523-1 (assembly GCF_002276415.1). Classification (NCBI taxonomy): domain Bacteria; kingdom Bacillati; phylum Bacillota; class Bacilli; order Caryophanales; family Paenibacillaceae; genus Paenibacillus; species Paenibacillus sp. 7523-1. The sequence continues at coordinate 197,268 of NZ_NPBR01000022.1, read as the reverse complement.
CCGTTTTCCGTCTGATCTGCACGATATCGTGTTTGCGCGCATGTTTGCAGTCCACGCCCAATCCGCTGATCTGGACCTTCCCTTCATCTGCACGTTCCAGGAAATTCACACAGCGCAGCAATGTTGTTTTGCCCGACCCGCTGGGTCCAAGAATGGCGACCACATCCCCCTGCTCTACCGTCAGATCAATGCCTTTCAGCACTTCCTGCTTGCCAAAAGACTTGTGGATATTGCTTAGTGTAATCATGAAACCCCTCCTTTGCTATACAAGGCGACCCGGCGTTCCAGCAGAGCGGTAATCCGTTCGGCGATGATGGTCAGGCCCCAATAGATCACTGCCGCTGCAATGAAAGCCTCCAGAAATTTCAAACTGACGGATGCAACGACATCTGCCTTTCCGAGAATATCCATCTGTGAAACCGTGAAGGCCAGCGTCGATCCATGGAGAAATCCGACAAACATGCTGCATAGATTGGGCAATACAGCACCGATGGCCTGAGGGAGAATGATGCGCCGCAAGGCCTGTGAGGTACTCATGCCTACGGCATGCGCAGCCTCCATCTGTCCACGTTCCACAGCGAGAATACCCGAACGGATAATCTCGGACATATACGCTCCTGCTGTTAGCGAGAAGGCAATCAATACAAATACCAGAATAGGTATGGAAGCCGATTGAAAAGCCCATCCGTACCGTTCAGAGAGTTTATCAATAATCATCGGTATACCGTAATAGATCAGAAACAGATGCATGAGCATCGGCGTACCGCGCAGAAAGGAAACGTAGAAAGCGGCTACCCGGTGAATCCATGGCACCTGATAGATTCGAATCAGCGCAGTGGCAAGACCAATCCCGAAACCTGCTATCAGCGGCACAATCGTGATCACGAGTGTCAGTGGCAATGCCGTCAGAATTTTGAAAAAAGACGTATAAATAAACTGGAGATCAATGGACATATGCTCACCCCGCTATTCGTTTCAAGCGTTCAGCTCTGACCGCTGGCTTAGGCATCGTGCTTTTGCGTTCATGACGCTGCAGTCTGCGTTCAGCAAGAGCAAACCCTTTTTCAAGGACAATAACAATGACATAATAAACAACCGACAGGCTGATATACACCTCAAGCGCATGTGACGTTGCCGAGATCAGCGTCTGCCCTCTGCCCACCATATCCATGACACCGATGGAAAAAGCAAGGGACGTGTCCTTCAGCGAACCGATCAGCGTATTCGCCATATTGGGGAAAGCCACAATAAGCGCTTGGGGAACAACAATCCGCCGAAAGGACTGAAACGTTGTCATCCCTGCTGCATAAGCCGCTTCGGTCTGGCCCTTGTCAACACTGCGAACGGCTCCGCGGAAAATCTCCGCAAAGGATGCAGCATCGCTAAGTGCATAGGTCACGATAACAAATACCAGTGGATCGGTTCTGGAGAGGTCAATGCCAATTGGCTTAAGCAATTCGGGCAGGCCGTAATAGACCAGAAACAGCTTGATGAGAATCGGTGTGCCGCGCATGAAAGATACATACAGGGTGGCGAGCTGACTCAGTACCGGAATTCGGTAGAGTCTAGGAACTGCCAGAAGCACACCGCCTACCAGACCAAGCACTATGGACCCGCCCAGCACGATCAGAGTTATATGCAGATACCTTAACAGTTCCGGGATGAAATCCAGAACCAAGGATATATCAAATGCTTTTCCCATTACCGCTTGCACACCTTTCTCAGGCTACTCTTCAACCGTATAATCCGCACCAAGCCACTCTGTGCTCAGCTTGCCTAATGTTCCGTCTTCCTTGATTGATTTGAGAGCTTCATCCACTTTGGTTTTGAGTTCCTGCTCGTCCTTGTTGAGGATAAAATATACTTTGGAATTCGATAAAGCTTCTCCAACTGTTTTTAATTGGGCATCCACAGCCTTATTCTGATAGTCGATGGCGAACTGCGTACTAATTGTTGCATCCACCCGGCCTGATTTGATCTGGGTAATCGTGTCTTCACCGGCTCCCGAGTATACGATATCAATGCTGTTGCCATTGTCCGCATTCCACTTCTCAGCCAGAACAGCCGCATTGCTCGTTGCACCCACAATCAGTTTTTTCCCTTTCAGATCGTCAATGGAATTCACATCCTGGTTTTTCTGACTCACGACTACTTTGTTGGGGAAAATATTATAAGCTTCATCATTAAACAGGAACTTCGCCTGTCTCTCTTCATTCACTTCCATCTGATGAGCGATCAGATCAATTTTTTTCGTCTCCAGGCTGAGCAGCAGGTTTTTGAACTCCATGGTGCTGAATTCAAACTCATACTCGGGCAGCCGTTTATCAATCTCGCGAATCAATTCCACATCGTATCCAGTCAATTTGCCATTCTCATCAATGAAGCACACATTCGGAAATTGCGTACCTGTACCTACGATAATCTTCTTCACTGTATCTTGACCGGACGCTGATGTGGTCTCCGCTTCATTTGAAGCATTGCCTGTGCTGCATCCTGCCAGCACCGCGAGCATAGTTACGAACAGAAGCGCTGTCCGAAATTGATGAATCCCCCATTTTTTAGCCATTCCCGATCTCCTCCAACAGACTGTGTTACACAGCCAATATAATGTAAACTCCCATTTCTCCGATTCTTAACTAACCATTCTCACTTGTATAGTCGGAATTAGGTTGATCAAAGAATATCACCCTGGGTTATCCTGAGGCAATACGAAGCCTAATAGGACATCCTGATAATGTTATAGAACTTCTCTATTCGGACATTGCCTATGAAATTCATACACCAAAAAAAGCCCCTCCCCATCTGGTCTGGCGGAGAAAAGGCTTCCTCGATTCGTGATGTTATCTATCTGCGACTGGCCCACTTAATTTTACGTGCGACTTCCAGTCGCTGTGATTGCAGGAGGCCAATTCGTTCTTTGCATTTGTCGCGTTCATCCTGGGTGTGTGCTGCATGCAGCTGGTTGCACAGCCCCGTCAGCTTACTGTTGATATAATCCAGCCTTGTCCATAATTCCTCTTCTGGTGTCCGCTGCTGCTCCGCTGCCGGCTGAAATATCTTGAGCTGGTGGATAAGGGACTGCTGCCATTCCTGATCCTGAATTTGGATGGCAAAATGCAAAAGATCCAGATAATCGTCGATTTGCAACGATACGCCGCAATCAGGTTTAGTATTCATTGTCGTCTCTCTCCTTATTTCAGTGCTTGCTGGAATCAGTTACTTCTATTTTACAGGAAAAGGGCTGCTTTAGGCGAGGGTTGAAAGTACGAAATTTGGAAATTTTTTTGGTTTTTTTGTGCATAAAAGTTTTCAGTTATCGTATAGACCGTTTGGATTGGAGCATTCTTTTCCTAAAGTCTGATTTACGATAAAATGACTCCAAAATGAGTTGCTTCAAAGAAGGTTCACTTACACGGCAATAACCACCTATACAGCATAAAACCCGCTTCAAGGCATATTCCTTGGCGGGTCTTCGTCATTTAAAACTTCTTCATTAGCCTAGCATCTGTTCAAGCCTTCTCATGGGTAGGCTGCCTCGTTAGAAGCAACATGACAAATGAGATAATAATGATGGAACCTGTCCATGCCCATGCCATGGTCTGATTGCCCGAATCCACTGCAACGTAGATTGCGGTAGGTACGGTTTGGGTTTTGCCAGGAATATTTCCAGCGATCATCAGTGTGGCCCCGAATTCCCCCAGTGCCCGAGCAAAACCCAATATGAAGGCTGTCATAAGCGCACGTCCGGCCAGCGGCAGCGAAATGTAACGGAATACCTGCCACTCATTCGCCCCGATCGATCTGCCCGCATCCTCCAGATCCCTATCAATACCACTGAAACCGGATTTCATGGTCTGATAAACCAAGGGGAAGGCCACGACCACTGAAGCAATCACCGCAGCCCACCAGGAGAAGATGACCGGCGCCGAGAAGATGGCTTCAATCCATTGTCCGAGCAGACTTTTGCGTCCCAGCAAAACGAGTAACAGAAAGCCAACCACGGTTGGCGGGAGCACCAGCGGCAGCATAAACACGGTTTCCAGCACAATTTTGCCGCGAAAAGAGCGGCGTGACATCCACCAGGCTACAGCAATGCCGAGCACGGCTGCGATTACGCTGGACAACAGAGCAACCTGAAGTGACAGGCGAACAGGTGACCAGAATGCGGTCCAGTCGATCTCCGTACCAATCATTCGGGAACAGAGAACCCGTATTTCGCAAATACATCCAGCACTTCAGGGGTTTGCAAATACGCGTAAAATTGTTCTGCTTCTGTCCGGTGTTTCGTTCCCTCAATAATGCCTACCGGATAATTCGCCGGTGTATAACTGTTCTTGTCCACCTCAAATGCAATTTTCACCTGATCCGAGGTCAGCGCATCCGTTTTGTACACAAATCCCGCGTCTGCATTTCCAGTCTCTACATACTGCAGAACCTGTCTGACATCCTTGCCCTGCACAAGCTTGCTTTCGAGCTGATCCCACAGACTTGCATTGGTCAGTGCTTCCTTCGCATAGGTTCCTGCCGGAACACTTTCCGGAATCCCGATGGCTACGGTTTTAACAGAATCCGCTGTCAGATCCTGCTCGTTTGATACCGCATTTTCACTACCTGCTGGAATGATTGTGACAAGTGAGTTCTGCAGCAAATTCTTCTGGTCAGCAGATGCAATCAGGTTCTCGTCTACCAGAGCATTCATATTTTTCGTTGCCGCCGATACAAAAATATCAGCAGGTGCACCCTGTTCAATCTGCTGCTGCAGTGCTCCCGATGCCCCGAAGTTAAAGTTAAGTTCGATATAAGGGTGGGCAAGCTCATAATTGGTTTCGATTTCTTTCATCGCATCGGTCAGACTTGCTGCCGCGGAGATGGTTAATTCTACGGTTTCCTGCGGCTCTGTATTCGCTGCTGAATTAGCATCTCCTGATGTCGAAGGTGCCGAGGACACCGGCTCAACTGCTGTAGATGAATCCGCACTATCCGCACCAGCACCACACCCCGCCAATACAAGAGCCATCCCGAGAGACATGCTCCCCAGTATGTATCCTATTCCTTTTCTCAATTCTTCTCCCCCTGATCCTTCTACACGTTATATTTAGTTATAACTAGTTATAATTAATTATATTTCATTATACATAAGATCGGTCAAATGGGAAGGTCTAGTTTATACACTCCTGCAGTAATGGTATAGTACAAGAGACTGTATCAAACCTTTCAGCAAACTACACATGATGTTGATGAACTTGATCATATATGCTTTTGCCATCCTGAAGGAGGATCTTCACACATGACAGAGGAGCAATCCTATACGACCGAAGAAATATCCAAGCTGCTCAAAATATCCAAACTAACCGTGTATGACCTGATTAAAAAAGGAGACCTTGTCGCTTATCGCGTCGGCAAACAAATGAGGATTGATGCCACCGACCTGGAAGCATATAAGCGGCGTGCCAAGCAGCTGCAGTCCTCAGCCGGGCCGCTATCCGCTTCGAGTCAATCCTCGGCAACAGCGCCAGTAATGGATAGTGCTGATTCAAGTAAATCTTTGGCTGCACCTGTTCATGACTATTCCAATGCCCCAGTCAGACCGGTATCCGAAGCATCCCGCATAGTACGTGGGGAGTCTTCTGCCCCCCATGCAGCGCGGCATGTCGTCATTACCGGGCAGGATGTGAGCCTGGATATTCTCATGCGCCATATGGAGAAACAAACGCGGGACATTCGTCCACTGCGCTCTTTCATGGGCAGCCTGGACGGACTTATATCCATGTACCGCGGTGAGTCTGACCTGGTCAGCACGCATCTGCTCGATGGGGATACGGGCGAATATAATTTGCCCTACATCCGAAAAATTCTGATTGGCTGGTCCTATGTCGTTGTAAACCTGCTCTCAAGACCAGCAGGATTGTATGTACAGCGCGGTAACCCGCGCGGCTTACAAGGCTGGGCAGACCTGGATCAGCCAGACCTGCGACTCGCTAACCGCGAGAAAGGTTCCGGGGCGCGTGTCCTGCTTGATGAGCAGCTGCGTTTACACGGGATTCCTTCTTCCCGCCTGATTGGTTATAACCTGGAAGAAACCAGTCATATGGGTGTTGCCGCCAAAGTCAGTTCCGGTGAAGCGGATGTGGGCATTGGCATTGAAAAGGCTGCGCGCCTTGTTGGTCAGGTTGATTTCATTCCACTGACTCAGGAGCGCTATGATCTGGTTATGTTAAAGAAACCGGGCAATGAGATGTGGATTGATTCGGTCCTGCGCATTCTTCAATCTTCGGAGTTCAAACAGGAACTGCAATCCTTCGAAGGCTATGACGTTTCCCGTACAGGTGAGATTTTGTACGAAGTATAATATTGACTTCATGTACAAGTTTGCCAAAACACACACTTGTGCTCCCTACGTTAACACTGTACGGCCCGTTAGTTAAAGAAAGCAGCTGATCACATGATCAGCTGCTTTCTTAGATTTATTGAGCTATCGTTTCCCGTTAGCTTAGTCGTTAAATTTTTAATAGTGTTTATGGATGATCATATAAAGAAACACGGAGATGCCTGACATCGCTTATCGGTGGGCGTCCGAATAAACGCGAGTATTCCCGATTGAACTGAGAAGGGCTTTCGTAACCGACGCGAAAACCTGCGGTGGCAGCATCTAAGTTCTCCATGAGCAGCAGTCGCCGTGCCGTTTGCAACCGAATTATCTTCTGATACTGCAATGGACTCATTGCCGTTACTTTTTTGAAGTGTTTGTGTAAAGATGTGGAGCTCATGTTAACCTTTTTTGCTAACTCACTAATGACAAGAGGCTCGGAATAATTCCGGTTAATAAGATGGATCGCTTGGGATATGCTATGAGCATAGCTGCCGACCAGTGCGAACTGCCTGAGCAACGTCCCCTGCTCGCCTTGTAGCACCCGATAAAATATTTCGCGGACGATAAGCGGAGCAAGCATTGGGATATCCTTCGGTGTATCTAAAAGTTGGACGAGGCGAAGAATCGCATCTAGTAAGGGAGGCGTAGACCTATTCACCAAGATCCCTCGTCCAGTATCCCTGTTCCTCTGTGGGTTAGCCTTGTTGACGATATCTAGAAGAACATCTGGACTAAGCGTTAATTGTAGACTTAAGTATGGTATCTGCGGCGATGCATGAGTAATTTTACCGATAACGGGCAAATGAACGGAGGTGACCATGTAGGTAGCCGAGTCGTACCGGATATTTTCCCCGGCCAACGTGGCAATTTTAGAGCCTTGGGCGATCACATATAGAGAGGGCATGTTGACCGTATGAGTCGGCTCTGTTTCTTTCGATGCCCGCCTGAAACAAAGCTCGTTAATGGCTGAATTGTGTGTACCGTCTATCGGAGCATGGAGCTGAACCAGCCGAGCCAATTCTTGCTGATAGGTCGAAATGGTAAGCCTGGGAAAGAGTTGCTTCATAATCACCAATCCTTTTCTTCTATACCTTGAGAATATTGTATCCAGACAGACAGGATTAGGCAAAGAACGCGAAGTAATCGTCTACCGGATATTCTTCGCCCTCTTTTATACTTCAACTAGTAAGTCAACAGTACTTGCGACTACTATTGGAATGAAAGAAGGATCGGGCGATGAGCGTAGAAGAGAACATAACCATGTCAGGAATCAAAGGCAAAGTCGTTGTTATTACGGGCGCAAGCAGCGGAATTGGCGAGGCGGCCGCACTCTTGCTTGCCGAGCGTGGCGCTAAGATTGTGCTTGGAGCAAGAGGCACGGATAGACTTGAAGCACTTGCGAAGCGCATTACAGAACGGGGCAGTGAGGCCATTTATATGAGCTGTGACGTGCAACGGAGAGAAGACATGTCTAATCTTGTCTCCTTGGCATACGAACAGTATGGCAAGCTTGATGTATTCATTAACAATGCCGGTATTATGCCGATTTCACCCCTTGATGAATTGCGTGTTGAAGACTGGGAGTCAATGATTGATATCAATATGAAGGGCGTACTATACGGTATCGCCGCCGCTCTGCCTGTCTTTCGCAAGCAGGGGTTTGGTCATTTTGTCAACACCGCTTCTACAGCCGGGCATAAAACGGTACCGAATCAATCCGTCTATTCAGGCACGAAGTTCGCTGTTCGCGCGATCTCAGAGGGGATGCGCCAAGAGGCTGGTAAACAACTACGCGTAACAATCATATCGCCTGGTATCGTACAAACAAATTTTACGGAGAGCGTTACAAATAAGGAGGTTAGAAACCGTCTCGCTGCTATCCGGGACGAGTTAGCTATGCCGCCGAATGCAGTTGCTCGCGCTATAGCATTCGCAATTGAGCAACCAGACGATATTGATGTGAATGAAATTGTAATCCGTCCGACTGCACAGGTCTAAGATATGGCGAAGTTAACCAGTTTTTACTGGTTGACTTCTTTTGTTCATAGGAGGTATAGCTTGATGGGGAGCAGTTACTCATACTGGCCAATAGGGCGGTTCAAACAATATTTTAGCTTAAAACTAACCTGCCCGTTAGCTTAACGAAAAATGAAGCAGCTGCCAACCGGCAACTGCTCCTTTCTTTTTGGACTAATGTTTCCCGTCAGTTTGAAGTTAAAGTTACATTATGACGATTAAATAGAAAAGAACTGCTAATACAAAACGATATAGAGCAAACCACTCCAATCGAAGTCGCTTTATCAATTTAATAAACGTTACTACCGCAATCATAGCCACAAGGAAGGAAGTCATAAATCCAATTAACATCAGATATAAATCGTCTAAACGAAGTAAATCGATGCTATCGTATAAGTCCAACAAGGTAGCACCAAACATAACAGGTACAGAAATAATGAACGTAAAATCTGCGGCAGCTTTTTGGCTAGTACCAAGCAAAAGGCCACCTGAAATTGTCGAACCTGATCTCGAAAAACCTGGCCACAAGGCCAGACATTGGAATAAGCCAATCCCAAAAGCTTGTTTGTAACTAATCCTATCCATTGTATCAATGCTGGTAGTTCTCTTACTCCGTGATGCGATGATCATTAATAAGCCACCAGCAATTAAACCAAATAAGACAGGTGTAGGGCCGAATAATTGGCTTTTTATAGTGTCCTTTAATAGAAGATATACGATTAATGCTGGTAACATAGCCAAAATCATATGTATTACGTTTAATCCTTTACTTGTTGAAAAATCCAATTTAATTAAGTTTGACCCAATCTCCATATACCTTTTCCAATAAAGAATTAGAACTGCCATCACTGCACCCAACTGTATAACAATTTTAAAGGTGATTGCCGCGTCTCCTTCAAAGTCAAGTAAACTGCCTGCTAAAATAAGATGTCCAGTAGACGATACGGGTAAGAATTCAGTTAACCCTTCTATTATCCCAAGTATGATTGCTTTTATTGGATCAGTCATTAGAAGATGCCCCCCCCCCTTTACGAAGTAAACTCACTTAGCAAATTCAATTATAAGGGTGAATGACTATTTATTCCCATCGATTAGCATAACAATATTCATTTCAGTGTGACATTATCGTCACATCATTTAATTGATATACAGATCATATTGATGAATCTTGTTCCACTATCCTGCCAAGTCATATATCACTTTGTTCAGGCGAAACCCAAGCAAAAGACGCCGCTGGCACGGCGCCTTTTCTATTACTACATCTATAATAGAGCCTGCTTCTTCCTCATCAATCCAGAGTCACTTCGTATAACCAGAAGTATGTTGCATTAGCTCTGCATTCGATTGGACTCAGCGCCAGAATATGCCCTTCTCATCCCATTCAACTTGTTCGAGCAAATCCTCAAAGTCGGGACAAGGCTCAATAACATCTACGGCATTCCAGCTGCTAGATTCATCCTGGGCATATACCTTCCATTGTTCACCTTCCCAATGAAACCGGGCGATCGGCAGCACATCCCATTGATACCTTTCACCCGCTGGCCTTTCCTCTGTTAGAATGAGCTCGTCACCATTCATCACATAAGTCAGCTTAACCATCGTGCGGAGCGGTGCAGGCACCTTCTCGTGGATATATCCATTCATGAGCGACTGAATTCTTCGAATGGTAAATGAGTCCAGCATATCATCCACAGCCTTTCATTGCCAAAATGAATGTCCTCTGCGTTACCAGCTGGACTTGGTCACACCCGGAATCTGTCCCTGATGGGCTAGTTCGCGGAAGACAATTCGTGAAACCTTGAATTTGCGCAAATATCCTCTTGGACGTCCTGTCAGTTCGCAGCGATTTTTCAATCTCGTTGGAGAGGCGTTCCGTGGCAGCTTCTGCAGTGCTTCGTAATCTCCTTTTTCCTTCAGCTCCCGGCGCAGCTCTGCGTACTTGGCTACCGTTGCCTGACGCTGTTTTTCACGAACGACTTTTGATTTTTTGGCCATCATTTACAGCTCCTCTACGATTTTTTTGAACATGTTAAACCTTACAATTCCAATTACAGAACCTACTTCCGATCAGACAGTTTCAACAGGCCACGGCAGGGGATTCTCAAACCCTCCCCAGTCGGCTTGCATCTCCTCATCACTGAGCAGGCACTGGTCCAGCTCATCCTCAATCATGTCACGCTCCATCTCGATCCCAATCATCACCAGCTCGGTCTGACGGTCTCCCCACTGGGCGTCCCAATTTTCCAGGACATCCGGCTCGGTGCGAAAAATCAATTCCTTGTCCGCTTCCGGCAAGGCCGCGACCCAATGTCCGGCAGGTCCAAACTGAATGGAAGGCCCCGCCTGGCTCAGGCTTGCTGCTACATCTCCTGCAGCCGCCAGCCAAACCAGGCCTTTGGCACGAACAACCTCTTCCGGCCAGTAGCTCATGAACTCAGCCAGACGTGCGGGATGGAATGGCTTCCTGCGACGGTACACGAAGGAGCCAATTCCGTACTCTTCCGTCTCGGGGGTGTGTGATTCTTTTTCCAGCTCCTGAATCCATCCGGCGGACATGCTCGCTTTTTCAAAATCAAAGAGACCGGTATTCAAAATCTCAGCAGGATTCACCTGCCCCTTCACGGTCCGAATAATCTTGGCATGGGGCTGAAGTTTACGGATGATGCCTTCAAGCTTGTTCAGCTCCACTTCATCGACCAGATCACATTTGTTCAGCAGCAGGACATCACACGTCTCAATCTGGTCAATCAGCAAATCCACCACGTCACGGGTATCTTCCTCTCCTGCTGCCTGACTCCGATCCAGAAGACTCTGTCCTGAGGCAAAGTCATGCCAGAACCGGTTGGCATCCACCACCGTTACCAGACAGTCCAGCTTCGCCAGACGGGTCAGATCAATACCCGATTCTTCATCGGCGTATGTAAAGGTCTGTGCTACCGGAACAGGCTCACTGATGCCCGTGGATTCAATCAGGATATAATCGAACCGGCCTTCGTTCACCAGTTTCTCGATCTCCTGCATCAGATCATCCCGCAGCGTGCAGCAGATGCAGCCATTGGATAGCTCAACCAGCTTCTCTTCCGTTCGGGACAACGTAGCTTCTCCCTTGACCAGCGCTGCATCAATGTTCACCTCACTCATGTCATTCACAATGACGGCTACCTTAAGCCCCTGCCGATTGTGCAGTACATGATTAAGGACCGTCGTTTTACCTGAACCAAGGTAACCGCTGAGGACCGTTACCGGAACTTGCTTTTGTGTCATTTATATCTGCTCCTTATAGTGACAGCCAATCTGTTATTGGTCTTATTAGTAATTATTACGATTAACAACAATGACTATAATCCTGTTGGCTTCTCTTGTCAAATCATTTCTGTAAAAAAAAGACCTACGATCTGGTTCCGGCAGTTCACATCGCATGATGCGTCCCGAAAAATCCAGTCCGTAAGCCATTTAACTTTTGCATCCAAATAACAGCCTAAGGTCAGCCAGTACGAGTCGTGAAAACCAGCATACAACAACGCATTGCCTGTACAGAGAGCTTCCTCAGTTTGCAATAGAGAGCCTTTCTCTATTCCCTGATTCCATCCGTTTTCTAAACATGACGACCAGCATCATGGCAACCAAGGAAAGTAACGTACAGATCGTAAACATCGTGGAATAGGAGCTGTTCTGAACAATCAAACCCATGGCGAGTCCGCCCAAGGAGAAGCCCAGATCGTAGGAGGACATAAACATGCCCATCAATACATACCTGGAATCGGCAGGGAGCACGAAGGACAGGTACGTCGTTAATGTGGGATACATAAGTGCCAGGGCAAACCCACTGAACACCGCGGACAAATACACCAGAGGTCCAATGAGCTCCAGCAGCGCGAGCATCTGGGTTCCCAGAGCTGCACACAGCAGTAATCCTGCGATTAGCCAGGTATTCCAGCTGCCGTCGGAAGGTATTTTTTTGCGCAGCACAAATCGGCATAGAATAACAACCAGTCCCTGGATCGTTAAAAACACTCCGGCACTCGCAAGTCCCGTAGATACCATATACAGCGGAAGAAACGTCGCCGTTGCTCCAAATACACAGGAAGCAAACAGCATGACTACACTGCTGATCAACAGTGGTGTACTGCGCCAAATACCACGAAAGGAACGGATCATGTCCCTTAGAGTATATGACTGATTTTGCACCGTACGCCTGGGCAGATCTACACGGTATCCGATTAGCAGTGGCAGTACAGCCAAACCAATCATGAGGATCGTAAACCATATATCGCGGGCACTTTCCCAGATTTGTATCGCCAGAATCGGAACGATCAGAGAGGGAACCATCGTAAAGAGTGTATACATGGATAACCCCTGTGCGCGGTCCTTATCTTCAAGCTTTTCCACAATGCCAGCCTGCATGGTCATGGAGAAGAACGCAGTCGCCACGCCTTGCAATGCCCGCAGCCAGAGGTACGCTTCCACATCACCAATCATGAAGAGCACCAGCGTTACGGCATGCAGAAGAAGCAGCCATTGCATGACCCGGAGGGGACCATGTTTCCCCAGAAGCTGTGCAGCTAGCGGCCTTAGAAGCATACACGTGAACATGTAAGCTCCCATCATGAGGCCTATTTCGGCCTGACTCAATCCTGCTGCTTCACTTCTCAGTGGAAGAATAATCGTTAAGGCCGAATTTGCGGCAAAAAATAAAAAAGCCAGCATATAAAACCGGATAAAGGAAAAAGAGACCGGGTTTAATTTGCCATGATTGTTTGCAGAAGCATCCAAAAGTTTGTCCCCACTTTCTCACTATTGCCAGAACAGACAAGTCAAATAATCGTAATCATTATGATTAAAAGGACAATTTATCGTATACCGCTTGTCTTGTCAATGCTTGGTATGCGTACTTCCTATGCTAACAATGAAACAACAGAAAAAAGCCGACGCATTCCGCATCAGCCTTCCTGCTAGCTCATCGCTGACAATAGTCCCCTACGGTCATACGCAAAAATAATCATCAGTGCTCCAAGTACGGCACATATCAAATACATCCAGGAAAATGAAAACAGATCAGCAACTGGTCCCATAACGACACCCCCAAGCGAGACGCCCAAATCCGCCGTTGCGATGAATAATCCAATGAGCACGTTGCGGTTCGTCTGCGGGAGGACAAAAGACAGATAGGTCGTCAGCGTTGGATACACGATGGCCTGTGCAATGCCCATGAGTCCCGCGCCCAGATAAAATAGGATTGCTCCTGCCTGAATAGACAATCCTACGCACGCAGCAGCGAGTGTCAGCAGCAGCATCGTACCCATCATAAATGAAGAGTGCCATGTTCCGTCCGACGGGATTTTTTTTCTAAGCGCAATACGGGCAACCACGACCACCGCAGCCTGTATCATCAGAAACACTCCAGCATTTCCGTAATTCAATTGTGGAGCGTACAGCGGAATAAACGCCGTTATGGCACCGAACACAATCGACGAGATGAGCATAATGACACTGCATTTGAACAAAAACGGATTTCGGATCAGTTCTCCGAAGGAAGCCAGCATACCGGACTTCTGTCCAGTCTTGTCCTGTGCTGCGTCAATCCCTGGTTCCTTCGTTTTGTCCATTCTGACACTGTAACCAAACAGCCCCGTTATCATCGCAATCCCAATCATGAATATGGAGAAATAATCCATTCCGCCCGCATTCCACAGTCCCAGCGCAAGCACCGGCCCGGCAATGCCCGGAATATAGGAAAAGAGGGAATAGTATGAGATCCCCTGTGAACGATCCTTCTCGGGCAGTGCATCGATGATGCCGATCTGGAGCGCCATGGAGAAAAAGGCGGTAGACACCCCTTGCAGGGCACGGGCTGCGAAATAGCCCCCCAATCCCGTAAATGTATATAGGATCAGCGCCAGCCCATTTAGTATCAGAATGATTCGAAGTATCCTGATCGGGCCATGCTTTTGGATAATCTGACCTGCCCATGGCCTGAAAAACATCGTTGTGAACATGTACGCTCCCATGACGAGACCAATGACAGTGCTGCTTGCCCCCAATGATTCACCTCTTAGAGGGATGATAACATTGAGGATGGCGTTAGCGCTAAAGTATAAGAGCGTCAATAGATATAAACGCAGAAAAGGCCATGACAATGCTGCACTCACGGTGTGTTCTCCTTTAGAAAGTAATTAAATGATCCAGCAGCTTTCTCGCATACTCGGACTTCACGGTTTTCAGCTGCTGGATAGGCACCATTTCTTCTATGCGACCCTCTCTGAAAATGACCACTCTGTCACAAATATAAGCAGCTGCCTGGATATCGTGGGTGATGAATATATAGGTCAGCTGATAGATCTCCTTCAGCTCTTTCAGCACATGGAGCACCTGAGTCTGAACCGATACATCCAGTGAACTGATTGCTTCGTCCAGCACAATGCACTGAGGCTCTGTTGAGATGGCCCTGGCGATACAAACCCGCTGCACTTCTCCTCCTGACAATTCATGTGGATACCTGGATCGGTATGAATTGTCCAGCCCCACCTGGCTAAGCAGCACATCGATTTTGAGCGAATGGGCATTGCCTTCCGGGTTCTTTTTTTGTAGACGTAATGGTTCCATAATGGCTTCCTCGACCGTAAAAAACGGATTGATCGACGATTTGTAATCCTGAAAAACGGCACTGATCCGGCCCCTTCTCGCCTTTCTGTCCAGCACAGATCTGCCTTCGAGCAAAACCTTTCCCCGCTCCGGGCGCTCCATCCCCAAAATCAGTCTGCCCAAGGTGGATTTTCCGCTCCCGCTCTCCCCGATGATACCCAGGCATTCTCCGCGCGAGCATTCAAAGCTGACATCATGCAGAACGGATTTCCGGCCTCCGGAAAACAAGCCGCCTAGTGGATAGGATTTATGAACATGGTCAACGTTTAGCAATATGCTGTTCCTCCTGCATCAATTGCCTGAAATGATTGCTCAGCTCCCGGCGGGTGGATACCAAGAACTGTGTATATGGGTGCTGCGGTTTCGAAAAGACGGAGTGAATGCTGCCCGACTCCACAATATGTCCATCCTTCATGATCAGAACCTCATCCGCGATCTTCCGTACGACTCCCAGATCATGTGAAACAAAGATCATGGAGCATCCCATTCGTTCCCGCAATTGGATCAGCTGCTCGATCACTTCGTATTGGGAAATCGTATCCAGAGCCGTTGTAGGTTCATCCGCTATGATCACATCCGGTTCCAGCACGAGTGCCAGCGCAATCATGATTCGCTGCAGCATGCCTCCTGACAGCTGGTGAGGATATTGATTCATGATGTCCACCGGATTTCTCAGCATGACGCGTTCCATGGCCAATTTCATGTTCTGCTCCACTTCCTTGGCATTCCATCCGTAATGCGCCTGAAGGGTCTCTTTCAGATGAACGCCGATCACACAGGAGGGGTCAAATGCACCCATTCCGTTCTGGAGAATCATGCACAGATTCCGGCCCCTTTTTTTGCGCATGTCCTGCTCCGTGAGCTTGTTCAAATCTACCCCTTGGAACAGAATCCGGCCGGACTGCCGGATGGCTGGTTTATTCAGGCGCATGATGGACCTGCATGTCATCGACTTGCCGCTCCCACTTTCCCCTACAATGGCAAGGCACTGCCCTTGCTTCAACTGGAATGAACTATCGGGCACGATAACTTCTTCCGTAAGGGCATCCCATATTCGCAGTTGCTCAACTTCCAATATATTCATAAGAGACCTGTTCACCTCTCTTCCTTCCACGAAGCTTGCCGCCCGTTTTGGACGTCATCAATTTGGGGTCAAGCGCCACTTGCAGCGCATCGGACAGAAAATTGAATGCCGATACGACCAAAACAATCGCAAGACCTGGCGCAAGCATTAACTCTGGCCTGGAGAACATGACTTCTCTGGCCTCATTCAGCATCATGCCCCACTCGGCTTGCGGTGCCTGAACGCCCAATCCGAGAAATGACAGCCCGGAAATTTGCAGGATCATGGAGCAAATGGAGCTGCTCGAAATGACAGCAATGTCCGAAAAGGTAACGGGCAGAATGTGCTTGTGAATGATTCGCAGGTGGCTGATTCCCGAAGCCCTGGCGAATCTCACATAATCCATCTCGGAATATTGCATGACCGATGTACGAATAACCCGGGCAAACCATGCCCATTTCATGACCACAAAGGCGATCAGAATATTTTCAAGACCAGCACCCAAAATGCCAACTACCGCAAGCGTCATCACGTATCCCGGAAAAGAAAGCATAATATCACAGATCCTCATGAGGATGGCGTCGGTTTTTCCTTTGAAGTAACCAGAGATGAACCCCACGAGGGCCCCCAGAAGAACAGAGGCCAGCAGAGCAGCCAAAACCCACAGTACACTTGGCCGAATGCCATAGATCAACCTCGACAACACACATCTGCCCAGATGATCATTGCCAAGGAGATACGACCACGATGCTGATGCATACCTGAGCTTCATGTTTACTTCCTCGGGATCATGCGGTGCAAACAAGGGAGCAAGAACGCCAGCAACGATCATCACCACGATAAAAGCAAGAGACGCCATGGCGAGCTTATCCTGGCTTAAATTGCGAAGGTTTCTCATTAGAATTCCTTTCTGAGTCTGGGATTCAGTGCCGCGTTCACGATATCGGAAAGCGTATTAAACAGCACAAATGTGACAGCCAGAATAAGCACGTACGCCTGGATAATCGGAAAATCCCGGCTCAGGATGGATCTGACGCTTAATCGGCCCAGACCTGGCCAGGCAAACACATTTTCAATCACAACCGTGCTTCCAAGTACAATAGGGATGGCCATACAAAAGATGGAAACGGACACCTGCAGCGAATTCCGCAAGATATGCAGTGTTACCTTTCTCTCGGGGATTCCGCTGGCTCGCGCGTATAGAACATAATCTTCGTTTAAATTGTTAAGCATGGAACTTCTGACGCTCCTGAAGTAGATACCTACATAACTTACCGTAATGACGATGACCGGAAGAATATAGCTCTGCGGTGAATCCATTCCGCTGGTGGGCAGCAGATCAAGCTTGACGGAGAAGTACCAGATCAGCATAGCTGCAAGCCAGTAGGAAGGTATCGCCGTGAGCAGGAAGGAGAAGCCACGTACAGACTTATCCATCATCTTCCCTTCCCTCATTGCACAGATCACACCTAACAGGATCGAGAAGAGAATAATGAAGATAGAAGATATCAGCGTTAATTTAAGCGTGTTCACAAATGCCGGGCCAATCATGGACCAGACGGAATTTCCAGTCACATAGGAATCGCCAAAGTCCAGCTGAAGACAGGCCAGCAGCCAGTTTCCATATTGAATCATAAACGGTCGATCCATGCCGAGCTCTGCCTTGGTTTGGGCAATCAGCTCATCCGTAATCTGCGGAACTTCCTGTGCCTGCAGCACAACAACGGCAGGATCCAGCGGTGACAGATTGATTAGAACAAAGGTTAGAAACGAAATAATCAGCAGCAGGGGTATTGCGAGCAGAATCCGTTTGACGATAAAACTCCCCATATCCATCTCCTTTTTTACATAAAATCCAATGGACTCTATTTAAATTTCATGCGCTCAAATGGCAGCTCAAACTGGGTCTGCTTAAACGCAATGCCATCCAAATTTTTGGGTGCCACGATTGTCATGCTTCCGTTGGTAAGAGGGATAAATACAGCTTCCTCGTGAACCATCTTCATGATGTCAGCATACAGTGCTTTCCTTGCACTTTCATCGGTGGACACCATCACGTCTTCAATCTTGGCGTACAGTTCCTCGGCATCAGGCATTCCGCTTGTTGTATGCAGATACGCTGAGCTTGAGGCAAAGGCAGAAATGGTGCTCTGTGGATCATAAGCCAGTCCCCATGTCTGATTGAACAGCAGATCATACTCGCCCGTTGATCTTCGGTTAGCGATGGATGAGGATTCTTCGCCGATGATCGATAGCTGGATACCGATGTTTTTCAATTCATTCTGAATGTATTCAGCCTGTGTTTTCTGCGTAGAGGAGTTGCTGTCATAATATAAATCCATCTTCAGCTCTTGCCCCTCTTTAGTTCGTACAGCAGCACCACTGCCTAAAGTCCAGCCTGCTTCGTCCAGCAGCTTCTCTGCAGTGCTTACATCATAAGGCCGTGTCTTCAATTCCACGTCGGCGTAGTTCACATTGGAAGAGAATAGAGTCTGGGCAGGTGTCTGTGTTCCCTCAAAGATGTCGTTGCTGATGGTATCCCGATCAATGGCATGCCAAATGGCTTCCCGAACGGCTGTTTCACTGACCGGGTTATCCTTTTTGCTGCTGTTGGCCGCCATGATGCTTGTGTTCATCGGTTCACTTCGTATGACCTGATACTCCCCTGATTCCGCCAGTTGATTCATGGCATGAACATCAATACTGTCGGCACCCCGGTCATCGGTGAACACAAAGTCAATTTCGCCTTTTTGCAAAGCCAGAAACGTTGTCTCTCCTGCCGGGAGAACTTTGGCTACGATTTTTTGAATCTCGGGTTCGCCTCCCCAATAACTTTCGTTCGCCTCAAACGTCGCATTCTCGTCTACATTATGCTCCGTAAGCATGTATGGCCCTGTTCCATGGTAACCATTCACACCATCTTTGGTCCCGCCATTGATCATGTCTTTGGGAGAAATGAACACATAGGGCCGGGTCATGGACAATTCCACCAATGTCGGATAATAGGTACTGGACAGCACCAATTCAACGGTGTGTTCATCAATGACATTTGTACTCACAATTTTGGTGGACAGCTTAATCCACGCATGTTTCTCACTATTGGCCTGGACCGCATCAAAATTAGCCTTGACCGCCTCGGCGTTGAACGGTTCTCCGTCCTGGAACTTTACGTCTTTTCGCAAATGAAAGGTGTACACCTTTCCGTCCTCTGAAATGTCCCATGATTCCGCAAGCAAGGGCTGAATGCCATCTGCCGTGTTCTCTACCAATGACTCATATACCATACCTTGAGCAGGCATGGAGCCTGTGTACAAATGGGGATTCATATCATTAATATCCTTGGCGGAAGCATAGATCAAATCCGTCTTCCTCTCTCCTTCGGCTGCCCCCGTCTGTGCAGTTCCCTTCTCGCCGCAACCGGCCAATACGACCAACACCAGCGCAAATATAATACTTAAGCCCATACGGGATCTTCCCTTTTTCACAACGTTTCCTCCTGATGATAGATTTCAAGTCCTTCACAGATCATGTTCAGATCACAAGCAAATGTCCGGATCTGAAATGCGCTGGATAACGGCAGCTCTTTCTGTTCCTGTGCCACTTGCACCAGTTTGTTCTCATAGGTTGCGATGAATTTGTCTACAGTAGGGCAGTCCACCCGGAGATGCCTTGCAATGCCCTGAATGATTTTGATGCGGTAATAATCTTCCTGGGGCATCCTTGGGATCTCAAGCTGCCCTTCGTGATTGATGAACATCTTCCGGAATGGCACGGCCGAAAAGTCAAAATATTTCCCTTGTTCGTTTGGCTGCGAGAAAGGGTCAATCAGTAACGAGGTATACCGTATGTACAGCAAATACTCCTGATGTATGTCCTGCAAATCGACAAATTCCTCGATATCAGAGCGCGATAAACTCTGCAAATGAACCGGATAGTTATCGTCCGTCATGAATTGAAGCAGATTGAGCGGCCGTATGTGCAGCCGGTCTATAATCCTCATGATTTCTTTCCATCCTGCGAGCATATCCCGAATGAGATGTTGGTTGATAGGCCCTTCCGGGTAGAGCTTGTAGACATACGTCTGGACCTCAGCGTTTCCAAAGATCGCGTTTAAAGAAAAGTCATTCATGAATAACGCCGGATGTACATACAGTGAGATGTTTCGCGTCTCTGCCTCAAATGGGGAGGCCATCACTTCCATCGCCACTCCGAGCTGATCAACCATTTTGCATAATTCGTTCACTGCTTCTGAAGGGGTTCGGGTGGAACCGATATACAGTTTATTCTTCACTCCGGTTGTCACGACATGATTGGAAGGCCGTCCATCTGCCCATCGTGTATCCCCACAATAGGTGGAGAAACTGATCACTTCGGGCGTGTACCCTAACTCACTTACATACTGATGAACCAGGCGGTTCGATCCAAAAGTGGGAGATACCAGCACGATGCACTTGACTTGCTTCAGGACGTCCGGATTCAGCTGACTTAATACCTGAACATAAGCATCCGTCGTGACAGCAAGAATCAGCGTATCCCAGCTGCCTTCAATCCGGCTGTACCCGGTAAAAATCCGATCCACGCTGCACTCGCCTGCCAGGCTCCGATGCTTCTCATTCTGAACGCTTACGCGAATGTGCTGATCATGACGGTCCAATGCACCGAAGAATTCATTGGATCTAATCGATTGTCTTCCTGCCACACCAATGGTGGATCCTCGTTGTTTCTTGAATAATACAGCTAGTTGAACGGATGCAGGCCCGGTTCCCATGATTAAGACTCGTTCAAAACCACTCATATGTGCCTCCTTCTCCTTATCCGACATGCGAGGGTTTCTGATACAGTGCAATGTCAAACACATCGTGTGGACGCAAAATGTTATCAACCATTCGCCATTTCAGCGGGTCCGTCTCCTGCTGAGGGTAATTGAACAGGGACTTCAATCCATTGCCATATCGCATCGCAACAACAACGTGTTCATTGGTGAGCGAATGAAGCTGATCTAGGATGTCATATTTCATAGCGACAGTGGAACTGAAAATGATATGCGTGGCTTCTCTCGTAAAATCGAGCTCCTGAACAGATGCCTTCTGCAAATGGATGCGGAGACCGGCCCCCAATGTATTCACAACCGTCTGGCCTAACCCGATCGCCTCTTCATCAATATCAATGCCTACCACCTGTGCCCCCGTCCTTCTGGCGATAAGCAGGGGAGTCATTGGAAATGCTCCTGATCCGATCAGAAGCACCTTGGAGTCTGAAATCACATGGAAACTGCCGAATTCCTTCTCGATGCATTCCTCAATATTTTTGAAATAATCCGCAATCTCCACTTCTCCGTGCTGCAGCTTCAATGCCCGATATTTCTCCATGATCGCTACACAGCGGGAAGATTGGTGCCTTAAATCCAGTACAAGCTGTGTGAACCCGGTGCCCTCCTCATGCTCCTTCTCTGCCCAGAACGACTCATGGCGCTTATCGGTGATCCACTGGGAATAGGCATTGATGGCCAGCTCCATCTGTTCCGCATGATGAATGGAATGATCGTATTTCCGGGCAAGTTGTTCAAAGGTTTTCAGAAAATCATTCAACTGTCTGGTAAAATCCATGACCGTATTCATGTGTTTCCCCCTTATTCATGTCCATCTGTTGTACATCAATAAAAGCTGTCCCCTGTGCCACAATACCAACAGAACCTTCAATGTGAATACTCCCCAGCCCATGTTCAGCAAACCGGGCCACGACGTTGATCGAACCTCCGGGCTGTTTAATTCGGGCGGTAATCTCTCTTCCTGTCTTCCATGCAAGGTAAGCGCCAAGCGAAGCTGTACCTGAACCGCATCCTCTCTCCCATATCAAGCTATCCAGTCCGGGAACATAAATCAGCGGAGCCAACTCTTCGGAACGTGGATTGAACAACAAAATGCCAATCAGTTTGTCTCCCAGGGTTAGTCCAAGCAGACGCGCGAGGTTTTGTGCTCTTTTTCGAATCCCATCATCGAACCCGTCCACCTCCACCACGATATGAATGAATTCCTCATACCGGACAATAATCATATCCAGATCGAATCCTTCGTACGTTATGGTCTGCCGTTCAATCTGTCTGGGAATCGGCATGGTCACCTGACAAAAGTATTCATTCAGCTGCTTCTTCACTTGGCAGGTAATCAACTGCTCTGTACCCGAGACCTCAAGCAGCAATTCAGTGTAATCTCGAGAACCCATCTCCTGTTCTGATGCAAGGTAGGCTGCCAAAGCCATACAGGCATTACCACAAAACTCTCCTCCGGCCATATGCAACCGTGCTGCAGCTCCGCGCTGAAGGGATGGCACAATAAATCCGACCTGCTCCGCATATACATGATCGTAGGACATGATGCTTGAAGCGATATGTTGGTACTCCTCTGCTGGATGACTTGTTTTCACCAAAACCGTCATGTTCTGTGTTGGATTAAACTTGATAAATTCGATCTCCTGTTTCATCCCAGCTACCTCTATTCCTGTTCATTCAGATTCGGATGAGTTTCACCTGTGCACTACCCCGCTGCCTTAATAGTAATTTTTACGATTAATAATCGAGAAAAATATAGCATACAAAATTGAGGCCGTCAACAATATTTTTCCATTTCAAGAAGCTTCTTTGTTTTAAAATCCATCTCTTTGTTTTGCATTCATTTTTCTGCCTACCAGGCAAAAAAACGGTCACCCCATGAGGGTAACCGTCCTTTCAAAGCACACTGTTTGGTTCTTGCGTTTATCGCATCACTCCCCCTGCAGCTGCAGGTTTTGCAGCGCTTGCTCTGCCAAAGCAGCGAGCAAATGCGCTCCCAGCGGCAGTGCCCGTTCATCCAGGTCAAATGCAGGATGATGCCACTCATGCGGTCCCGATGTACCGAGGAAAAGGAACAGGCCTGGAACCTCCTTCTGATAAAAGGAGAAATCTTCACCTGCCGGAGAGGGCAGCGGTCTAACACTGTTCAATCCCACTTCAGCCGCCACCTGTTCCGCCGCGGAAGCCAGCGAAGCATCATTAACCACCGCAGGCGGTCCCTGAATCCAGCGAACCGTCGCCCGTGTACCGTATGCAGCCGCCACACCAGACACGACCTGGTTGAACCGTTCACGAATACGGGCACGGACTTTCTCGTCAAAGGTACGCACCGTGCCATCCAATATGGCCTGATCCGGAATGACATTCCAGGCTGTACCGCTGTGAATCTTGGTCACGCTAATCACGGCACTCTCCTGTGCACCCACATTGCGACTCACAATTGCCTGCAAAGCCGTTACAATATGCGAGGCAACAACAATCGGATCGATTCCCGCTTCCGGTACCGCAGCATGTGTGCCCACCCCTTCGACGTTTACTACAAAACCATCCGCCGCTGCCAGGAGTGCTCCTTCCCGGATACCGACTGTACCGACCTGAAGATCCGGTTTGTTATGCAGACCAAACACGGCACGGACGTCAGACAGTGCTCCGCTCTGAATAACCTGCCGGGCGCCCGTTGCTTTTTCCTCAGAAGGCTGGAACAGCAGCCTTACTTTGCCTGGCAGCCCAGACTCCCGCTGTTTCAACAATCGTGCTGCACCAACCAATATGGCCGTATGTGCATCATGCCCGCAAGCATGCATTTTGCCTGCGGCCTGGGAAGCAAACTCAAGCTTCGTCTCTTCCTGAATCGGCAATGCATCAATGTCTGCTCTGAGGGCAACGACAGGCCCGTCCCCTTGTCCGATTTCGGCGACAAGACCCGTACGCAGTGAATATTCATCTGCGATACGTACCCCTTCCTCCTCCAGCCAGCCGCGGATAGCGGCCGTTGTTTCCCTTTCCTCACCTGACAATTCCGGATAGCGATGCAGATGCCGCCGAATCGCGATTAACCGCTCCGCAAATGCTTCATCGGTTTCAACAGGGATGCGCTGCTTGCCTCTTTCTTCTAGCCCTGCCTGCTGCTTGGGCTGTTCCAGCTCACTCTTCATAACGCTGCCTCCTTCATCGTCATCTATGTGCTGCAAAAAGCGGGTTCTCAATCCCGTTCTAACCAATAGCCGCTTGCGCAGGTTCGGTTTCACTCCAGAATTCACCCAGTCCCTGTTCATCCAGTGCCTCGCGCAGCAATTCAAAAGAGCGAATGCGTTTCGCGAAATCACGTGTGGCTGTTGTGACAATCAACTCATCCACGGCAAACTCATCCTGAAACTTTTGCAGAGCCTGACCTACGGTTTCCTTCGTTCCACGGGTTACACTCGGCTCCAGAACCTCAATGCGATATTTCTCGTTAGATTGCCGTCCGAATTCTTCTGCCTGCTCCACTGATCCAACCGTCAGTACTTTACCATTCTCCAGGTGGATCTTGACCAGCATATGCTCACTTGCCAGCTCTTCAGCCTCTTCCTTACTCTCTGCCACAATTAAGGAGATCGCAAGAACGGCGTAAGGCTCCCGGCCTTCTGAACGGTTGAATTGCTCGCGGTAGACACGAAGGGCTTCTTGTGCCACTTCAATATTGCTATTAATAAACAAGGAGAACACATAAGGGAGTCCTAGTTCCGCCGCCATGCCAGCGCTATCGACACTTGCTCCAAGCACATACAGCTCGGCAGGCAGCTCGGACACAGGTGCAGCACTTAAACCGGCAAGTGGATGGGATTCATCTGCATGCGGTTCATTATGAATATACTGCTTCACTTGACGTATTTTCTCCTTCAGTGAAGCTGCCTCCTGAATGCCCTGCTGCAGAGCCTGCGTAGAACGGGGCAGTCCTCCTGGCGCACGTCCTATGCCCAGATCGATCCTTCCCGGTCCAAGCGCTGCGAGCACATTAAAATTCTCGGCAACCTTGTAAGGACTGTAATGCTG
Organism: Paenibacillus sp. 7523-1; assembly: GCF_002276415.1. Classification (NCBI taxonomy): domain Bacteria; kingdom Bacillati; phylum Bacillota; class Bacilli; order Caryophanales; family Paenibacillaceae; genus Paenibacillus; species Paenibacillus sp. 7523-1. Next base: position 172,314 of record NZ_NPBR01000022.1, on the reverse strand, counting down.
GAGCATCACCCCGCCGGAACCCAAACGAATTCGCTCTGTATGTGCCAGCAAATGCGAAATCAGCACCTCTGGCGAAGAACCTGCCACATGTCCTGAATCATGATGCTCCGATACCCAGAACCGGTGAAATCCAAGCTGCTCTGCACGCTTTACCAGCTCAATAGTGTGCCGGAATGCATCCACCGGAGTCTCCCCTTCATAGATTGGGGTCTGATCCAATATGCCAAGACGAATCCCCATACGTTTCTCCTCCTCCAATTGTGCTGCCGTATTCGGCTGCCAAGCCCGTTCTTGCTTTTATAACTGCCTCAGCAGCTCCCCAAAGGGCTCTGCAAACGGTGAATGTTCTTCTTTTAACGTCACGACACTAATCTGCAACGATACACCAGCAACTTCATGAACCTGAATGGGAAACAACTCCTGGTCCTGCACTTCCTTCTGCACCGTTAGTCCCGGCAGGAAGGCAATACCCGCTCCCTGAAGAACCAGTTTCTTCGCCGTTTCCGAATGGTCCACATGATATGTAATATCCGGCGGATGGTCTAGGGAGTCGAACGCACGGTGAATACGCAGCCAGTCCAGGGAACCGCATTCGAAGAAAACCAGCCGCTCATTGCGAATCGCCTCCATGCTGACGTGTCCGCGTTCTATAAATGGATGTCCCTTGTAAACATACAGCTGGATCGGGTCCTCATAAAAAGCAATGGTACGTATGGCCGGGTGCATGACCTTGCGTACAAATGCCAGATCAATCTCCTGATTCAGCAGCTTTGCGATCAATTGATCGGTTGTAGCCGTTGTGAGCTTGATGTTGACCCCAGGATAGGCCTCCTTGATTTTGGGGAGGAAGTCCGGAATGACATAGTTGGATACCGATACGGTACTGCCGAGACGCAGGGCGTCTGGTGTCGTCCGGCGCTGCTGAATCTTCTGCCTCCCCTTTTGGATAACCTGAAGCACCTGCTGCGCGTATGGAAGGAACTTTCTCCCTTCATCCGTGAGCACGATCTGTTTGCCAAGCCGATCAAACAGCTTGCAGCCAAGCTCACGTTCCAGCGATTGAATACGAGCCGTTACAGATGGTTGGGACAAAAAGAGTACTTCGGCAGCCTTATTGAAGCTTCCGTAATGATTGATATATACAAACGCTTCAATGTTCTCAATATTCATAAGCGCCTCCGCATCCAGGTCCACAGATGTTTGACCTTATATCAATTTAACCAATCAACTTACTTGGTTTTAAGCAATCGTAATACCATCCTTTTCCAGTGTCAATATCAATTCATCCAACGAACGGTCCAATCGGGTTGTAATGTCGGCCGAAAGCGCATATTTCCCGTCATCCAGACGCTCTACGCCTTGATCAACTGCGTAAACTCCACCCAAAATATGTCTTCCCCCGAGTGCGGCCAGTACAGGCTTCAATGCATAATCAATAGCCAGCAGATGCGCAATGGAGCCGCCAATAACAAGCGGAAGTGACACTTTACCGCGAAGCCCCTCCTGTGGAATCAGATCCAGGAACAGCTTCAGTACACCCGAGTAGGATGCTTTATACACAGGCGTAGCCACAATGACCGCGTCTGCTGCTTCAACCACGGCAAGCGCGTCTCGCACATGCGAACTGTCGAACCGGGCCTGCACAAGGTCTTCAGCTGGTAGTTCCGCTACATGTATCACCTCAACAGAAATGCCTGCTTGGGTTAATTTATTGCTGCTATAATCGGTTAGGCCGGTCAAACGCGAACGTTTGGAAGGTGCTCCGGCAATAATAACGACATGAGACATCATTAATCTCCTCCTTGGAATAGCGGTCAAGCCGCTCCTTTTACTCTTGGATCAAGCCGATCACGGATATCGTCTCCAATCAGATTCACTGCGAGTACAAACATGGTAATAGCGAGTCCAGGAAAAGTACAGATCCACCAGGCGACGGTCAGGTAACCGCGTCCCTGTGAGAGCAGTGCTCCCCAATCCGGAATTTCCTTCAACACCCCTAGTCCAAGAAAACTGAGACCGGAACCCGTCAGGATGGAAGTACCCACCCCCAATGTTGCCATAACAAGCAGAGGAGACAGGGAATGCGGCAGGACATGCCGCCAGAAAATACGTCCGTTCGAGCCACCAAGTGATCGTGTCGCTGTGATAAACGGCAGGCTTTTGACAGACATCACCTGTCCGCGCATGACCCGTGCATATCCCGGAACGGAGGCTACCGCAACGGCCAGTGCAATGTTCAGCAGTCCAGGACCCAGTGCCGCAGCTACGGACAAGGCTAGCAGTACTCCCGGGACAGCCATCAGAATATCAACAGTACGCATAATCGCCGTATCCACCATTCCACCTGCATACCCTGAGATAATCCCCAGGGCACTTCCCACCAGGCCACCGACAAGCACCGAAGCGAATCCGATCAGCAGTGAATCCCTGCTGCCATGCACAACGACGCTGAAGATATCCCTTCCGAAGTAATCCGTTCCAAACCAATGCGCAGCAGAAGGTGCCTGCAGGATCGCATCCGTCATCATCTGAGTTGGATCATAAGGAGCAATCCAGCCCGGAACGATGGCACAGGTAACGGTGAATAACACAACCAGCAGCGCTGCATAAAAGAATAATCGGGAAACCGCGAACGAGAAGCGGTGACGTCCCAAACGGCGATTCCACAGGCGTACACGCCCCTTGCTGCCGGTCCATGCCTTTTTGTCACCCACCAATGGTTTCATGCTCATAAGAGTCCTCCTTCCTCATCCCTCAAAGTACAGATGGTCCTCGCCGATCAAGTACGGACTGCACGTCTGACCCTTGGATCGATGTACGCATACGAGATATCCACCAGCAGATTCAGCACGACGTAGATGATTGCCGTAAAAAAGACAACGCCCTGTACAACAGGCAGGTCTTTCGCCATCAAGGCATCGGCAATAATCCGTCCGATTCCCTGTCTGGAGAATACCGTTTCGACCACGACGGTTCCTGCGAGCAGATCCCCAATCAACATACCAATGACCGTTACCGCTGGAATCAGTGCATTGCGCAGTGCGTGAACGTACATAATCGTTCGCTCCGTAAGCCCTTTGGCACGCAAGGCGACGATAAACGGTTCATTAATGATTTCAAGCATACTGTTACGTACCATCCGTACGATGAAACCTGCACCAACCAGACCCAGGGTGGCTGCAGGAAGAACCAATGAGCCAAAGCCCTCCGAACCCATGGCTGGGAACCAGCCGAGCTGAACCGAGAATAGCAGGATCAACAGAATGCCGGTCCAGAACGTTGGCATGGAAATACCAAACAGTCCAACAAGACGGGCAATAAAATCAATCACGCCATTTCGGTGGATGGCGGACAGCACGCCAAGCGTGATGCCGATGGTAATCGCAATGATGGAACTCAGTGCCGTCAGTGCCAGGGTGGCCGGGAAATGTTCCAGAATTTTGGGAAGCACTGGATCCGAGTTCATCATGGACTTGCCAAAATCGCCGCGCAGCATGTCTCCGAAATAGTTCGCAAATTGAATGTAAAACGGCTGATCCAGACCAAGCTGCGCCCGCAAATTCTCGATCATCTCCGGTGTAGCCGAGGATGGATCCAGCATGAGCAGGACCGGATCACCCGGCAGAAGATACATGATGCAGTACACCAGCACCGAAGCTCCGAATATTACAAATAGTGATGTTGCAAGCCGAGTCAGTATCGTTTGAACCATACCGGGTCGTCTCCTTCCTGAATGCGTGATGGGCTGCTCATGTTAGGGCTGAATTCGCACGTCGTTGAACAATGGGTACCCAAGCGAATCAAACTTGACTCCCTGAACGGATTTGGATGCTGCTACCGTATAAGGAAATACATAGATCGGTAGAATAACTGCCTGATCAATCAGAAATTGCTGAATCTCGTTATAGATCTTCACGCGTTTTTCGGTATCCGTTTCCACCGCTCCCTGTTCCAGCAGCTCGTCGATCTTCGGATCGGACAACCCGGACAACGTCGGACGCTCCCCTTCTGCGCTTGTATGATAGAAGGCGTATAGGGCATTCGGATCGGAATTGACCTGGCTGTTGCCATACAGATCATAGTCCCAGTTCTGATAAATGACAGTGGCAATGTCTTTTGTAATTTCAACTTCAACGGCGATGCCAACCTGTTTCAGCTGCTGCTGAATGATGGCGGCGATATCATTGCGCTTCTCCCGGTTTGGGGAACCATCCACATAACGCAGCGTCAGTTTCTGGCCATCCTTTTCACGTATGCCATCCGCACCCTTCACCCAGCCCTGCTCATCCAGCAGCTGATTGGCTTTGTTGATGTCCGGGTTGATGCTTCCTTCCAGCGAGGCATCGTAACCCAAAATGCCAGGAGACAATGCAGACCAAGCCCGTTCGTAGTTGCCCAGATACAACGTTTTGACGATAGATTCCACATCTACGGCGGATTGTACCGCCTGTCTGACCTTCACATCATCCCAAGGGGCTTTGCGCAGATTGAAGAAGAGAGTATACGGCAGTCCCACCGTATTGGCCTGCAGTAATTGCTGGTTCGGGTCATTCTTCAGAGCCGCAACATTTTGCGGTGGAACGGTCTCTGCAGCGAGTACCTGACTGCTCTGTACGCTTCCGATCCGTGTCGCTTCCTCTGGTACAATTTTGAACGTGATCGTATCCAGATGAGGTGCGGCTTTGTTTTCAACCGTCTCTGGGCCCCAGTTGTAATCCTTGTTTTTGGCGACGACGATATCCGCATTTTCATCCCATTTCACGAAGGTATACGGCCCGGTGCCCACCGGATTTTTGCCCAGTTGATCGCCATATTTCTTGGCAGCTGTAGGTGACACGATACCCAGCAGAGCCTGGCTTAAGTTGCCCAGGAAGGCCTGTGAAGGTGTTTCCAGATTCACCTTGATGGTGTATTCATTAACGACCTCGGAAGATTGATAGGGTCTGATCAGCGCAAGGGAATTGGCAGCTTTGGTGGCAGGATCGATGACGCGATCCAGGTTGTATTTCACGGCTTCTGCGTTAAACGGCGTGCCATCGTGGAACTTCACGTCTTCACGCAGCGTGAACGTGTAACTCTTGCCATCCTCTGATACGCTCCATTCCGTGGCGAGCCATGGTTTAATGGAACCGTCAGGCAGCTGCACCACCAGATTGTCGTAAATAGTCCGGATGGCACGTACCGTAACAGCAAGCCCGCTCCGGTGAGGGTCCAGCGTATCCGGTGAAGTTGCGAGAGCAAAAGTCAGATTTCCTCCCTCCGCTTGACTCGCCTGTTCACCACCAGATGCCTGAGCCGCACCGCTCGAGCTGCTGTCCGCTCCGCAACCGGACAATACCATTACCAATACTGCTGCCAGTGCCAACAATTTCATCCAAGCGATAGACCTGTTCATATCTTTTCCCCCTCTGTGTATACAGGTGTCATTTTTATTTTATATATATCCTATGAGATAAGTCGGTTTTAAAACACGGAAGTGCTGCAATTAAGAATTCATATGGCCGTAGCGCTCATCTCACGTGCAGTTCATCTTATGCCTGCTGCACTTGCTCCCGGGCAGCTGTATAGCGATTCACCGGAATCTGCACACCGAGATTGCCACGGAGGGTATCGTGCTCGTACTCCGTACGATAAATGCCGCGCTCCTGCAGAATCGGAACGACCAGTTCCACGAAATCAGACAGACCACTTGGCAATTCCGAATGGATAATGAACCCGTCAGCGGCCTCTGCTTCGAACCACTCCTGTATTTTGTCAGCTACCTGTTCCGGTGTACCCAGGAATTTGCTCTTCGGCGTAGCCGCACGCAATGCCACTTCGCGCAGCGTCAATCCCTGCTCTTTGGCATCCTTCTTGATTTTATCCGTGCCGCTGCGGAAGCTGTTGCTGCCAATGCCGTTCAGTTCAGGGAACGGTTCATCCAGTGGATATTGGGAGAAGTCATGGTGCTCGAAGAAGCGTCCCAGATAATCCAGCGCTTTGTCGATCGTAACGAGGCTGGCAATCTCCTCGTATTTACGTTCGGCTTCTTCTTCCGTCCGTCCTACAATCGGACTGATGCCTGGCAGAATGACAATATCCTGAGAGGAACGTCCATAGGAAGCGGCACGCGTTTTGACATCCTTGTAAAAGGCCTGTGCATCCTCGATCGTATCATGTCCGGTAAACACCGCATCGGCTTCTTTCGCTGCAAGGGTCTTGCCATCATCGGAGGAGCCTGCCTGGAAGATCACCGGCTGACCTTGGCGTGAACGGGCAATGTTCAGTGGTCCCTGTACGGAGAAGAACTCCCCTTCGTGATTGAGTGTATGCAGTTTGGATGGATCGAAGAAAACACCGCTCTCTTTGTCTCGAACAAACGCATCATCTTCCCATGAATCCCACAGGCCTTTGGTTACCTGCAAATATTCTGTTGCAATTCGGTATCGCTCTGGATGGGTAGGGTGATTGCTTTTACTATAGTTTTTGGCTGATCCTTCAAGCGGGGAGGTAACTACGTTCCAGCCTGCGCGGCCGTCGCTGATCAGATCAAGCGAACCAAACTGTCTGGCAACTGTAAACGGATCGCTGTAGGACGTGGAGAGCGTTCCTACCAGACCAATCTGCGAAGTGACGGCTGCCAAGGCGGACAACAGGCTGATCGGTTCAAACCGATTCAGGAAGTGGGGAATGGATTTTTCGGTGATGTACAGACCATCAGCAATAAAAACGAGATCGAACTTACCTTCTTCCGCTTTCAGCGTCTGGCGCTTGTAGAACTCAAAATTCACACTCGCATCCGGTTGAATCTCCGGGTGTCTCCATGTGGTCATACTGCCTCCGACACCGTGAACAATGGCTCCAAATTTCAAACTGCGTTTTGCCGTCATATACATTCCGCCTTCCCTCATATTGGATTTAGGATGATGCATCAGGGTCCAGACACGACTTTTACATTTTCGAAACTCAAAAGTAACTATTCCTATGAGTTTGGTCAGTTTTATAATTTCACAAATCTTATCACTGCCCTGTGAAAGGGTCAACGGGGTGACTAATAGAACTTTTCTATATATAAATCAGAGATCTGTATAAGACAGATTCATTCGTACGTTCCCGGCTACGTTCCACTGTCCCAGCAGCTTGCTATTGCCGGAAACGACGAATTCAATCCGATTGTGCAAGAGACGATCAGACAGCTGCCGCTTCGTCCGGCTGGGCCAAAAGCGCGGCAAGCTTCTCCAGATCCGGTTCCAGCAACGCCTCAAACTTGCCATCCCCTCCAACTTCAATAACAGGAACATGCCGAATGCCGTATTTCGCTTCAAGCACATCCCTAAGCACGTCATTGCCTTCCACTTCAATGTTCTCAAAAGGCTGATTCCGCGACGTCAAAAACGCTTTTACCTCTCCACAGAAATGACAGCCTGTTTTGCTCCATAGCACTACTTTTTTGGGTGATGTAGACATCGATAACCCTCCTGATTGTATTCAAGGATAAGATCGAGGCATGCCTCAGACCTTTAATTCCTACCTGTTAAATAAGAATTATGGCTATAAATGTACTCTTCGTACCCTCAAGCGTCAATGGAGCTGCTAATAGAATAAACCTATAGCAGCATAGAAAGATTAAATTTATTTTTTTTGAAAAAGCGATTACATCGATCCGTCTCTGCTTGCTTCTTTGACCAGAGTAAGGACTTTCCGGGCCATCCCGGCATAAAAATCAACCTCATCCGGACTTTGATCGATAGCCCATCTAAGCGTATCAAAGGTCTTCAAGATCATGACATGTCTCATCTGATCCAGCTCATACTCATTCAGCCCGTAACTCTCTATAAAGGCTTCTAATTCAACCCTATTGGGTCCTTCTCCATGGATCTGGCATCGTATCATATGTATGATATCGCCATACGGAACCACAGTGACTTCAGCATTTCCCCAATCCAATAGGGTAACCTGACCTGCCAAATCAACCATCGTGTTCTTCAATGAGAGATCACCATGACACAGGCCAAAACGGAACGTTTCCATTTTCAAACGCTCGAACCATTGTCTTATCCTTTTCGATTCTGCTTTAGTTAGTACACCCAGCTCAATTAAAGGGTCATGCTCCGTCAAGCTATTGATATTGTACTGAACGTATCCCTGCCAGCTGCCATCTGATCCCGCATGCGGCGGGGAATAAAATGTACCCGAGACAGGGTCCATCCGTTCTCCGAAACCTGCCACCGGAATGGAATGAATCCGTTTTGCGTACTCGCCGAGTTTTCTCCAGATTTCAATTGTGTCAATCGTTGCATCCCGTCCGTTATCTCCCTGGACAACCGTTTGAATCATATAGGCTGTTTCATCCATTATTCCAACGGATAACGTCTCTGGACCCGGAACCCCAACGGCTGCTGCTTGCTCAAGGCACCATCGTTCCTTCATAAAGATCGGATATTGGTCTTTATCGTTCATGCGCACGATAATATTATGCTGCTCCGTCTCAACTACACAAACCTGATTGACGAAACCCTTCCCAACAATCTGATGTGCTGCCTTGACTTTTTCCTGAAAAAAATGACTGGCTATTCGTTCGGCCAGTACGATGCTTTCATTCTTCATCATGCACCATCCTCATATCGCATGCTTAAGTTAGCTCTGCGATGATTCAATATGGTCATAGTGTAAAATGAAATCGCTTACTTTTCAATCATCCATAAACATAAGATTGCCTTGTATGTAACGCTTGGAAAGCCTGGATGCGAAATGAAATGGAGCCGTGTGCTGCACATTACATCTCGCATCATGCCGAACCGATTCACAGCGAGCCTCAGCTTTACAGATCTTCGTTTAAGAGCTGCGGCGGGGCGATGATGGGCAAGCCTTCCTGAATTGCTTGCAGCTGCTCCGGAGACACGCTCAATACATGACCGGAATGTACGCCCCATCGTTCTGCTGCATATACCGTTGCGAACTTTCTCCTTCTGCCCTCGCTGATCTGATACCGAACCTCCGGCGCATCAGCTGCCGCAAGAATACAGCCTTCCGTCCAACCCGTGTCCGAGTCATGAATCGATGAAACATGCACATGCCTCACTTCAAGCGGCCAGCCCCGGATTTCACTTGCTGACACTACAGCATCTCCGGCAGGGATCCCCAGCAGATCCAGTTTGGCTACCTGAACGGGGGATATGCCGCGAGGTACGGGAATATTCAGCTTGCGGCGCAGTCCTCCCGCCAGACGGTATACATCGCCTTTCGCATCGGACACGAAGCAGCCTTCCGGATAAAAGTCGCAGCTGCGTCTTGTCTTCATTACTCCGTCCTGACTGCCCTTCGTGGACAATTGCTGGCGCGGGTTGGCTTTGCCCAAATGGGCGGAATCCGGCGCTGCCGATGAATTCTCCTGTTCCATATGGTGTGCCAGCTGCAATGTCTTCGCGACCAGAGCGTGAGGATCTCCCCACTTCCTGGAATGAAACTGTTCGTTCCCCTTGTTCACAGCAGTAAAATCCGGTTCATCCAGCGCTTTCATGCTGACGCTGCCAAAGTGATGGATGAAGGCATCTCCTGCGACCGCAAGCTTATATCCTGCCAGCTTCACCCGAATCATCCAGTCATCATCTTCGAAGTTGCCTACCGCATATCCTTCATCCAGATATCCCACCCGCTCCAGCAGCTCTCGTGAGAACAGCCAGCAAAATCCGACAAGCCGTTCGGTTACCCGGTGTTTACCAGGGTCAGGCCGGTTGTGTCTGGCGGCAAAGGACCACATATCCTGCACCTCGGAATACGGAACATCGATCTGCTGATCGCCTCCTATATAGTTGGTGACTGGGCCGACCAGGCCAATCTCCGGATCACTGTCCAGGCAGGTCATCATGTTATCAAGCCAGCCTGGCGTGACCAGCGTATCGTTATTCAGCACCACGATATGACGACCTCTTGCCATCATCAGTCCCTGATTGACACCACCGGCAAATCCGCGATTGACATCCAGTGCAGCCACTCTCACCATGCCGCCTTTACGCAGCATCGCTTCTGCCGTACCGTCCTTCGAACCATTATCCACTACAATGATTTCGTAGGGAGCAGGCGTATGTTTCTCGATACTGGATACACATTTAAGTGCATATTCCCGCTGATTATAGGTCGGAATAATGATGCTGACCCCTTCAAATAATAATCCAAATGAACTCTGACCCTGTCTTATCCCTTCATCGTATCCCCTGCTGTACCCTTGTTTGTACAGTTTGACAGCTCGGGCCCCCCGCTTGCCTTTCCCTCTGTGTCCCGACTTCCGCACAGTGCTCTTTCCAGCGGAATGCAGAACTACTTTGGCGGGTCCGGGGCCCCGATGCTTGGATATGATACCTGGTTTGCTCATGTTGCTTCCCCCATTTCCCCTCGTCCGGATGCGTCGCGTCAACCATCCGCCAGACTCCATTAGAGATGAAGCTCTCCTGTAACCAATTTATCAGCCAAATGCCCAAAATCCAGAGCAACCCTGCCAAGTTCACCGGCAATTCGCCGACACAGGATTACGGCCGGAACTCCTGCAGCAACCAGAGCAATATCGAAGGAATGCGCTGCCGTTTCCTGCACCACCCTGGGCACATCCATAACCCCGGCAACGGAACCAATCATGCCCGTCACATGGATTCCGTGACTGAGAAGCAGTGCACCGAGCCCGCTTGCCTGACTGCCAATCACCAGCACGCGGCGGCCTTGTAGGATAGGCAGCAGCAGCCCCGCATGATGCAGACTGTAGTTGATTGTGGAACTGGTCAGCTTCAACCGGGACCAGTCAATCCCGAAGTGGCGCATCACCGGAAATAACAAGCCTTGAAACGTGGGCGCCCGCGAGATCGGAACGCCTACCCAATCCGCACCCTGTATCGCTTCGGCCAGCGCAGCCCGAATCTCGGGAACGGAGCGCGGGACCCCTGCGTAAGGCAGGAACGGTGCCAGCTCCTGCACCTGCTCGCCGGGCAGCACCGTATCGGCTGCCAGCGTCAGCAGTTCGCCATCTCCGAGGCGAACGACCGACAAGGGGCGCTGTGCATCCAGCGCCCCCCGGATCTGGTCAGCCACCTCGTGGGGGCTGGCCAGACGGGTGAGGCTGGGCGCATATTGGCGGAAACCTGCCGCGATCAGATCTGCCGCCGCTACGGCAGGCAGAATGTGGTCCGGCGGGATGTGCTGCGCCACCAGCGCCTCCCCGCCCGCGAATACGCCGTCGCGGTAGCCCTCGGCGTAGCCGCCGGGTGCGCCTGCCGGCTCTGCAGGCGGCAGGGTCTTGGCGCTGCCCGCAGAGCCGGCAGCAGAAGCGCCAGCTTGCCCCGTGGGGGCGACACCACCGTGCGGGTGGTGTGTCGCCCGGAGCGGGGCCGTGCCCGCACCGCGGGCAGGCACCGCCTTCGGCGTGCTGGCTTGCGGTGCGGGCACCGGCGCACGGCGCGCAGCCGGGCGCGGCGCCCGCCGGGATGCTGCGCGGCGGCGGCCGTGAGCGGCGGCATGCCCGCGCCTGCCAGCGGAGCGGCGGCGTGCAGCGGCCTTCCTGCCGGCAGGCTTACGCGGCACAGCAGTACGTGCGCCCGCCGGGGCCCGCGCAGTGCGATGCCCGGGCTTGGCGGCAGCCCGCCGGGCTCCAGCCTCTGGGGTTCCCGTCACCATCAGAACGCCTTGCCCTTGAAATGCTGCCGGGCGAGTACCTTGCGGCTTACCTGTCGCCCTTGCTTCCGTGTGCCCGGTCCGTTTCGCTACTCTCATGGCATTCCCTCCCTTGACATGCACGGGAGCGCCGCTGCACAAAGCGCCGGAGCCTCCTTCCAGCTCCGGCGCAGGTTACTCGGGTCCCATCGGGCACCGCACAGCGGCAGCATCAGGCGCATGATGTTATGGCAGTTGTCCCTTCATGCGGACTGCAGCTTCCTGCAGCGATTCGAAGGTACCTGCATCGCTCCAGTATTCTTGCAAGATGTCATACTCCAGGCCTCCAGCAGAGGCATAGTGGTTATTGACATCCGTAATTTCAAGCTCCCCGCGTGCAGAAGGCGTAATGCCATCAATCAGATGGAATACATGGTCATCGTACATGTAAATCCCCGTTACGCAGTACGAGGTTTTCGGCTGGCTTGGTTTCTCCTCAATGTACGATATGCGCTCCGGATGGTTCGCGTCAAAGACAGGGACACCGTAACGTCTGGCATCATCGACCTCTTTCAGCAGCACACGTGCTGTTCCCGCAGGCTGCTGCACATAACGATCAACATAAGGTTTCAGATCATCACTGAACAGATTGTCACCCAGCAGTACGACAAACTTTTCACCAGGAAGAATAAAGGATTTTGCCAGATCAAGTGCTTCAGCAATGCCTCCCGCCTGCTCCTGAATCCGGTAGGTCAACCGAACTCCAAGCTCGGCTCCGCCGCCCAGATACTCCGTATACAGTCCCGCCGAATGTTTGCCCATTACAATCAAAATATCCTCAATGCCCGCCTGACGGAGTCTGTCGATGCCATACACAATCATCGGATGTTTACCGACCGGAAGCAGATGTTTGTTAATCAGCCGCGTCAGAGGATACAGCCGTGTTCCCGTTCCTCCAGCAAGAATTACACCTTTCATTCCACATTCCCTCCTTCATCGGATGTCTCAATATATTCAAGTGGATCGACATGCCATTTATGGATAAATATCGAGCGATTACGTTCCAGCAATTGCTTCCATGCAGCCGGGTCCGTCTTCTGAAAACTCGCGCTGCCGCGATGATGTACAAGTACATCTCTGCATACAAGCAATCGATACCCTTGCATGCGAGCCCGGTAGCAATAATCATCATCCTCATAATGTCCAGGCGAATAGGCTTCGTCAAGCAAGCCGATGGACGTCAGGACCTCTCGCCGAAACAACATGCACAGTCCTACGATGCGGCTGACTTCCTTCCACCTGGTTGGGTCTGAGACATTGTTGGTTGCTGCTAATTGCTGGAACTGTTCCATGCTCCCAAAGTCCAGGTCAACCTGCTGAATCCCGCTTGCATAATTGGTTACCGGACCGGTGATTCCGATGTTTGCTTCACTGTAGAGTCCGAACCGAAGATTTTCGAGCCACCGCGGGGTCACCGTGACATCGTTGTTGAGCAGCAGCAGCTCATCACCGCAAGCCGCACGCAGCCCGGCATTACAGGCTGCTGGGAAACCCCGGTTCTCCGGTAAGCGAACAAATCGGACTCGCTCACGGGCACAATAGGCTGCCGTACCATCGACGGAACCGTTATCCACTACCACAATCTCGTAAGGTGTGCCTGCTCCGGTATACTCCCGAATGGCATCAATACACGGCTTCAGCAGGTCCAGTCCGTTATACGTTGGAATCACGATACTCGTCAGTGTCATCGGGCGTTCCTCCTGTAAGCCACTTCGGCTCGGGATAACATCCGCGAATCCGGCCCATGCTCTGCTGACGCCATCCAGGCTGCAATCGCCTCCAGGTGGTCCCCAATGATCAATCCCGCGACTTCGTTACCACTGCCTGTATTCGTGGTACGCAGACGATTGGAGCGAATCACGTCCACCTGGTGAGGTGCCGTTACACTTAGACCGTGCCGGATCGCCATGGCTTGCGCCTTCGGTGGGACAGCCAGAGATTCAGGCATAACGGCCAGAACCATTTTGCGGGAAAGGGCATGCGGGACGGCAGTCAAGGAATTGGACCCCAGATCAGGTCTTCCGAGAGTACGGTTGAGATACGCCTTGATCCGGCTCACATCATCCTGCCGGGCAAATGGAGGAAGTAATGAATTCAGATCATTTAATGCCACATCGCTTCCCCGGTCCACTGCATACAGAAAAGGGGCCAGCTGTTCTGCCGGAAGCACCATGTCCCCATCTACAAAAAGAATCGCTTCCGCTTCGGTCATTTTCGCTCCAAGTGCGCGGCCTACATCATGTCCTGCCCGATCCGGTTCATACACAAGGGTTATACCGGACTCGGCCAGCACCAGATTCAGACTGTCGTCCGTTGTTCCATTCAACACAACAATGATGTCCATCAGCGGCAGCCGCTTTAACTGTGCCATTACTTTTCCGAGTGTCCGTTCTTCATTGCACGCACAGACAACGGCGGCAGCAGAATGATGAAGGGGGAGCGGGACGATATCCACTGGATATCCTGCACCCTGCACGTATCCTTGCATATATGCTTTCCCTGCCTGCATGGCAGCTTCATAGCTTCCGAAATTTCCCGAGATGGACTGCCAGTGCTCACGCCAGGCAAGACGTGCATGTTGGGCAGCCAACGCTCGATCTTCAGGTGCACTGCATCCTGCTTGATGACCCGACTTCCACACTGCATTCAAACTGGGTTCTGGAGCCTTGGGTGCTCGACCCTTCGGTCGCCTTCTCCCGGGAATGTTCCGTCTGGAAGCCAGTTGTCTTTTCATCGTCCGACGATGACGGACAACTCTCGAACGTTCTTTCATCTTCTCACCTCGTCAGACAGCGAACACGCTGCAGGTCGGAATACCCTCCGCGTGGACCGAGTTCGTCGGTGATCCACCTGATCGCTGTCAGATGATCATTCAGCACCACTTGGCTCAGCGGATCTGGCCCGCTTCGCCGTTTCACCCGAACCGCATTCATTTTACCTACAGGTACATGATGAACGGCGCGTACCTCTAATCCACTCGACACGGCTTTGGCTAATGCAAGCGGAGGGACCTCCAGCGAAGGAACACCTATAACATCAAGTGCCTTGCGGCTTAACGCATGCGGAATGGCTGTCATTGAAGCTCCCTGCAGGTCCGGCCTGGCCAGGATGCTGTTCAGGACATGCTTGGCCTCCACCACTGGATGTACAGGATTTCGTTTAACCGGACCGTCATAATCGTTAAGCGCTACATCTGTCCCATCCAATATGGCCTGCACATAGGGAGCGAGCTGCTCTGCAGGTATGGGGATATCTGCATCGGTAAACAGGAGGATTCTTCCGCGAGCAGCTGCTGCCCCCATTCTTCTTCCTGCGTCGTGTCCCAGAGCTTCCGTATACAAAAGCACTCTTGCACCTGCTGCCTGTGCCGCTGCTGCCGTGCCGTCCGTTGAGCCGTTAACAACGGCAATCACTTCGGAATCCCTAAAGATGCGAAGCGCCTGCCTAACAACTCTGCCAATCGTCTTTTCTTCATTCATTGCCGGTATAATCACCGAAAGCATGGGGTTGTTTGGATGGTTTCCCTCCCGTATTGGGGGGATGACGTATCTGGGAGTTCCCGTATTCTTCTTACTCACGGGTTTTACACGTCTCTTGTTCAACTGTTTCCTCTTTCGGCTCACCCGTTTGGCGGCTGAATGAACAGTACGACGACGCTGCTGCAATACTGTCACCTCCCACCCTCAAAAATACTCAACATGCCAAGGGAGTACACGTTATTCTATGTAATTAGGGAATAGTGGAAACGGCGTTTGTCCTTGATTTCCATAAGCTTCTGGCAGGAAAAGAGTTATTCAGCCTCACCTTCAGTGCATATCCGTCAAAATAAAAATCGTAAACCTCCTCCTTCACTTTTTTAGAGGACCTTCTAATATAGGAACAAAAGCGGTGTCCCGGACAATTCCAGGAACCGCTTTTGTGCATAAACTTCGTGAATTGGCGTATCTTTTTAATTTGCAGGACCCGCTGCAATCCAGGACAACAAACCATAGGTGTGCTTGCATCCAGGTGTACGGAACACTTCCAATACCGCTTCATCCTCACTCTGGGACAGCAGTGATACCTGGAATCCGCGATCATTACTCATTCCTACAATCACATAATGTTCTGATGCGAATGATTGCTCGAATGCTACCGTTACCTCAACACATTCTTCATCTTCAGGCAGGATAAAAGCTTCCATGCCGAACTGCTGAACGACCGGCTGACGACTGACACTGCGAACCGGCTGGAATGACAGGTGTTCAGGCCCAACTGCTCCATGCTGCAGCTGGCTGCTT
Source organism: Paenibacillus sp. 7523-1 (assembly GCF_002276415.1). Lineage (NCBI taxonomy): Bacteria > Bacillati > Bacillota > Bacilli > Caryophanales > Paenibacillaceae > Paenibacillus > Paenibacillus sp. 7523-1. The sequence continues at coordinate 156,358 of NZ_NPBR01000022.1, read as the reverse complement.
CCAACAGCACCTTCACTCAGATGCTCCTGTTTAACCGCCTGCTCACTCAGCTCAAACTCCGTAATTTTATCGATCTCCTGCGGAAGTTCAGGTACTGGCTGCAGTACCTGTGGCTGAACTGCATCAGCTGTCGTCAAGGAATCCGCCAATGTTTCTCCAGCATCATTGGTCAGTAATGGCTGTTCCTGTACTTGTTGGTCTGTTACTTGTTGTTCCAGCTCTTGACTCGGAGTCTGTAACGTCGGAGTTCCCCCCAGATCAGCACTCGGCAGTTCCGTTAGGATGGCAGACTGTGATGACTGTAAAGCCTCATCTTCTCCCTGAAGCAGCGCTTCCTGACGTTTGATCGCTGCCAGCTTCTCCAGCGTTTCTCCACTGAACTGTCGAATTGCATTCCAGATCTCTTCGCTCAAGTGCGCCGGGCCTACAATGCCCGCGTTCAAGTGATTGGAAGTGATACTCTGTTCAGCCAGTTTGCTGGCAGTTACGCTGCCGTCAGCCAATTTGGCACTCGTGACGGACCCATTTTGCAGGTGAATCCCACTGACCAATTCTTCTTCCAAATGAGCTGTTCGGATACTGCGTTCTTGAATGTGATCACCCAGGATGGTTCCATCCTGAATATGGCGGGATTGCACACTTTTGTCTGTCAGGTGGACAGCGGATACTGCACCTTCAAGCAATTTGTTGCTATTTACACTGCCATCGGCGAGTTTCGCACTTGTGATGGAACCATTATGCAGATGAATCGCACTTACCGATTCCGCCTTCAGATGGGAAATTCCAATGCTGCGTTCCTGAATATGATCGCCATGAATGGCTTTCACCTGAATATGCCGGGATTGCACACTGCCATTCGCAATATGGACATCGGATACTGCATTTTCCAACAATTTGCTGCTGCTTACGCTGCCATCAGCCAGTTTGGTACTCGTTACCGACCCATCCTGCAGATGATCCGCACTTACCGCTTCCCCTTCCAAGTGAACCGTGCCGATGCTGTTCTCCTGGATATGGCCAGCCAGGATGGCTCCTTCCTGAATGTGGCGGGATTGCACGCTTTCCGATGCAAGATGAACTCCCGTTATAGTATCTTCAAGTATTTTGCTGCTGCTCACACTGCCATCGGCCAGTTTGGCACTCGTGACGGACCCATTTTGCAGATGTACCGCACTTACCGCTTCCTCTTCCAAATGGTTTGTGCCGATGCTGCGCTCCTGGATGTGATCTGCACGGATGGCACCTGCCTCAATATGCCCGGATTGCACACTATCATCTGCAATGTGAATTCCGGATATTGTTCCATCCAGCAGCTTGCTGCCGCTCACGCTGTTGTCGGCCAGTTTGGCACTGGTTACAGATCCATTTTGCAAATGAATCGCACTCACCGACTCCTCTTCCAGATGAGTTGTGCCGATGCTGCACTCTTGAATATGGCCAGCATGGATTGCACCATCTTGGATATGCCGGGATTGCACACTATCATCTGCAATGTGAATATCGGATACGGCTCCCTCAAGCAGCTTGCTTCCGTTTACACTGCCGTCGGCCAGTTTGGCGCTGATTACAGATCCATTTTGCAAATGAATCGCACTTACCGCTTCCTCTTCCAGATGAGGTGTGCCGATGCTGCGCTCCTGAATATGGTCAGCAAGGATTGCTCCTTCCTGAATATGACGGGATTGCACACTTTCGGAGGTGATATGAATACCGGATACCGCACCTTCGAGCAGCTTACTTCCACTCACACTGCCGTCGGCCAGTTTGGTACTCGTTACAGATCCATTTTGCAGGTGAATTGCACTTACCGCATCTTCTTCCAGGTGAACTGTACCGATGCTCCGCTCCTGAATATGATCGGCATGGATCGCATCTGCCTGTATATGCTCAGATTGCACACTTTCCGTTGCGATATGAGCTGCGGATATCGTTCCTTCGAGCAATTTGCTTCCGCTGATGCTGCCTTCCGCCAGCTTCGCACTCGTTACCGACCCATCTTGCAAATGAACCGCACTTACCGACTCCTCTTCCAGATGAGCTTCGCCAATACTGCCCTCTTGAATATGATTCGCGAGAATGGCTCCCTCCTGGATATGACGGGACTGCACACTTTCGTCTCCAATATGGGCAGCCTCAATCGTTCCTGCGGCCAATTTGCTGCCATCCACACTGCCACTTGCCAGCTTGGAGCCTGTTACTGCTCCATCCTGCAGTATAATTGTACTTACTGCTTCTTCCTCCAGGTGAGTTGTTCCGATGCTGCGTTCATGGATATGATGCGGAAGTATTTCACCATCTTGAATATGGCGGGAATGTACTGCGCCCTGCTGCAGGTGAACCGCACTTGTCGACTCTGCCTGAAGGTGCAGCCCACTGATCAAGCCGGGCTGAAGGTGAGCCGCTGTGATGGATAAAGGTGCCAGATGGTCTGTTTCAACAGACCCCGGAGCCAGGTGATGGGAGGTGATGACCTGTTCAGCAATATGCTCGGCATGAATAATGTCTGGCTTCAGATGCTGTGAGTTTACGACATGATGATCCAGATGGTCCGACTTCACACTGCCATCTGCCAGATGTTCCGTTTGCACAACGGAAGCCTGCAGATGCTTACTGCTTATGGCACCCTCTTGTAATTCTGTCCCTGATACTGAGTCTGCTGTTAAGTGGTCTGCAGTTACGGACCCATGGCGCAGTTTGTTGCCTGTGATGCTGCCATCGGCGAATAATTCCGGTGAACGTATTTCCTCCGATAAATGTTCCAGTGATACAGCATGCTGCTTCAGATGATAACCACGTATGGTTCCGGCAGGGATATGCTTGGCGTTAATGCTTTCTGCCATGATCTTGGAAGAAGTCACACTGCCGTCTGCCAGTTTGGCTGATGTGACAGCAAAATCCGCCAGTTTATCCGTAGCAACACTCTCTGGTGAGAGCTTGGGGGAGGTGACCGAATGATCTGTCAGATGCGGCGGGAAAATGGACCCTCCAGCAAGCTGAGCCGAAGTTATGCTGCCAGGAGCCAATTTGTCCGTTGTAACTGCCGCACGTGCAATGGCATCCGTTTCAACACTACCCGGCTGAAGGTGAGGGACACCTACGGCATGTTCCGTCAGATGCTCCGATTTCACGGCATATGGTCTCAGGGCCTCAGACCCCACACTTCCTGGAGCCAGATGTGTACCCGTAACACCACCATTTGCAAGATGTGAGGATGCGACACTTCCCGGAGCGAGCGCTCTGCTGCTAACCGATGCTGTTCCCAGTTTTTCGGATGTCACACTTCCATCCGCAAGCTTCACGTCTGTTACTGCAGCATCCTGTAGTTCAAACGTACCCACCGCAGCCTCAGCCAAATGCCGCTCGGATACTACACCATCTGCAAGAGCTTCTCCGGACACACTTCCGGTAGACAGGTGAGGTGCCTCAATGCTTCCACTTGCAATATGAATCGAGTGAATCGCAGCATTATCCACATGTACCGGTGTAATTCCCCGATTGACAATATGTTCCGCGCGAATGGAGCCTTTGGCAAGATGTTTGCCCTGTACCGCTTCATCCGCAATTTTGGAAGCAATGACACTCTGGTCTGAGATCTTGGAAGCGGTAATGGATTGCTCCAATAATTTTGCCGTTCCAACCGATTGGTCTGCCAGTTTACTGCTGGTTACGGCTCCCTCTGCTAAGTGATCACTACCGACTTCCCCTTTGCCCAGTTGATCCTTGCCCACCGCCTGAGCACGAATCTGGTTTGAACCGATGGAACCATCCAGCAAATGTTTTCCACTAAGTGATCCCTCAGCCAAATGTCTGGTTTGTATGGATCCATCCTCGATCTGATCACTCCCAATGCTGCCAATCGATAATTGCGAACGACCGACCGCTCCTTCTGCCAGATGTGTTTGTTTCACTGCTCCGTCCTGAATATGGTGAGACTCGATGGATTTATCTTCGATCTTGCTGCCTGTGACAGCACCTTCACGAATTTTGGAAGTGGTCACTGCATCGTCAGCCAATTTGGACGTATGCACAGCGCCTCCCGTGAGATGCCTTGTATCTACGCCGCTAATCGCAATCTTATCTCCGGTTACGGCGTGATTTTTGATTAAATCCTCCGTAACCAGCATGCGGCTTAGATGTCTTGTGCCGATGGAACCATCGGCAATTTTGGCCGAATCGATGACCTGATTGCCGAGCTTCTGCGATGTAATGCTGCCGTCTTTGATTTTCTCGCCTGCAATGGACGCATTGCGTATTTTGTGACCGGACACAGAGCCATCAATCAGGTGTTCTTCCGATACCGAAGCCTCTGCAAGTTTGGCGGAGACGATCGCCCCATCTGCAATGTGAATGCTGGTCACCGCATAATCCTGCAATGCTTCACTGCCGACTGCACCCGGTTTCAGCTTGGAGTCATCCACAGAGAACGGGGCCAGTTTGCTCTCCGTAACTGCAAAATCACTCAGATCATCCGTGTAGATATAGTGACCGGTATGGCCCGGCATCTGGTTCTGGTTCAGAATCTCCAAGCGGTCTCTACCTGTGGTTTCCTGCTGGATGATGTTTTGCTCTTCCAGAGCAAGCGAAGCCACACTACTTACTTGAACCTGAATCTGCTTTTCCGGGTGCGTCTGGACATCCTCGCTATCCGATGCTGCAGGTTCCGGATCATTCGTTTCGGCTGCGATAACCAGGTCTTCCAGCTCGTTCGTAGAGGCAGGGAGTTCCGTTGATTCGTCTAAGAATTCTCCGGGTGCCTGATTCGCTCTCGAATCCGGTTTATTGATATTCAAGCGCTCTTCCCTATTCTGGGTTAGACCTGAATTCATGGTGCCTGCACGCCGTTCGGTCAGTTCCAGTTCCTTAAATTTGGGGCTCACATGCCGCAGTTTTGGCGTAGGAACCTTCTTATTGCCTTTTTTACTCATGCAGCTTGCTCCTTCCTCTAACGTTCATCTCCGGCATCATATGCTCTGGTATGGGCATCTGCCACTTCATATCACGACTTTTGAAGGTAAGATTGGATTGGATGAGCGGGTCAAACTGCAAAAGATGAACCTGTCCATGGTGAAATAGGCTGTGCCCGGCTATAGATGTAAGGCGGCTGTCCACGCCCCTGCTGGAAAAATGTCATACGATACTTCATAAGCCTTCCGTATATATCCGTAAAACGGCTTACAATGCAATGCGCTTTATTTATTCTCACCCATACCTGGGTTCAATGGATGTGTGGAGCTATGAATAACACGCCGGTGCATGAAGGTGCATCATCATTCCGGTCTGCGTGATTGTGATGTCCCATCATGCGTTGACAGACCGGCATTCCATATATGGAGGATCCATGTCGCGATAATATTGAAGGAGGAACGGTCATGCCCCCAGAAACGATCGGCATCATGTTCGATTCACGCATGTACCGGGGGATACCGGCCGGAAGGACCGGTCAGGAATCGCTCGCGAATTATGAGCAGGCAGCGGCCTGTTATGGATTAACGCCTTGCTTTTTGCGGCTTGAAGATGTGGATTCGGAGATGAAGACCTGTTTGGCATATGTCAAAAAGGATGGCGTTTACGTTCGTCAAAAAATGCCTCTGCCTCCCGTTATCCATAATCGGGCTCTCCAGCTTCGCCGGGCAGATCAGCATCAGGTGACCAAGCTGCTGCTGCAGGGCATACAGGTATTTAACGTTCGGAATCGGTATCGCAAGGATCATATTCATGACATGCTGCACCAGGATCCTGCACTGAAGAAACATCTCCCTTATGCGGCCAAAGCTACGCCGGAGTCTCTGGCTTATATGATGGAACATTATAATGACTTGATCATCAAACCGTGCAGCGGCAGTATCGGACACGGTATCATGCGTTTGTATAAACGAGACGGGGATTGGAAATTGACGTGCCAGACCAGGGCTTCCCGCAAAGGATGGGCAACCTTCCGGCTCAGTAGGGGACAACTGCCCTCCGCTACCTTAAGACGTATTTTTCGCCATGCATATCTCATTGAGGAACGGATTCCACTGGTTCGTTACGAAGGAAGACCCGTAGATCTGCGTGTATCTGTACAGCGGGGAATTGACGGTCTATGGGGCATCACGGGCATGTTTGCCAAGGCAGCACCAACCCACACCTTTGTCACCAACATTGCTCAAGGGGGCAAGGTGATGACCTTGGCAGAAGCTTTGGATGAAGAAGAACTGGGACTCAGCATTCCAGAGCTCGAAGCCCGGATCAGTTCAGTTGGACTCCGAATCGCACGCACACTGGCTTCCAGTCTTCCGCATCTTGCCGACCTGGGTCTTGATCTGGGGATTGCCAGAAACGGACAGATTTACTTCATCGAATGTAATGGACGGGACCAGCGCTACGGTTTTCGCAAGGCGGGAATGCCCGAGCACTGGAAGGCCAGCTACCGTGAGCCCATGGCATATGGACGTCTGCTGATGGAGCAAAATTCGCAGATTCCACGTCAGCCGCAAACCTACCGTAAGTACCCATATTGATTTCGCTGGCATTCTGTGTCAATATTATGCAGAACGGCCGGTCCTGCCGGCCTTGAAGTTCGCACTAACCCTAAGGGGGATATTCATGGCAAAAACGCTGTTGCGGTTAATGACCGAGCTTTCTTCTCGCAAATGGATCTCCCGGACCGTGGGAGCCTTCTCCAAGAGCAGGGGAAGCAAGGCATTTATCCCTTATTTTGTCCGGACCTACAACATCCCTGTTCAGGAAGCCGAGAAAGACTGGAAGGAATATCGTTCATTGAATGATTTCTTCACCCGCAAATTAAAGCCGGGCATGCGCCCGCTGGATCTTTCGGAACATGCACTCATCAGCCCCGTCGATGCCAAAATCACGGCAGCCGGGCCGGTATCTGCAGGCACACTCCTGAATGTTAAGGGACAAAATTATACACTTGCTGAATTATTAAACCACTCACCACATCTGGAGAAGTACAAGCACGGTTATGCATTCGTCCTGTACCTCAGCCCTCGTGACTATCACCGGATCCATGCACCCGTTAACGGGCACAGAATCGAAAGTGAGCATATCAAGGGAAAGGTTTACCCTGTAAATGATTTTGGTCTGACTCATATGAAGTCGGTGCTAAGTCGAAACGAACGTCTGATTACGTATATCGGTCATGCTTATGGAGAAGTCGCTGTCGTCAAAGTCGGCGCCATGAACGTAAGCAGCATTCAGTACGCGGATACGGCAGCAACTACTTGGGCACAAGGGGATGACCTGGCTTATTTTGAATTCGGTTCCACTGTGGTACTGCTGACGCAGAGCGGCACATTTGAACCTGATCCCAGCCTCCAGCCGGGTGATTCCGTCAAAATGGGTACACTGCTTGGCCGCCTGAAGCCAAATCGCTGAATACTCCAGATCCAAATAAAGAGGATGGCGCAAGACCTGATTGCAGGTGCTTGCGTCATCCTCTTTAGGTTTGAAACATGATCGTTCCACGGTAGTCACTGGAGATTCCTTATATACATTCAATACGAAACATCGCTCCGTATGTATGGGTCCTCTGACTTTTCTTCAAAACCACACGTCCTGCAGTTCCTCCGCCGGTTTGAAGCGACGCAGACGGTTCCGGAAAATATTGCATCCCTTCATAGAGCATCCCCGGTTGCGGATCCGCCGTTTTCCGTTCATCACAAGTTCCCCCTTTATTTTCGTCTGGAATGCTACTTACTTACCCCTGGCCTCCAGACTTGAAACGTTACCCTGATCTCATGCATCGTACCTAACGAATCTCGGAAGGACTTTTGCCGGTGTATTGCTTGAACTGACGACTGAAGAAAAAGATATCCCGATACCCGAGGGCATCCGCGACCTCGGTTACATTCATGCCCGTATGCACCAGCAAATGTTCTGCGCGCTCAATGCGCATGCGAATAATATACGACTGGACAGAAGAGCCGATTAATTCCTTGAATTTGATGGAGAAGTATCGGGGCGACAAGCCCGCACGTGCAGCCAGATCCTCTACCCGATGGGTAATCCCCGGATGCTGGCGTACATAATTCGCCACTTCCTGAATGACATCCGACAATTGGTTGCTGACCCTTTTCTCCACAGGTGATTCCGTATCCGCACGCAGCAAATGAATCATCAGCTGTTTCAAAATAAGCCGACTCTCCTCGTCCCGCCCATATACATCGGATAGGAACAGTCTTACATACCGGGCCAGCAAATGTTCGAATTCCACCGTTTCCAGTACCTCACGATAAGACTGGGGAACATCATTCACAGGTATATCTACATCAAAATGAATATACGTAAGTACCAACGGTTTTTGCTTATTATGTGTTGCAGTAGGATGGTCACCTGGTCTGAACAGGAAACAGCTGCCCTTGCCGACCTCATACGACCGATCATTCAGCACAACGGTCCCTTCCCCACTCCATACATAAAATAAGTCATAGTTTTGCATCGGTTTTTCCCGCTTCTGCCACTTCCATCCCGGTTCGCAGACAATTTTGGCGACGGCGGGCAAAATAACAAAAGATGACGGCGATGCCTGCAGCATGTCGCCACTCCCCCTTGAAAGTTAATCTCTCCGCATGTTGCATCATCATTGAATTCCAATCGCTTATAGATCGCTTACGGTTAACAGACCTTAGAATTAGAAAACTATCCTTTCGGTTCAGCCTGTCCCTAAACTCAGCACGTTTCCTGGAATCTGATGCAAAGTGCTTGTATGTGATTTCTGCTCCTCCCGGAGTGAAATGTCTTCATCCATTATACAGCGAATTTCAGTGAAACGAAAATGTACTCTTCTCCCATGCCAGCCGCAGTCTTCTGATGCCTTCCGTGATCTCCTCTTTCTCCAGATGTGCAAAGCCAAAACAAACAGCTGGAGGACCGGGGATCAGTTGATAACGCTCGGCATCCCGAAATAACACACCTTCTTGCTTTGCTATCGTTTTGAATTTCAGAAAGCCGTCCGGACTGCCATTCCAGGTCGCGTAGATGTGAAGCCCTGCATCTCCTGGCTGCATGGTGAATGCCTCTGGTAACTGATGAACCATCTCCTGGACAAAAAAGGCATGCCGTTCCCCGTATAGCCGGGTTAACCGTCTCAAATGCCGCAGATATCCGCCCCTGCTCATGAATTTGGCCAAGGCTCGCTGTTCCAATAACGCAGGGGGTACCGGCTCATATAGGGCTTTCGCTGCAAGGAGTGGCTGCACCAGACCTGGTGGCAGGACCGCATAGCCCAGCCGGAAGGAAGCAATCATGGTCTGTGAGAATGATCCGACATAGATCACCCTCTGCTCGCGATCCAATACTTTAAGCGGTTCAATCGGTCTGCCTCCCCAGCGAAATTCACTGTCGTAGTCGTCTTCAATAATGACGGCGTTGCGCTTGGAGGCCCAGGCTAGCAGCGTTTTGCGTCTATCCAGTCCTAACACCGCCCCAGTCGGGAACTGCCGGGTTGGGGTAACGAACAGCGTCTGGGCGTTCCAATCTTCGGGGATGATGCCCTGCGAATCTACAGCTGCCGGGACAGCTCTACCCCCACAGGCGTTCACCGCATGCGCGATTCCCTGGTACCCCGGATTTTCCAATATGACCTGTGCCCCTTCCGGGATCAGCAGCTGTGCCAGCAATGTGATGCCTTGCATCGAACCACTGAACAGTACAATCTGGGATGCATCCGCCTGAATCCCCCGTGTCCATCTTAGATGTGAAGCGATGGCCTCACGCAGTTCAGGGTCTCCTGCTGCACCACTTTGCTCCCGCCAATCGCTTCGGTGTACAGCGGCGAGTGCGCTTTTCCATTCCGATGTGGGGAAGTGGCCTGCAGGCATGCGATGGACATGAAAATCGATGATATGGCGATCCTGAACAGAGACAGATTCCGTTCTTTTTTGGGTATCCAGTCTGCTCACGCGTTCTCCCCATGGAGAGAGCTGAATGACTGCTTCCTGTTCCCCTTGTTCCTCTATCCTAAATGCGCCTTTAACGAATGTACCTCTGCCCCGATGTGCCTCTACGTAACCATCCGCGAGCAGCATGTCATATACCTGTGCCACAGATCCGCGCGACATGTCATACTGGCTCGCGAGTTCTCGCGTGGAAGGAAGACGTGTCCCTTCCACGAGTGTTCCCGCATGGATGGCATCGCGCAAGGCATGATACAGTGCCGTGTATTTATAACGATGCTGGTGCTCATAGGAATCCAAGGGCAGCCACAGTTCCATGACTCTCGCTCCCCTCTCTTTCATATTTTCAACCCATATGGCGGTGCCTCTTACTCCAAGTTCATTGTATTCCCCATCTTTCACCTCAGTAATTGGCCTATAAAAATGAATGTAAATTGGATCTATTTTTATGTCAATGCATGTTTTATCGTTAGAGCAACATTTAGAATGCCATTCAAGTTCAGATTAATCACAACCAAGGGGGAAAACTATATGAGACGCAAAGAATTTACAGTGGATGAAGAGAAAGAAATTACTGCATTTCTGGATCAGTGCTCCTTCGGATTTCTGGGAACCGTCAGTCCGGATGGACAACCAAGGGTAACACCACTCAATTTCGTCTATATGGACGGATGCTTCTACTTCCATGGCAGTCTTGCCGGGGAGAAAATGAAACAGATCAAGCATGATTCCTCGGTCAGCTTTACGGTGGCTGAAGAGTTTTCCCTGATCCCCTCCTATTTCAGTGATCCCGAACTGGCTTGTCCCGCAACCTCCTTTTTCAAAAGTGTCATGGCATCCGGTCAGGCAGAGCCTGTTCAGGATCTGGAAATCAAGGGCAAGGTGCTGCAGCGGTTTATGGAGAAACTTCAGCCGCAGGGTGGATATATCCCCATTGATGCTGCCGATTCCCGGTATACGGGTAGATTAAAGGCTGTTGCTGTTGTTCGAATCGTGCCGGAACATCTCAGTGCCAAGTTCAAATTCGGACAGAATCTCTCCACCGAACGTTTCGAGCATATCAGCGGGCAGCTGGAACAGCGCAATGAGGGAAGAGATGCCGAAACAGCCGAAATGATGCGGGAATATTGTCCTTTTCATCAGCAATAAACAGTATTTTCCTGCCACACCATAGGGAACAACGTGCCTAAATTCCTCCTTTTGACCTCCTGCAACAACGCGGTGAAGTGATATAACTGTCATATTGCGTAATTTCCGTGACGGGGGGATGTCAAGGTGATATAATGTTAGGCAGTTGAATCCCAAAGACTTGGAAGGATGAAAAGAATGAATCCACTGGCTGAACAGTTGAACGAAAGTATTCAGGCAGGCAGCAGTCACGTCTACTCCATGCTGTCGCAGCTCGGCAAAGAGATCTATTTCCCAAAAGAAGGTATCCTGAGTCAGTCTGCTGAAGCAGCAAGCCTGGCCAAGACCTATAATGCTACGATTGGTATTGCTCTGGAGGGCGGTGTGCCGATGCATCTTCCGGTTATTCAGGAGAAGCTGTCTGCATTCCAACCGAAGGACCTCTATCCTTACGCTCCGCCTGCGGGTAAGCCTGAACTGCGGACGGTATGGAGAGACAAGATGCTGAAGGAGACCCCTTCACTTGAAGGCAAAACGTTTGGTAACCCCATTGTTACCAATGCATTGACTCATGGACTCAGTATTGTAGCCGACCTCTTCGTTGAAGAAGGGGACGCTGTTATATATCCGGATAAAAACTGGGAAAATTACGAGCTGACTTTCGGAATTCGTCGACATGGCCAGCTGGTTCATTATCCCCTGTTCGATGACCAACTGAACTTTAATAGTCAAGGACTGCTTGAAGCATTGCTTGCACAGAAGGGCAAAGGCAAAGCCATTGTGCTGCTCAACTTCCCGAACAATCCAACAGGCTACACACCTGGAGGCCAAGAAGCCGATGCAATTGTGGACACCATCCGTCAGGCTGCGGAAGCAGGCGTAGATGTGATTGCCGTCACAGACGATGCCTACTTCGGTCTGTTCTTCGAGGATTCCATTCACGAATCATTGTTTGGCAAATTGGCCAACATTCATCCACGCGTGCTCACTGTCAAAGTGGATGGTGCAACGAAGGAAGAGTTCGTATGGGGCTTCCGCGTTGGTTTCATCACATATGGGCATGAAAATGCTGCGGTTCTGCATGCGCTGGAGCAAAAAACGCTTGGCATTATCCGGGCAACCATCTCCAGTGGTCCGCATCCATCACAGACATTTGTCCTGGATGCACTGAAAGCACCGGAATTCGAAGCGCAGAAACAGGAGAAGTTTGAGATCATGAAAGGCCGTGCGAACAAGGTGAAAGCCATTCTCGATAGCGGCAAATACGGCGATGTCTGGGATTACTATCCGTTCAACTCCGGCTACTTCATGTGTCTGAAGCTAAAAGACGTTGATGCAGAAACACTTCGTTCCCACTTGCTGCACAAGTACGGTGTAGGTACCATTGCACTGGGTGAAGCTGATCTGCGCATCGCCTTCTCCTGTATTGAAGAGTCCGGACTGGAAGATCTGTTTGATACCATCTACCGTGGCATCACCGATCTGAAGCAGGACTGATTCCAGCCAGGCTTCGCTCTTGTAAAAATGAATAACTCAGGACGTGCCTAGGCTTCTGGGCAAGTCCTGTAATATAAACAGCCCTCTATCCATTGACGTGTACACTACGTCCCATAGAGGGCTGTTTGGCATGTTTTCTTTTCAGCGGCAGAAGCTCTGCCTCACCTGTAATATTTATTTCTAAATGATTCCGGGCAGTGGCCCAATCAGCAGAAACCCAGGGCACATAGTATACGGTGTACGCAAGGGCGTGCCAAATACCACTCGAAAGGGGAATGACCCATGTCTGGAGTTGAAGAAACAAGAGGCGGTTATGGATACGGTTATGGATGCGGCGGTTTCGGAGGATTTACAAATACAGGTGCGATTCTCGTCCTGTTCATCTTGCTCGTAATCATCACCAAATCATTCCTCTGTTAGTACCATCCTTCTCTACGCGTGAGAGCCAAATAGGTTAACCGCAGCAAAAAAGACGGTTATTTGGGGACTCAGCCCCAACATAACCGTCTTTTTCGTGATTGACGATTTTCATAACACTCTCGCTGCCGGAGTTCATCTTCTCCAGTCCACGTTTGCAGCAATAAGGTCAAGTCACTCGTCTTCTTCTTCCTTCAACCATTTGTTGCCCTGTGAACGCCTCATGAGGTAGATCACCAGCGCGCCGAGCACCAGCGCTATTCCCGTAACACTCAATCCACTTATTCCGGCAGTCCACATCGGAAGCCACATCAATAGAGCAGCAATAGCATGCAGATTGAAGATGAATCCGAGCACCTGGGAACGGCGGCTCTCTGCAGAGATGGGATAGATCATGATCCAGAAGGATTCACCATGACTGCGGCGTAATGCGCCAAGCTGAACACCAACCAGCAGAAGGAAGAACAGATATACCCCTACGCCAAAGTAACTTCCCGCTGTCCACCAGCTGAGCAGCATGCCCAGTACGATCAATCGCAGCACAATCGTGAACACTTCGGTTCGAATGAATGTTTTGGTAATGAGATAGCGATAGGCTTTCCCTGCATTCCAGGGTAGTCCGCTTCCCCATTTACTGAGCCAGCGGCGAGCACTTACTTTCTGGCCGGATGACGGCACATCCACGAACCAGCCTAGCGTCCGCATGACCCGACCGGCCTGGCCCTGCTCCACCTGAATCAGACGTTCCCATGCAACCCGGTGTTTCATCGGGATGCGCAGTGCGACCACATAGAGGGCCGCCAGCAGCAACAGGAACCAGACACTACGCAGTGGAGGCTGCCACAACCAAGCGGCAATCGCCAGTATAGACAGTGCCCAGCGCAGCAAACGATAGGCTCTGGCCGCCCCGGTCTGAACCATTCGCAGCTCCTGCCAGGCGCCGTAGCTCGCCAGTCCTTTCCAGAGGAGCAAAAGCACGATAAACCAGCCAAATGGCCTTGCATCCTGGTCTGCACGAACATAGAGAGGCCACAGCGTAACAAATACGAGCAGCATGCCGAGACTTTTGTAGATAATTCCCCGGGCAAAACTGTTCTTCAGGTACTCCTGCATCCGGTACTCCTGAGGTCTCAGAAATACGATATCAGCAGGATGCAGATATGTACGATAACTGCTGAACAGGACTAGCGGTGCCAGCAACAGCAAGGCAATCCAGCGAATTGGAAATCCTGCAGGTATGTTTTGTACAAATGAGGTGTACCAGGCAGAGAATGCAATGACGAGAAAGAGAAAGACCATGGCCACGCCACTCTGTATGACATAGCCCAGATAAGGAAGAATTCCGTTCCAGAATCCCGTGCGTCTTTGCTTCCATAACAGCTTGAGGTCCATGCTTAATCCCTGCCCTGCACAAGAGAATAGAACATGTGCTCCAGCGCCGCATCCGAATCTCCGAACTGGGTGCGCATCTCATTCAATGTTCCGTGAGCGATAACCTGACCCCGATGCAATACTACAAAGCGATCACAGTAGTTTTCAATCGTGGACAGAATGTGCGAACTCAACAATATGGATGATCCGGATGCCTTCATTTCCAACATGAAATCCAGCAAAGAACGAATTCCGAGCGGGTCGAGCCCGAGGAACGGTTCATCAATAATGTAGAGCGGGGGCCCCGCAACAAAAGCACACATGATCATCACCTTCTGCCGCATCCCTTTGGACAGATGGGTCGACAGGCTTGTGCTTTTCTCCCTCATGCGGAACAGGTCCAGCAATTTCTCCGTACGGTGTTTGAAATCCGCTTCGGATACGCCATATGCTCTGGCTGTGAACTCCAGATGTTCCATTACGGTCATCTCGTCATACAATTCGGGTGACTCCGGCACAAAAGCCATCGCTGATTGATAGATCTGCGCGTCCTCGTCCCGCTTCTTGCCCATGACCCGAACCTCCCCTTGCTGGGGAGTCATCAAGCCTAAAATATGTTTCATTGTCGTACTTTTTCCGGCACCGTTTAATCCGATCAGTCCGACCATCTCTCCGCGTCCAACTTCGAGATCGATACCGTGGAGAACCGGCCGTTTGGCACTATATCCTCCGCTTAACCCGCTGATTTTAAGTACGGGCGTTTGTCCGTTATCCATCAATCCCTGCACCTCTTTCGTCAGGTGTTATTCTTCGGAACGCGGTGTGTTTCCCTTGCTCCATTTGGGTGCACCCTTATTTTTACGATCCTGGTCCCGCTCTGTTCTTCCAGCATTGCGAGCAGGCTTGCTGTCTGCTGTACGCTGATTCGACACAGCAGCTCTTGCTCCGCCGTTACGGCCTGCCTGGCCTGGCTTGCGGTCTCGGGACGGTCCCGGTTTTCTCGAGAAAGAATGGCCTTCAGGCCGGGTGTCCGGACGCGGATCAGCTTCAAGTACTTTGCCGCCGAACAACACGCGTTCCGGCAATTCAATGCCAAGTTCACGCGCGAATTTGCGCATGATGAAGATTTGCGTTTCATCCACGATGGACAGCACAATTCCGCTGCGTCCCATTCGTCCTGTGCGTCCCGCACGGTGAACATAGTGCTCCGAGTCAAAAGCAGGGTCATAGTTGATGACCATTGGCAAGCCTTCAATATCCAATCCTCTTGCCGCGACTTCACTGGCAATCAGCAATTTGATTTTGCCATTGCGAAACGCAGAAAGTACGTTGCTCCGCGTAACTTTGTCCGCATCACCATACAATGCAGCAGCAGTAAGGCCCAGATGGTTCATTTTGGCCTCTACCTCGCCGATGTCTTCTGTAGCGTTCACAAACACGATGGCACGATCAGGATTATACTGCCTAACCAGACGGCGCAGCATATCGATTTTGTTGCGGGTTTCTTCCACAAAATAATAATGCTCCAGTCCCGCAGCAGTTGCCCGGTCCGGTTCGATTCCGATCTGGACAGGTTCCTTCATCTCACGCTTGGCAAGTCCAGCAGTGTGCTCATCAATGGTCGCAGACAGGAAAATCAGCTGACGGTCACGCAGTGCACTGCGAAGCACAAACTCTACATCACTTACGCCACCCAGCTGGAATACCTGGTCAGCCTCATCAATGACAATCGTGGAAACGTTGTGCATTTTCAGCTTTTTCAGCGTAATCAGTTCCTTCAGTCGTCCAGGCGTGCCCACAACCAGCTCGGGATGCTCACGCAATTTCTCGATCTGGCGTTTGACAGCTGCGCCTCCAATGAGGCCAAGTACGCCGATGCTGCGTCCCTCTCCATATCGCTGTGCTTCGCGCACGATCTGCATGGCCAGTTCTTGGGTAGGCGCTATAATAAGCTTTTGTGTACCTTTAACATCACTTTTGATGGATTGCAGCAATGGCAGAAGATAAGCAAGCGTTTTGCCTGTACCCGTCTGGGATTTCGCGACCACATCCCGGCCTTCCAAGATAACGGGTATGGTCTGGGCCTGTACCGGAGAAGGTTCGTTGATCCCGTGCGAAGCGAGTATCGCCTCCAGATCCTGTGCCACGCCTATTGAAGCAAATGTTTCATTCGTCATGTATGTCCATCCTTTAATTTTATTCTTACGATGCTACTTCCAGCTTGTACTTATGAAGCATAAGCCTGTCATCACATTATCTTTCATTATATGCGAAAAAAGGCTGTGGACCAAATCTTATTCGGTAACACTCTGCCTGGGCGCAAAAAAAAGAAAAGCCCCTCGGCGGAGCTTTTCTCTTATTCCCTATATGATGCTCAGGCTGCTGCATTTCTACTTCTGGTTCATGACCCCATGCGACAGCCGGTCAGCGAGTCGCGGAAACAGCTGATACAGCCATATGCCAGCGGAAGCGAGTCTTGGCAGATTCACTTCTTCCTTGCGTTTCTTCATCGCCCGGATCATATGCCCCGCAACCTCTTCCGGTTTGAGCATCATCCAGCGCACGTTGTTAACGTAATTCCCGGATGGATCTGCACGATGAAAAAACGGCGTATCAATGGGACCCGGATTAATGGTCGTAACCGTCACTCCGGTTTTACGCAGCTCCTGACGCAAAGCATTGCTGAATCCAAGTACGGCATGTTTGGTGGCTGTATAGGATGCGGATTTCGCAGTCCCAATTTTGCCAGCCATGGAGGCCACATTCACGATCTGTCCCTTGCCACGTTCCAGCATGTGCGGCAGCACTGCCTTCGTACAGCGAACAATTCCCATGTAATTGACGTCCATCATATCTTCGAATTCCTGCACCGTCATTTCCGTCATTGCGGCAAACTTTCCGTAACCTGCATTGTTCAGCAAAATATCGATTCGTCCATACTTTTCCAGCATCATGTTAAACGCTGTCTGTACTTGCTCATCATTGGTTACATCCAGCGTAAGCAGCTCATGCGGCCCTTTTAATGAAGCACCAATCTGTTCAAGCTTGTCCCGAGATCGGGCAGCAAGAATGGGAATAGCTCCTTCTTCAATCAGCATCTGTGCACAGAGCGCACCAATTCCGCTCGACGCACCTGTGATGAATACAACCTGATCTTTCAGCATACCCGAAGTCCTCCCGTAATGAACACATTTGCCTGTTCAGGCTATGGTTCTATTCTACGAGATCATGACCTGAATATCCATCTCGCCAATTCCGTCCATCAGCAGTGGAATACTCAATGCCTTCGTTGCATTAAATTCAGTCAAATGTTCGGACTTCAACACTTGCGGAGGCGTGATGTCCACCACGACACCCTGGTTGGACAGGATCGTGCTCGCATTGCCGCTAATCATGTTGCCCAGTTCCGAGATGGCGCTTTTACTCATTTCATCCATTTCGGTAATTACAAAACCGCCCATCATGGCGGAGACAATTCGCAGTGCAACTTGTTCCTGAATTCCGAAAACAATGTTTCCGCTCAGCTGGCCGGTCATTCCGATCACGATCCAAACATGGTCTGCTATGTACTCTACGTTCTTCACGCCAAGACTCCCGGTGGAAGGCGAAACCTGGATGAGTTGTTCGAATACGTTGCGTGCGGATTCCAGGAAAGGATTAATTACTTCCGCTTTCACTGTCTAATGTCCCCCTTACACTGGGTTATTGGTCACATACCAAAAGTCCCATATTCAATAATTTTATTATACTTTATCACGTACAAGAATTCACTATGAATTCGGTAAGACATGTGTACTATAATTTATCGTCATGCACGGGGCAATAGTTTATAGCTGTTTTTGACGAAATAACAGAACTCTGCACCCCTTTTGTAGGAAGACTTTTGATTCAATTCGAGGTGCATTAAGATTTAGGACTTTTTTACTGTGTTTTAACAAATGTAATTTTTTTAAAAATCTTGATATTAAGTTTAATTGACGCTCATGTATTCTTCTTCAACCCCACGTGTCTCCTTCATTGCCCTGCCGTCTCGAATCACCTATAATTTAAGATAACAAACCAAAAAAAAGTTACGGATTCCATTCCTCACAGGAACACTCCATGACACGACATCTTACCCGCAAGGAGGCCATACATGAATATCAGCCAACTGGAGACGCTGATTACGATCTCAAAAACGATGAGTTTCCGCAAAGCGGGAGAACTTCTGAACCTAACCCAGCCTGCCGTCTCGGCCCAGATTAAAAGTCTGGAGGATGAATTCAACACTGTTCTTGTAGATCGTAACCAACCTGTTACTTTAACTGATCGCGGACAAGTGTTTTTGGAGCATGCCAAGCGCATGCTAGATATCGTTGACGAACTGAAGCAGAAGCTGTCCGATCTCGATGAAACGCCTCAAGGCCATATCGTACTGGGCACGACAACCTCCATTGCGATTCAGATTCTCCCACGGGTGCTATCCTACTTCCAAGATCAGTTCCCATTGATCAAAACCAGTATTCAGTCCCTGCCTTCCTCACAGATCTATACGCAGGTCGAAAATGGGTTGATTGACGTTGGTATCGGTTATCTCACCGAGCGCAATCCCAATCTGAACACCTCTGTTCTCTATTACGACACATTCGAACTTGTTGTGTCTCCTGCTCATCCCCTTGCGAAGCAGAAGCATGCCGCGGTGGATGTGCTGCGCAGCACCCCTCTGATTATGCTGTCGCCAGATACGGTTGGGAGAAGGTTTACGGAGGGCATTTTCAAAAAACATGGCATTGAGCCCAATATTGTGATGGAATTGTCGAGCAGTGAGGAAGTCAAACGGATGGTCGAGATCAACCTCGGAGCGGCCGTGATATCCAAGCAATCCGTCGCACATGAACTGCGTCAGGGTACACTTCGGATGATTCCGCTAAGTGAACTTGAGGTCAGTCATCCTGTAGGCGTCATTTACAAATCCAGTCGTTATCTTAATTCGGCCATGCATCAATTCCTGAGCGACCTGAAAGGCATGCCGGAAACCCAATTTATCAGTTCAGAATGACAAACAAGGCAGGAGAAAGGAAGGATCATTCATGAAATTCGATCTTCATACGCATCATTTCCGCTGTGGTCATGCAGATGGCAACATTCGGGAATACATCGAAGCTGGCATTCAGGCTGGTCTTCAGGCCATTGGAATCTCCGATCACACGCCCTATTTCGCCAGTAAGGAAGAGCAAGCATTCCCCCGCATTGCGATGGCCAAGTCCGAATTGCGCCATTACGTGGAAGAGGTTCTTGCACTGAAAGAGGAATACGCTGGGAAAATTGACGTGCTGCTTGGCATCGAATCCGATTATTTCCCTCTCCATGCCGAGTTGTATCGGAGTACGCTGGGACAGCATCCTTTTGACTATATCATTGGTTCGGTTCACCATACGGAGGATGTCAGTATTTTTAACAAAACCCGGTGGAAGGGACTCAGTGAAGCACGGAAAATCGAAGTGAAGGAACGCTACTACTCATTGATTTCACAGTCTGCCCGGAGTGGCATGTTCCAGATTCTTGGACACATTGATGCCATGAAAGGCAATTATCCTGCATTCTCCGAGATTGTGGCTGATCATGCCATTGATGAAACCTTGCAGATTATTGCGGAGGCGGGTGTGGCTATCGAGATCAACACCTCCGGCAAAACCAAGCTAAGCGGCGGCTGGTATCCCTCTGATGCCATTTTGGAGAGAGCGAATCATTACGGCGTAAAAGTCACCTTCGGATCCGATGCGCACAAGCCTTCGCGTGTAGCGGACGACTTGGAAGACGTTCAGACTCGCCTGAAAGAGATCGGCTTTACGGAATGGGTTTATTTTAAACAGAAACAGATGCAGATTGTTCCCTTGTAACGACAACAGAATAAGAAGCTTGAAACCCTACTGTCTACGGGACGATCCCTATCGTAGGGTTTTTCTTTTGGTCAAAAAAAATGAACCCGCTCGCGGCGGGTCCCAACAGCATATCTATTTATCAAAAAGGGGGTCATGAGATAAGTTTACCCGCTGTCTGTTAGAGTTCAATTGCAGCTATATTTCAATTGTGTAACAAATGATTGAAATTCGATTCAACAGATTTTGCTATTTTATTCTATGTTATTTTTGCTTGTTGGATACCTAGGTTTGCAGACTTTTATCCTTTTGTAATCGCACATGCTCTTCCCGATATAAAGCATAGAATTTGACGTCGAGCAGAGTGTCTTGTGTCTGACCATCCTCTTGGCTCCATCCAAATGAAGGAAGAGTGCGTTCGTACGACATCCCGCTTTTGCGAAGCACCCGTTCGGATGATACATTGGCTTCGTAGCAGCGTGCTTCCACTTTTTGAAGGTTCAGCTCCGTAAAACCAAAGTGCAGCAGGCGCTGTACCGCTTCGGTTGCTACGCCCATACCCCAGCAGGATCTGTTCAGAATATAGCCAATCTGGGCAGTGCCGCTATGCTCATTCCAGTGCTGAAAAGACGTGATGCCAATGATCTGCTCCCTGCCTTTCCAGCAGATGCCGTAATGCAGCGAATCCAGCTTCGAACTGCTGCTCCGGATCTGATTCAGTAGTCGCCGGGCACGAATTGGCGTTGGTTGGCCTCCCCTATTTACATATTGAATGACTTGCGGATCGGAAAACAGTTCCGATAATGTGCTAAAATCACTCTGACGCAAAGATCGAAGCAGCAGTCGGTCTGTCCATAACACAGGAAGTCCTTGGCCCAGCATTTTTCGGGTCAGCATGGCAATCGCTCCTTTTGTCTATCGGGTTCTGGTCCGGTAAGACAAGCAAGCTCTGGGATGATCCGGCTCATGTAAAAATGATGGATAACACTCCGTATTGGTTTTCAAACATTAGTATGTCGATTCATTGCCATTATTTATTCCTCGGCCGAGCTCTGTTCCTGCAGTCCCCGATAGATCCCCGTACGAATCTCCCGGATGTAAAAGTCCAATGACGGTACATTGGCTAGTTGTGCAGCCTGCACTTCACGCTCAATATCATAAGGAACCCGGACAAATTGAAGGTTGAAGGCCTTGTTTCGATCACAGCCACTCTCTCCTTCAAGGATGCAGTAAGAGGCTTGGGTCATATCGAGAGGATTACCTACACTGCCGGTATTAAACAACATTTTCCCATTAAAATGCTGCAAGTAAGCGTTATGCACATCTCCATATCCCACAATATCTGCTCCACCAAGCTCCGGATGATCTGCCGGAGCATCAAACATGGCTATCCTTTTCTCCATTTCGTCCCATGGCTGCACCCGGTGATACACACTCTGCGGCGAGGCGTGCACCAAACGAATAGTGCGCCCACTGAGTTCAAATTGGTGGCTGAAGGGAAGGCTCTTCAAGTATGCAAGCCGTTCTGCTCCTAATCGTGCAGCCTGCCAAGTAAAATTCTCATTATCCTGATTCACCGCAACCAGCTCATCCCAATTGCCCCGGATCACGTATTCGCACGTCTCTCTCACCGAATCAACCACCTGAACCGGATCCGGTCCTTTGCCCACGAGGTCGCCCAGACAAAAGATACGCTCAATCCCGCGACTCCGGATATCACTGAGTACAGCTTCCCAAGCTGTCATGTTGCCATGAATATCGGATACAATCGCAATTCGTTCCATCTGGCCAACCTCCTCGTTCGCTATGTTCGTGTTCCCCTTAATTCAAAAACGGTCAATTCCGGTCTGCACAAAAAACGAATCGGCAGCTGGGTCATGCCAAAACCGCGATTCACATAGACAGGCATACGTGCCTTACCTGCATAATATAACCCCTGAATATACTTGCGTGAACCTCGCGGCGTTGTAACGGCTCCAATCCAAGGGAAACGAACCTGCCCGCCATGGCTATGACCGGATAACTGTAATCCAAATCCGAACGGCTCCGCCATATCGGCATAATCCGGCTCGTGCATCAGCAATAGTTTCCACGTATCGTTGTCCAAACCTTCGATTGCTTCCAAAGGATTCGGCTGGCTTGTAAGAGCATCATCCAGACCTGTTACAGCGATTCGCTCGTTCCCTTGTTTAATGACAGCATGACTGTTGCGAAGCAGCGTAAAGCCGGCTTCCTTGAACATCGCTTCCACTTGTTTCTGCTGTCTGCCCCGGTAATCATGATTCCCCAATACAGCGAATTTGCCATACTTAGCCTGCATGGATGCCAGCACGGGTATACACTCCCGCATCGGTTCGGCTTCCCGTTCCACCATATCTCCGGTAAAACAGATCAGATCCGGCGTCTGCTCCTGTATGGTCTCGGCCAGCTTCTCCATTTCCTTCAGTCCGGTATGAAAGCCTAGATGTGCATCACTAAACTGTACAACACGCAGCCCATCGAATGCCTGCGGGAATCCTGGCAGTTCCAAGGGTACCTGCTTCACTTCCAGACGGCGCGGCTCCCAGAGCCATGCATATCCCCCTGTGAACAAGGCTGCACCTGCCGTCATCACAATCATCCGTAACAGGAAACTGCGCCGGGAGGGATCGTGATCCTTCTCCTCCCCGGGAAAAATGGACCCTTGCTCGGGTCCAGCGTCTGAGCGCCGGGGCGGTGGCCATGAGCTGCCCTTACGCGGTGTCTCTGCCATGTCTTCCCCTCCTTCTCCGCTCTACATGCATCTCTATAGTATACCATATTCTGCATGACGAGCCCGGTTCCTTCGCAATTGCAGAAAAAGAAGCCGTGATCTTCGGCAGCAAGCTGCTGAAGGCCACGACTTCTCCTAATATTGCAGATTCCACATCTGCAAGGGATATCCACGATACTATACGCCCAACCAGCGTTTGAACATATGCTTGGTTGTTTGTTTGTTCATTTCTGCAATGGAAGTTGTCAGCGGGATGCCTTTCGGACAGGAGCGCACACAGTTCTGCGAGTTACCGCAGCCCTCGATTCCTCCATCTTCCATCAGGGCTTCCAAACGATCCTCGGCGTTCATCTCTCCTGTTGGGTGAGCATTGAACAGGCGGACTTGGGAAAGTGCTGCCGGGCCGATAAAGTCTGTTTTTTCATTCACGTTAGGACAAGCTTCCAGACACACACCACATGTCATGCACTTGGAGAGCTCATAAGCCCATTGACGCTTCTTCTCAGGCATCCGTGGACCTGGACCCAGGTCGTAGGTACCGTCAATCGGAATCCAGGCTTTGACCCGTTTCAGGGCATTAAACATCCGGGTGCGGTCAATGACCAGGTCACGTACAACCGGGAATGTTTTCATCGGTTCGATTCGAACCGGCTGTTCCAACTTATCGATCAGAGCAGCACACGCTTGACGTGGCTTACCGTTGATCACCATGGAGCATGCTCCACAGACTTCTTCGAGACAGTTTGATTCCCAGCAGACAGGGGCAATGGACTTGCCGTCTTTGTTAACCGGGTTCCGCTGAATCTCCATCAGGG
Organism: Paenibacillus sp. 7523-1; assembly: GCF_002276415.1. Lineage (NCBI taxonomy): Bacteria > Bacillati > Bacillota > Bacilli > Caryophanales > Paenibacillaceae > Paenibacillus > Paenibacillus sp. 7523-1. The sequence continues at coordinate 132,624 of NZ_NPBR01000022.1, read as the reverse complement.
CACTAATAACATTCATGCCGGGACGGTACGGAAGTTCAAATTCTTCGGTATACGAAGACGACTCCGGGCTGTCCTGACGGGTGATGATAAACTTGACGGTTTTGTTCGCTGTAGCTTGTTCCGCCATATCGTTGTCCCCTCCTTTGGTGACGATGATTGATTGCTGATGCGTAAAGAGACGTTGTATGCACGGTAGACGCTCCGTCAGCGGAATGTCCTTCCGACCGCTGTTGCTCCTCCATTTTACTGAATGAATTATTTATCGGATAAAATGGAGTATCAAAGGCGGACGCTTCGCTTCTTCAGGTCATTTCCGCTTCCTCCGCTACGTCGTGCTGCTGAGTCTCTTTACTGAAAATAGCAATAATTCATTCTGGATTGCTTTAGTCAACCTCTAAAGCTTCGCGAGTGCTTCGCTTCTTCAGTATCTTTCGGGCTATCCTTATAGACGTTTAACTTTAAACTTATAAATTGAAATCTATCCGGCTTTACTTAGTCCTTCGAATAGTCCCGGATCCGTGGTGGAATCAGGGATACGTCAACAGGCTCGTACGAGATTTGCGGGCCTTCCTTCGACCAGCTGGCGATGGTCGTTTTCAGGAACTCCTCATCGTTACGCTCCGTGAATTCCGGTTTGTAGTGTGCCCCGCGGCTTTCGTTACGCAGCAGTGCGCCAAGTGTCATCGCTTCAGCAAGTTCAAGCATGTTCCACAGCTGACGTGTGAATGCTGCACCCGGGTTATTCCAACCGGATGTATCGTACATGTTGATTTTGCCGTAACGCTCTTTCAATTCCTTGATTTTTCCAATAGTGGCTTCAAGTTTATCGTTATAGCGCACAACCGTCATATTGGCTGTCATCCACTCGCCAAGCTCTTTATGAATGACATAGGCATTTTCACTGCCTTGCATTTTCATTATGCTTTCGTACTTATCGCTTTGGCGTTTGGTGTAGCCATCGAATACGGAAGAATTCACATCAGCAGACGATTTTTTAAGTCCTTTGATGTATTCAACCGCTTTTGGACCAGCCACCATACCGCCATAAATCGCAGATACCAGTGAGTTCGCACCCAGACGGTTTGCACCGTGGTATTGATATTCACATTCACCCGCTGCGAACAGGCCTGGAATGTTGGTCATTTGATTGTAGTCCACCCACATGCCGCCCATGGAATAGTGAACTGCCGGGAAGATTTTCATCGGGATTTTGCGTGGGTCATCCCCCATGAACTTCTCGTAAATTTCAATGATACCGCCGAGCTTAACATCCAGCTCCTTCGGATCCTTGTGAGACAGGTCAAGGTAGACCATGTTTTCACCGTTAACTCCAAGTCCCATATCCACACAAACGCTGAAAATCTCACGCGTTGCGATGTCACGAGGAACGAGGTTACCGTAGGAAGGATACTTCTCTTCAAGGAAGTACCATGGCTTACCGTCTTTGTACGTCCAGATCCGGCCGCCTTCACCACGCGCCGATTCGGACATCAGACGAAGCTTGTCATCTCCTGGAATGGCTGTCGGGTGAATCTGAATGAATTCCCCGTTGGCGTAGTTAACGCCTTGCTGGTACACCGCACTTGCAGCTGTACCTGTATTGATAACGGAGTTGGTTGTTTTACCGAAAATGATACCAGGGCCGCCGCTTGCGAGAATAACTGCTTCAGCAGGGAACGTCTGCACCTTCATCGTTTTCAGGTCCTGTGCCACGATTCCACGGCAGATGCCTTCATCGTCTACAACTGCCTGCAGGAACTCCCAGTTCTCATATTTCGTAACGAGACCCGCTGCTTCCCAGCGACGAACCTGCTCATCCAATGCATAGAGCAATTGTTGTCCTGTCGTTGCTCCGGCAAATGCCGTACGGTGATGCTTCGTGCCCCCGAAACGGCGGAAATCAAGCAAACCTTCCGGTGTCCGGTTGAACATAACGCCCATCCGGTCCATCAGGTGGATAATACCAGGTGCTGCTTCACACATGGCTTTAACTGGTGGCTGGTTCGCAAGGAAGTCGCCGCCATACACGGTATCGTCAAAGTGAACCCATGGGGAGTCGCCCTCACCCTTGGTGTTTACCGCTCCGTTAATGCCACCCTGTGCGCATACGGAATGGGATCTTTTTACGGGAACCAATGAAAATAAATGAACATGGACTCCGGCCTCAGCCGATTTGATCGCCGCCATCAACCCCGCGAGACCTCCGCCCACAATAATTACATTAGATGATGCCATTGCTGTTCACTCCCTTATAAGTCAGCATTTATCACAAATGCTTAAATCAGAACTGTCTTAATCGTATCAAGCATCGTTGTTGCCGTTTGGAAATCAATGCTCCGGAAAGCAAACAACGAAGCGATAAACATAATAGCCACAATACCGAACAGACTCATGCACACATAAGAAGATACACGCTGCGCACGCGGTCCAACGGTAATCCCCCAGCTAACCAGGAATGACCATAAGCCGTTAGCAAAGTGGTACGAGGCTGCAACCACACTGATCAGATATAAAATAAACGTTACCGGGTTCATCACGACGTCATGAATGACACCGCCAAGTTCTTCGTGCGTTACATTACCCAATGCAACCTGCACGCGAGTCTCCCAAACGTGCCAGATTACGAAAACAAACGTAATGACACCACTGATCCGCTGCAATGTGTAGCGCCAGTTGCGTTCATTGCCGTAACGTCCGACATTAGGTTTGGCCTGGTAAGCAATGTACAGACCGTATACACCGTGATAGAACAACGGCAACCAGATGAGAACCGTTTCCAAAACAATAACGAGAGGCAGACTGTTCAGGAAGGCAACAGCACCGTCAAAACCTTCTTTGCCGCCTTCAACTGCCGAGAAGTTCGTCACCAGATGCTCAAGAAAAAACAAACTGAGCGGGATGACGCCAAGCAAGGAGTGCAGCTTTCTGGAGTAAAACCCTTTCATAAAATGTCGTTCCCCTTTCGCTAAATACAACGTTTTCATAAAATAATTCGCTTATCATGACACAAACCTTTCCCATGGAAAGGTTCGACAAATTGTTCCGTTTTCATCAGGTGTGAACAACTTGTGTCACAATTCATGTTACTCCTTTTTTTCTTATAATGGAATTGCAATATAATTATTAAATGTTATAACCTATAGGTATAAGAGCTGAAACATCGGACAGGCAGGCATATCGCATTGAAAACGATTTATCAAGGACAACAATCACACCCCATGGAAAAGAGGTTAGTGTTTATGTTCGAGGATTTAAATGCATTTGCGGCAGTCGTGGAGCAATCGAGTCTGAATCGTGCATCCAAATTGCTGAATCTGTCTCAGCCTGCCCTCTCGCGCAAAATTGCGAAACTGGAGGATGAACTAGGGGTATCGCTTTTTCACCGCCGAGGCAAACGCCTTGAATTGACCAGTGTCGGCCAACTTGCCTACACCTTCGCTGTGGAACAAAAGCAGCAGCAGCAGAAGTTTCTGACCATGCTTGCCCAGTATAAGGACGAGGAGCAGAGCGCCATTACGCTTGGAGCGTCCCTGACTACACTACAGACCACCCTCCCCCCTTTGGTCAATGCTTTCATGGAGAAGCATCCCAATGCCGAGATCAAGCTCGTGACCGGGAAAACACATGAGATTGTTTCCTTCGTCCGGGACAAAAAAGCAGACGTTGGCATTGTTGCCTCTTCCATTAATGAAGCCGGGCTGAACTGTGTGCCTCTCTTCGATGATCACCTGGAGCTGGTTGTACCGCTTACGCATCCTTTGTCCGGCAAAGAGGCCGGGATGGAGCACTTGCAGGATCTGCCCATGATCACCTTTTCCAAAGGCACTTGGTATCGCAAGCTGACAGACGATCTGTTTCAGCGCTGTGCCGTCATGCCGGATATTCGCATGGAGATTGATTCGTTTGAAGCCATTGTCCGCCTCCTGCCCACTTGCAAGGCTGCTGCGCTGCTGCCCAAGTCCTATCTCCGTCCCCAGCTGCTTGCAGACAATGATCTCGTCTCCGTGTATTTGCCCCAGCTGCAGCAGACTCGCCGGACCACCTGCATGATCTACGGGGAAAAGGAAGATCTCAGTGAAACGTCCAGACAGTGGGTCAAAGAAACGGCAGCGCTCTTTACAGCAAAGGCGCCGCTGCCCTCCAGGAGGACTACGACGCCTTAATGAATAGATATGAACTTCATTTCGTCTTACCCTTATCGGTATGCCAGGACCGGATCAATCCTCCTGGCTGATTACCTCTTGTTCAAACTGATCAATATCATCATTCATTCCGATAATGACCATGATATCGCCCATCTGAAGCGAGTCCAGGGCAGTCGGAGCGATGATGACTCCGGTCTCCTTCTGCAGCGCCACAATACTGCAGCCGAAGCGTACGCGCGCATTTAGGCTGGACAGTGTTGTATTATGCAGACATGCCGGCACTTTCATTTCCACAATGCTGTAATCATTGGAAAGTTCAATGTAGTCCAGCAGATTCGGGGTCACGAGCTGATGGGCAACCCGAATGCCCATGTCCCGTTCCGGATAAACGACGCGATCAATCCCAAGCTTATCCAGAGCTCGCCCGTGCAAGACGGAAATTGCCTTGGCAACGACCGTTTTCACGCCCAGTTCCTTCAACAGGATTGCGGTAAGAATGCTGGTCTGAATATCGTCACCGATGGCTACGATCCCGCAATCGAAATTACGGATCCCCAGTGAGCGCAGCACTTCCTCATCCGTAGCATCTGCCACAACCGCGTGAGTGACCAGTTCGCTCATGTCTTCGACGACCTCTTCATTTTTATCGATACCAAGCACCTCGTAGCCAAGTTCCATTAATTCCTGTGCCAGACTCGAGCCGAAGCGCCCCAGCCCAATGACCGCAAACTGCTGTCTTTTCATTGTTCTTCACGAACCCCTATCCAATAATCATTTTTCCTTCAGGATACTTATACAGTTCCTTACCCTTTTTCTGTCCAAGTGCATACGCCAGCGTAATCGGTCCAAGCCGGCCTGCGAACATCATAAAACAGATCATGAGCTTTCCGAATGTGGTCAGCTTCAGCGTCAACCCCATCGATAATCCAACGGTAGAAAAGGCCGATGTCGTTTCAAATAAAATCATGAGAAAACCGCTATCTTCCGTCATGGTAAGCAGCATGGTCACTGCAATGATGAGCAGCAGCGCAAGAAGCGTAACCGTCAATGCCTTGAAAATACGTTCCTGTTCCAGCCGATATCTGAAAAAAACAATATCCTCTCTGCCTCGCATCATCGCGATGACAGCTCCGACCATGATCATAAACGTTGTCGTTTTAATCCCGCCTCCGGTGGAACCTGGAGAAGCCCCGATAAACATTAAAATAATAATGAAAAACTGCGTTGCCTGTCTGAGACCGGCAATATCCAGGGTATTAGCTCCTGCCGTTCGCGGGGTTACCGACTGAAAGAACGAACCGAGAATTTTGCCTCCCCAGTTCAAGCTGCCCAGCGTCTGTGGATTGCTGTATTCAAACACAAAAATGACCAGTGCACCGAACCCAATCAGTAAACCTGTGGTTAGCAGCACCACCTTGGAATGAAGCGAAAGTTTGCGCGTTTTACGATAATCCACCAGATCGGATAAAACAACAAAGCCAATGCCCCCAGCCACAATCAAAAACATGGCCGTAAAATTCACAAGTGGATCATAGACGTACCCGGTCAAACTGCGGAAGTCGCCAAACATATCAAACCCTGCATTATTGAACATCGAGATGGCATGCCAGTATCCGTAATAAATTGCCTGTCCGACAGGCATGTCGAATGACCAGCGGATTGCAAATAGCGTGCCGCAAACGGCTTCCAAAATGAGCGAGTAGGCCACGACCTTGCGAATAAGCCGCACAATACCTTCCATCGTGTTCTGGTTCATCGCTTCCTGCAAGATCAATCGCTCCCGCAGGGAAATCCGCCGCTTGAACGCAATGGCCACCAGTGTGGACATGGTCATGAAGCCAAGACCACCGATTTGAATCAGAACAGCAATAATCACCTGACCCAGTACAGTAAAGTGAGTACCCGTGTCCACAACAACCAAACCGGTAACACATACCGCCGATGTAGCCGTAAATAATGCATCAATAAAAGGAAGACTATCCCCGCTGCGGCTGGAAACCGGAAGCATGAGAAACAATGTTCCGAGCAGGATAATTCCCGCAAATCCCAGGACAAGAATACGTGGGGGTGATAGGCGCACCCATTGGTTATTCAGTTTCACTTGTGTATCATCCACCTCTGCCAAAAAGAAAATGACCCCACGATGTGGAGCCTTTCTCCGAATCACTCATCCTTGGCACAAGGGCCAACACACGAAATCTTGGATAAGCTCCGTTCGGAGCATATAAAAATGTATGATTGTAGTCATAACCACATATGCATTAAGGTTGGAATCCTCTTATTCGTTCCCTTGCAAGGCTAAAGACATGCAAATATTGCACATTTGTTTCAAAATTATAAGCGCTGCGGCTGCTGCAGACAAAACGTTTTTTGTGTAAATAGGATCGAATTCCGGCAAAAAGGGAAAAACTCAGATATATCAATGAACGGATCAGATTCATTCGATCATTTTCATTCATTTTCAGGGATTTGCACGTCTTTTCGTTTCATCATTGGCATTCAGGGTTCGGCCTGTGCTATCTTTACTTTAATATCCAAATTAATAAAGGAGGAACACCATTACATGAACCCCTTAGGGCAGCCTTTGGTACTCAAAGCTAACTTCAAGCGTTTAGGGTTGCTGGCGGCGATTGGCCTGATTTTGTTTTTTGTCTTTCAGATCTTCCCTGCTACTTCATCACAAACCACGGATATTCCGTCTACATCTTTTATAAGCAAGGAACAGGCAACCCAATCCGCACGATCATTTGCAGCCTCCATAGCCAATTACACCCTTCCTTCGGATAACGGCAAGACACTGGTCACCTATCAGACCCATTCCGATATCTATGGATACATGGCCAAAACCAAACAGCTTGATTCGTATAATCAAAAATGGGAAGCAACCTATCCCTACGATGTGTTTCGCGTTCGTTTGCCTGATGAGGACAACGGCGGTTATTTGAATGTGGACGTACATATGAGAACTGGCAAAGTTGTTGGTTTCAAACGGGAACTACCTTCTTCCCTGTATGCATCCGCTGATGCTGAGCAGGATAAAAACAAACGCAATGCAACGATTCAGCTCGCCGAGGGCAATATCCCATTGGACGAAAAGGAGCAGCTAGCTTCCGGAATTCTTGCCGAATTCGGCTATGACGCCCCAAAACTTCAGCTGGATACCCGAGAAGGTGAAGGTGGACTAACCTACACGGATGCGGATAAGCAGATCGGTGACTCCAGGCTGGAACTGAATTTCACCTTTGAAAACGGAGCGGTCCGCTCCTTCGAATCGGTCTTCTCGGTTCCAGACGAGCATATCAATTATGTACAGGATCAAACTCGCCAGGCCAACTGGATGACCTATGGAGGTTATGCATTCCTGACATTCGTGCTTGGTGTGCTGGCGATTATTTACAGCATTCTCACCCGGGTGCATACGTCATTTAAACGCGGGATTATTCTGTCACTGGTGTACTTCGCCGCATCCGTTATTGGTACACTAAACATGATTCCGCTGTTTCAGGCACAGGGCCTGTCCAGCTTCATGCTGGCCTTCCTGATGCTCATGCAGACGGGGATTACTCTGGTCATGAGTGCCACGATCTACCTCTCACTCGTTGCAGGAGACGGCATGTGGCGCAAAATCGGACTAAATCCTTGGCCTCGCGCAAAAGAGCCCGGATACGGCAAATATGTCCTTCACAGCATGTATGCAGGGTACCTGTGGGCGTTCATTTTGCTTGGCGTTCAATCCATCCTGTTCTTCATTCTGGAACGAAGCATAGGAAGCTGGTCTACCACCTCGGCAGACCAATCGACTTACAACATGTCATACGCATGGATCTTTCCCATCATGGCCTGGATGGCCGGCATTGGAGAGGAAACGGTGTACCGGCTGTTCGGGATTCGCATGATGCAAAAAATCGTGCGCAATACCTTCATCGCCTGTTTGATTCCAACGCTGATCTGGGCACTTGGACATACACTTTATCCAATCTACCCGGTCATCACACGCCCCATTGAGCTTATGGTCATCGGTTTACTGTTCAGCCTGGTCATGCTTCGCCACGGCTTTATCGCCGTTGTGTTCAGCCATGTCATCTTCGACAGCCTGCTAATGGGACTCAGCCTGATCTTTATGGGTGACGCCCTGAATATTTCCGCAGGAATCTTCTGGATTGTGCTTCCAGCCATCGTTGGATATGTAATTTACAAATGGAATCCACAAAAAAAAGAGAAGCCGTATGTTACGACTCCTCATCCCGAAGTGCTGCAATAATTTGATTAGCTAGTTTATCACCGATAGATAGAGGCCGGAAGTCTTCGACGCTGGCCTCTTTTATTTTGCGTAAAGAACCAAAATGCTTCAGCAGCAGTTTACGACGCTTCTCGCCGATGCCAGGAATGGAATCCAAACGAGAAGTGACCATGGACTTGCCGCGCTGCTCCCGGTGGAACGAGATGGCAAAGCGGTGAACCTCTTCCTGAATACGTTGAAGCAGATAAAACTCCTGGCTGTCCCGCGGCAGTGATATAACTTCAGGCGGATTGCCAATCATGAGCTGTGAAGTTTTGTGTTTGGCGTCTTTCACCAGACCACATACGGGAATAAACAAACCCAGTTCATTCTCCAATATATCCACAGCAGCCGAAATCTGCCCTTTTCCGCCATCCACAACGATGAGGTCAGGCTGGGGCAGGTTTTCCTTCAATACCCGCTCATAACGTCTGCGGATGACTTCACGCATCGTTTCGTAATCATCGGGTCCTTCTACTGAACGAACCTTGTATTTACGGTATTCTTTCTTGTCCGGCTTGCCATCGGTAAATACAATCATCGCCGACACCGGGTTGGTTCCCTGAATGTTGGAGTTATCAAACGCCTCGATCCGACGCAGTTGATCCAGACCGATCCAGCGCCCAAGACCCTCGGATGCTTTGGACGTACGTTCTTCGTTACGCTCAATCAGACGGAATTTCTCTTCCAAGGCCACTCTTGCATTATCCACAGCCATGGTGATCATTTGGCGTTTCAATCCGCGCTGCGGGATGTGCACCTTGATCTCCAGCCACTCCTGCAGAGCCGCTGCGGCCTGGAACGGGTCTTCCAATCCAGGCCGGTTAGTATCCACAGCAGCATTCTCCTGTTGATCGGACACATCCTGAGCCATTGCTGTTTCTGCTTTGTCCTCTTCTGGAGCATGGTTTTCCCCATAAGCTGCACGGGATTCCGCAACTTGCGGTTCAGCCGAAACATCATTCAATGCGGATGACAATTGATCCGATTCCGATGCCACAGCCGCCGGCACATCCATAGCAATAACTTCAGCGTTATCCGCCGAGTCTTCAGTGACCAATTCTTTCGGAACTTCTGGCAGCAAGATCTCCTGCGGCAGTGCCGGATTATCGCTATAATATTGTGTCACGTAGGAAATAAAGTCACTGTACGCTTCGCCATAAAACGGAAACGTCGATACATGGCGCTCGATCATTTTCCCCTGACGCATATATAGAATCTGGACGCACATCCAGCCCTTATCAATGGCGAACCCAAACACATCGCGGTCTCTGGCGTCCGCCATCGTAATTTTCTGTTTTTCCATCATGGCATCAATGGCTATGACTTGGTCCCGCAATTCCTTGGCACGTTCGAAATACAGATCCTCTGCGGCTTCCTGCATTTTGCGCTGCAGATCCTTCTTGATTTCTTCGTGACCTCCGCTCAGGAATGAACCGATTTCTTGGGAAATCTGGTCATATTGCTCCTTGCCTACTTCCTTCACACAGGGAGCAAGACATTGTCCCATGTGGTAATACAGGCAGACTTCCTTCGGCATTACGCCGCATTTGCGCAGCGGATACATGCGGTCGAGCAGCTTTTTCGTTTGGTGTGCCGCGTACGAGTTCGGATAGGGTCCAAAGTACTTGGCTTTATCTTTCAGCACACGCCGGGTCACTTCGAGCCGTGGATGCTTTTCATTCGTAATTTTAAGATACGGAAAGGTTTTGTCATCCTTGAGCAAAACGTTATAACGCGGCATGTGTTTTTTGATCAGGTTACACTCCAGGATGAGTGCTTCCATATTGCTGCCGGTCACAATGTATTCAAAATCGCGGATTTCGGATACGAGACGCTGCGTCTTTCCGTTATGACTACCTATAAAATAAGAGCGTACACGGTTTTTCAGCACTTTGGCCTTACCTACATAGATAATGGTACCTTCACTGTTTTTCATCAAATAACAGCCAGGCATATCAGGCAGCAGTGCAAGCTTGTGCCGTATCTGCTCCAGGGCCTGCTCCTGTTCTTGCAGAACATTTATGAATTCATCCATAATTCGGTGGGTCCTCCCTTCCGAAAAAAGTAATAATCAACGGTTACACTAGACCATTCCGATTACAGTACCGTTCTCCGATCGCCGTTATCCCCAGATTTCTTTGATCCCATTAGCATGGGGAAATCCGGTGATAAATGCGAGCGCTTCGCTTCTTCGAATCGGTTCTGTACTCTACATTATAAGTGTAAAATAATGATTACTTTTATATTGTCCTATAAAAAGGTATTCGACGCAAAACGCCCCCGGCGCATAAACCGGAGGCGTATCTGTTAGCCTAGTGAATTATTGGTGTTTCTCGATGATTCCTTTGAGTGCTTCTTTCGAGTTCAATCCAACCACTTTATCAACCGGTTGGCCGTCTTTGAAGAAGATCAATGTCGGAATGCTCATTACGCCGAAGCGGGAAGCGGATTCCGGATTTTCGTCAACGTTGACTTTGGCAATTTTCACTGCATCGCCAACTTCGGTGGAGAGCTCTTCCAGGATTGGAGCGAGCATTTTGCAAGGACCGCACCAAGGCGCCCAGAAATCAACAAGAACCGTTCCTTCTCCTTCGACTTCAGCGTTAAAGGATTGATCGGATACGTTAACAATAGCCATGAAATTGTCCTCCTTATATATACTTACGGTTTATTTTAACCTGTAACGTCGTGAACGACACTTCCAGTATAACACAGGTCATCTAAACTTGTGAAATGAACGTGCAATGTTCATCTCTCCACCATCAAATCTTCACAATTGCTCATCTTGACATCATTGCTGCAAAATCTTTACAAACGCTTTCTTTTCCAAGTATACTAAAATTACTCCGGGCTTCAGCTCCCTGGAAGGGCAAGCTGTTGATCCACATAAGGAGGCAATACCATGGACGCAAATGTGCGGATCAGCGACCCGCGTGAACATGTGAACGAGGAGCCCCGTAACGATCTATTCGATCTGATTGCGGGTGTTGCCGGCATGGGCGGCCTGATGACAGTCATCTTCTTCGGCATGGTCATCTTCAAATTCCTGACCGAATAGGATGTCAGGCCCGCGCAGGACCAAAAAAGCCCGGTTTCCGCGACTACCGCGAAAAACCAGGCTTTTTTGTGGACTACTTACCATATGAATATAAAAATTATCGCTTGCCTCGCTGATTCTCTCCACGAACAGAAACGACGTCGACAAACGGACGAATGCGATCCATCAGACGCTGCCCCTTGTTCATTTCCTCGCCATCCTTGCTCGTAAAGCTGAGATGCTTCTCCAGCCCATCCAGATTGTAGTTGGACGTGTAGAACGTTGGTTTCCGATTCATGCGGTAGTTCAAAATGGAACCCATCACATGATCTCGAACCCAAGGATTCAAATTCTCTGCGCCAATATCATCGAAGATGAGCAGGTCACAGCTTTTGAGTATATCTGTCGTTTCTTTCAGCTTCTGCCCATCCGTGATCATGGATTTCAGATCCTCCACAAAGTCAGGCATGTAGATAATGACCCCAGTGTATCCCGCAACGGCTAATTCGTGTAACAGATAGCACATCAGAAACGTCTTGCCTGTTCCAAATGATCCCTCGAGAAACAGTCCTTGCGGAGATAACCCGTTCTCCTTCGTGTCACTAATATAACGCAGAACCTGGTTTACTGCCGGAGCACGCATCCGATCCTTGCCCATGATTTCCACATCGTTATATCCTGCACTAAGCGCACGCTCGTCCACATAGAAGCTGCGGATTCTCTTCTTGATCACATGCTCATTTTGCCTGGCAATATGTTTGGAACACGGAGCTTTTTTATCTATAATTTCGGGTTTACCGTTAAAATGCTCTACTTCCAGTTTGCAAAAGTGACCCTGGAAATCGTTAGGACAGTTATCCAGCCCCGGACAATTCGCACAGTTTTTCGAATCTCGGGCATACTGATACAGCTTGCTCAGATCGGTCATGAGCTGTGCATCTTTCAGTTCCGGGTGACCTGCTCGGAATTCGCGTACGTACGGATCATCCATCAACTCCGCCGCAATTCGCCGCGACTGCTCACGAAAGGAAGGATTAAGCTGCTGAAGCAGTCCTCCCAAGGATTCCATGGCTTCAAGCCCCCTTAATGTATTCAATATAGAATGAACCACCTGATTTTACCAATGACCATGATGATGGCATAGGTTCCTTCGATCGATTGCAATTCTATTGTTCATTCTATAGAAACTCGGGGCATAACTCAACATGTTCCGTCTGGAAAAAACGATCTCCTTCGTGACACATTGTATCGCATATGGTGTAGATGACAGTACTGCCTGCTCCCAGGGGATTCCTTTAACGGGGGAGCCCTACCGTAACAATCTCGCAAGGTCCTGCCGGGATGGACCATTTTTTGCCCCTGAATAGATTAGTAGAAACACCTGAAGAGGATACGAGTTTCTCGCCCTTCTCCTCCAAAATATTGCTCTTGTATGCTTCTTCATTTGTATTCAATTCGTTTGCAACCAGACTCAGCAGAGATGTGTCCGGCTTCATATTATACCAGCGCATCATCAGATCACCTGATTCCTCATTCACTTTCAGTGAGGAGAATGCCAAACCTTCCCCTTGCCATGCAAATGGGGTATGCGTTGATGACAGCGTTCCTGAGTGAACATCTGTTTGTACCAGCGTCCATGGAACCTGGAACTGGTAAGCCTCGATGTATGCATCTGATGATGCACCGCTTCCATCATGCGGAATGATCTCCATCTGGAACGAATGCTCTCCCAGACATTGTGCTTCCGGTGTCGGGAACAATCCCCAGTCCCCGAGCTCCCCTACGGCACGGAGCAGCGTTACGGCAATCGTATTGCGCCCATCCTGAAGAACTTCATATTCATTCAGTCCCAGATTGGCTACGACCAGTCCAGCCTGTTCTTCACTCACATCCACAAAACTTTGCTGATGCTGTGTATTGCTTGGATTTTGCCACTCCGGTGCGGGCACATTATCACGAGTAGCAATCTCAAACATGGAATCCACATGGTGAACGGCAGTCGCCAGGTCGGTTGGAAACAGGGCACGTACACGGTGATCCTTCGCCTGATTGTTGAAGGTCGTTTGCACATGAACTCCTTTTCCGCTGCGGCTTAACGACAGAATCGTACGAATACGCAGTGTGGTAGTCTGTTTGGAACGCTGTGCCTTGCGATACGGGTAATAGATGAGCTCACGTTGTTCACGATCCAGCACCTCATCCGCCGAAGCAGGAATTTCCCAATCATGTATGATTTCGTAGGAGACACGGTAGGGCGTATCTTCTATGATCTGTATGCCAGCTGTTAATTCTTTCGTAGTCAAAGCAACTTCATTCTCCGGCTGCTTGAACATATACTCGTTACCAATATCCCCAACATTTTCGTACACGCCAAGGTCTTGGTACGTACGTCCTGTGCGTTTATCCTTCAGTGTAAAGGAGCCATTGTCTGCGATTGTAACGGCAACATATTCATTTTCCATGCCGCGTTCACCACGGCGCAATGCAGAACCATTCGAGACTGAATCATTCTGAGCTTCACTGCGAACCCATGCATATGTCTTCAATCCAAGTGCTGGCACGTTCTCAGCTTCAAATGTAATTCTGACCCGGCGGCAGCTGTATGGCTGACGGAATCGGTCATCCGGCAGATCATAACCGAACTGCAGGCCCAGATCTTCTACTGTACACGGAACGTGCGCTCCCTTTTCGTCAACGAGGATACGACCGGACAGATCTACATTGTTCATTTGGGCAGCCATACCCTCTAATGAAATGCCATCACGGAAGTAGATACGAGCCGCATCCAGTTCGATCTGAACAATGCCGCTGCGCTCCCAGCCTGTCGTATTAAACGTGATCAGCGGCCGCGCATCTTCACCGTAACTAGCAAAGATGGAGGTATCCACCGAAGCAGCAATCTGACTTGTGCTCTCTTCAATCATCGCTTCAGCGACGTGACGGCTCTTCTCGAATCGTGTGACCATCTCGCGGTGAACCTCATCCACACTGCAGCCGCAGATGCTGTCATGCGGATGGTTCTGCATCAGCGTTTTCCAGGCATAAGTCAGTTGATCATGCGGATAAGCATGTCCAAGGAGATGGGCGTAAGACGCCAGTGGCTCAGCCACCTTTTCCAGCATGGCTTGACCAAGCTGGTTCATCTGTTTCAGATAAACCCGTGCCGAGGCGGTGTTCACCAGGGTACCCCAGCCATCGGTACGCTGGCTGCGCAGCTCTCCTTTTACTGTAGACAGTTCATGTTCCGCTGATTCTTTCAGGGCCGTCAGATAATCCGGAAAGTTGGAGTGAACGAATTCTATGTCGGGATGTAATTGCTCGGCCATTCGAATCGCGTCAGGCAGATCCCGCTGAATAGGCTGGTGATCACATCCGTTCATGTACAGCAGTTCATTAGTCGAGGCATATTTCTCGGCATCAGCCAATTTGGTTTCCCAAAACTTGCGGGCTGAAGCCTCATCTACCGGAATTTCATTACCATTGGAGTACCAGTTGGCAAATAGCACCCCCAGCACTTTCGATCCATCCGGCCCTTCCCACATGAGCTCCGAGAAGCTGGATTCGTATCCTGCATCCGATACGGTATTATTGAAGCCTGTAGGTTTCACGCCTCGTCCAAAAAAGACGTTATCGATGCCAGATTGCAGCATGAGCTGCGGAGTCTGTCCAACCAGCCCGAACGTATCGGGAAAATAACCGATCTTGGAGGGCGTGCCGTAACGCTTCGCATCCCGATGCCCAACCTGCATATTGCGCACATTGGCTTCACCACTGGTAAGAAATGCATCCTGCAGTATATACCAAGGCCCAATTACAATCCGGCCATTGCGGATGTGCTTCTCCAGCCGTTCCTTTTGCTCCGGACGAACCTGAAGATAATCGTCGATAATGATCGTTTGTCCATCCAGGTAAAAGCTTTTGTAGTCCGCTCCCTCATCGAGCTCATCTAGCAGTGAATCCACCAGTTGAACGAGCCGCATATGGTGCTTCTCATAGGGCAGGTACCATTCCCGATCCCAGTGAGTGTGCGAAATGATATGGGCTCTTTTGGTTTTTGATTTATTCTTTTGTTCCGTCATGCGTTAGCCCACCTCTCCATCTTGTTGTACAATCTCAACTTCTTCCGGGCGATACACCGTATGCAGCTTTCCTGCAGCATCTGTGGCAAACAGCACGGATCGATTTTTCTCCAATTTGAACTCATAGGATACGCCAGTGCGGGTATCTCTTACGTGAACCTTATGATTGAGTGAAGACTCTGACACAAATACATATAGATTTCCTTTTGGAAAACTCAGCTTCCGGCCATAGATTCCTGCAATGTCTCCGCCTGAGACCCATTCCAGCTCCTGATGGATGCCAGCCGTTTCGGCCGCATAATGGTACAGGTCCGCCAGCGGCTCATCCCGTCCGTTCAGCTCGAGCGGCAGCGGGGTCCACATGATTCTTCCTTTCCCCCATGGCAGAACAGTCACTTCATCTGGAGTGTCATGATCTTGATGAAGCAGCGTCTCTTTAGCCACTTCAGCAATACGGCGCCGGCCATACGTTACCCGGTGATTCACCCCATTGATATTCAGCAGTTCTTCACGCTGCACATTACCCAAACTGCGTTTACCCACAATGTGATCGGCCCGGTCACTGGCCTTCCAGTACGCATCCAGTCCCAGTGGTCCAGTGATCAGCAGACATGCGCCTTCCTTCTCCGTGAATGCAAGCAGCTGAAGCAATGCATCATTATCCATATTGTGTGGACTCGGCACGATAATCAGCTTGGGTGGCTGCTGCTCCAGTGCTTCCAGATGATACTCGGATACGGCACGGAATGGCAGTTTCAGATCATAGGACATCACACGCGTAAGCTTGGTGGTTGCATCATAAGCAAGGGAACGGTTGGAGAAATCATTGGAATACGGGAACACGACCGCAATCTCCTCCAGCTCACGATCCTCGAAGAGATCACGCACCTTCTGCATGAAGCGGCCAAAGTCATAGGATACATCCGCCTCTGGCTTCTCTGTACCATCTGCACGAAGGGCCCCAATATGAGACTCATTGGCATTATCCATATAGAAGTTGGTATTCCAGATCCACTGCACTGCTCCCGCACCACCTGTGGAGAATGCATAGGCATACTTCCGTTCAAGAATGCTGCGAAGCTCTTCTTCCGTGCGCTTGGCGCGTCCATCCGGGGTCTCCACATACATGATGCCCGTCTCCTGAATGAGATTTGGTTTATGCGGAGTTTTGGTGAAAATGCCGTCCCAGATCAGATCATCGTTCAACCACCAGGAATGCACGGTGGTATAATCCACTTCACGTTCATAGAAAAACGGTGAAGGACGCTGTGCACCCAGAGCTTCGTCCTGCCCTACGGTAACGAGATGATTCGGCACCAGATCCTTGATCGTACCTACGAGCTCTCTTGCCCAAACATTGTGCATCTCCATGGAGAAGAGACAATAATCGAGCCAGCGGGTTCCTTTTTTCGCCTTGTGCATGTCCTGTACATCAAAGTTAATCTCTTCCGGTTCCGGAATGACCGCTGCTGCAAAGTTCGGAAGCTGCTTCGGTGACATGTTCCATGCTTCCTGCAGCGCTTCAATGGTTTCATGCCGCTGCTGAAGCCATCCAATAAATGCCTGCTGTTCGTGCGAATCCCTGGCTGAGCGCGGGCCATCCGAGAAGATGCGCACCGGATCAAACATCGATGGCTCGTTAATCAGATCCCAATCCACATGAGTGGTGTGTGTATGCCGGCTGACGATGCTGCGAATGAAACGCTTCTGTGCCTCGACACTTTGCGGATCCAGATACGGATTCGTTCCTTCCCACGTTTCAGGCGTAAAGGAAAAGAATGTGAACGTAACCTGTAGGCCATGGCGCTTCGCCGTTAACAGGAAGGCATCAATCGCGCGAAGCACATCCTCCGCCATGTGCCCGTCCACCTGCATCATATTACGATAAGCTGTCCAGATTCCGGTCCGAATCCAGTTAATACCGGCCTTCGCCATCTGTGCCATGTCCCGATCCCATACATCGGCGTTCGGTAGGAACAGAAATTTCCGGGCTACGTCGGAGGTCATGTACGTCATACCCACAACAGGGAGAGGTCGTCCTTCTTTTACAAAGTAGTCTCTGCTGCGAGTTATAACTTCACCTTCTGCAAGCAATGCGTCATCCTGGCCCCAGAATCCTTGGCGCAGATTTCGAACTTCACCGTCAGGTCCTTGCGCACGACATACGACTCGGTACAGCCCGCTCTCTACTAAAAACGGAAGAGGGAGGCGCACAAACTGCTGCTCTCCGGTAAGCTCCATCTGCAGCTTATGGCTCCATACCTTCTCAGCTGTGCCGCTTGTCCGATCCTCTCGTTCAACGGTCAGATCAAACGTCCACAACTCGGAAGCTGTACGTCGGTCACCCGCGCGCTGTAAAATCTGTCCCTGAAGGGTAAGTGCAGCCCGTTCACCTGGTTCATACGTGGCGTAGTTAGGCTTGAGCGACAATTCAGTTACCCCTTTGGCACAGAATTGTGCCCACTTCACAATCTCCTTAGCACCGTCCTGCTCCCAGAATGAAGCAGTCAGCGGCAGATTCACAAACATCCAGCGTGAACCAGCAAATGTACTGCGGGAGTTCTCCCACAGGACAACCGGAGCGGCAATGCTGCGTTCATCCTTACTCACTCCGCAAAGTAACGGATAGATCTGCGTGCTCATCGGTCCTGCCGAACCCATCTGGTGAGGCAGATCACTAGACTTGGTGGTATGCGGGACCAGATTCCACGTGTCTGCAATCTCAAACAAGCCCTCTTTGCCAGCAAGCAATGAAATTTGTTCAGAGGAGGCGTACGTTTGGATATTCGCTGAAGATACGTTCAGTGCCTCGTGAATATAAAGCTCCTGATGATACGCCGTCTGCTCTGACTCCACAACCCAAGCTCCATCCTGATCCCGCACAGGGCGCTTAAACGGTGCTCCACCCACACTGATCAGGCTTCCTCCCTGATGCAGATAGGCTGCTATTTCCGTCCAGGCCGATTTGGGAAAGTAGGGTGCATGCAGGTTTACCAGACAGCCCTCGCCTGCAGCTGCTTTCAACACATCAGCCAGTTCTCGTGCACTAACAACGATGACTTCATTAGACCCTTGCCAAGTATCCAGAGCTTCACGGGATGGCCGCTGGCCTTCTGCCGGAAAATCAGGATCAGCGAAGATAATCAGCTTGTTGTCCTTCAGATGTGTACTCATAACAGCCCATCCTTCATGGATTTATAGACCAACTGGGAGAACAGGCTGTTGGACCATGCGAACCATTTTCTCGTAAAAATGGTTGGATCATCGGCATGGAAACCTTCATGCATATAACCTGTATCCGCATCTGTCGCTTCCAGCATACGAATGATCTCCAGTTTCTCCTCGGCAGATTGTGACGTCAGTCCCTGCATGGATAGACCCATATGCCAGATGTAATCTGGTGGTGTGTGCGGGCTGCCGATCCCTTTGGCAACCTTGCCTTCATAATAGAACGGATTCTCTTTGCTTAGGGCGAATCGGCGGGTATTTTGATAGATCGGATCATCCGCTGTGACGTAACCGAGATACGGAATGGACATCAGTCCCGGTGTACCGGCATCATCCATGAGACAGTAATTGCCATAGCCATCCGTCTCGTACGCGTAGATGGGACCAAATTCCGGATGACGATAAATGCCGTACAGCTGAATGCCGTGATCCACGTCCTGCTCCAGATCCTTAAGCTCCTGCAGCAGCGCCATATCCCGGAACACCCACTCGGCAAACTCCTGCATCTGGCGCAAAGCTACGACTGCAAACATGTTGCCCGGAATATTGTAGTGAAAATCGCACGCATCGTCGCTGGAACGGAAGCCAGACCAGATCATGCCTGTATAATTGACCGGCATGCCCTTCCCATGATTACGCAAAGAATCTGTAGGAATGCCGTTATTGCGTGTAAAGCGATATGGAGATTGCTCCATGTGATGCTGTTCCACCTTGAACAGGTCCACGATTTTGCGCATGGCTGCCTTGAAGCTGGAATCGAAAATGTTGGTCAGCTCCGTTTCCTTCCAATATAGATAGGCTAACCGCACAACAAAGCACAGCGAATCAATCTCGAATTTGCGTTCCCATACCCAAGGCGACATATCGGTCTCGTCCGTTGTGTTCCAGTGCCAGTCATTGGCCGTCTCATTGAAGGCATTAGCATATGGATCAATATGAACATACTGGATGTGGCGCTTGATCAGGCCGCCAATGATCCGCTGCAGGTCCTCATCTTCCTTCGCAAACGGAATGTAGTGCACCACCTGCTCCACGGAATCACGCAGCCACGAGGCTGGGATGTCTCCGGTGATAACAAAGGTCGTACCATCGTCCATCAGTTTTGTTGTCGTTTCAATTGTATTGGGAAAACAATTTTTGAATAATTGAAGCAGCTTCGGTCGATGAGCCAGCTTCTGTTCCGCCTCTTCGAGCACTACCTGAATGGATTGCGGCACAGCAACGGGCGGCATTGGTATTTTGGGTAATCTGAATTGTTCCATGGATGAGTGCAACTCCTTAAACGTATTGAATGGTGTAGCTAGATAAGATCAGCTAAGAACATTCACACGAGCCACTACGATGACAGAACAACCTTCCGATCGCTGTTATCCCCAGATTTTTTGATTCCCTCCTTCAAGGGTAAATCCGGGGATAGCGTATGCTTCCGATGTAGCTTTCCTTCAGAAAGCTTTTAGGCGACCGCTTCGCTTCTTCGGATACTTTCTGCACTCTTCGTTATCGTGTAAATGTTTAAGTTCATCTTACGTAGCTCAAAGATATTTCAAAAAGGTTTACCGCAGCAGCACGGTTTTAATTTCGTAAGGGGCGAAGGTCAATGTAATCTGACCATTCGTCATATCCAAAGGCTCACCCGGTTCTTCCAACGCATTGGAGAGATAGGCCTGCTCAAAGGCATGTGGCCATTGCAAGGTTACACGTTCACGTTTGCCTGAAGATTCATAGAAACGAAGTACCGTGCCGTGTCCATCCTCTGCCATTTTGACCGTATCCAAGATGACATGTTCGCTATCCCAATCAATCCATGCTCCGGTTGCGGGGCGCGCAGGCAAGGCAGTTACAGTTGAATCTACTTCAGCCCCTGTGCTCTGCTGTACCTGTTGTATCGTCACCTCGTGATTCAGCTCTGCAGCATGACGTACCGTATGCGCATTACGCCAATCCCCTTCGTGCGGATACAGGGCATACGTGAATTCATGTTCTCCCAGATCTGCCGTTCGGTCCGGCCATTTCGGTGCACGAAGCAGAGATAAACGAATGGTGCTTCCCTGTACGTCGTATCCGTATTTGCAGTCATTAAGCAAACTCACGCCGTATCCATATTCGGATACATCTGCGAAACGGTGACCACAAACTTCATATTGGGCTTGCTCCCAGCTGGTGTTACGGTGCGTTGGCCGCTCCAATGCGCCAAACGGAATCTCATACGTCGCCTTGGAGGTCACGACATCAATTGGAAAACCGACTTTTAAGAGTTTGTGGTTTTCGTTCCAGCTCACTTGTGTTTGGAAGTCAATCCGCCGTGAATCATGGTAAAAGACGATATCTTGTGTAATCTCCGATTGATGGAGTTTCCACCGGAAGCGCAGGACGTCCTTCGTCGTACCAGCCAGCACCAGCTTTTTCTCCAATAGCTCGACTTCTCCAGCAACCTGCTCTTCATAACGACTGTCAATATCCCACGCATCCCAGAGCGTTGGACGGTCGTGGAAGAAGTGGAATTGATTGCCCCGTTCACCCGGCTTCAGCATTTCCCGCTCTGCTGCCTTATCCCACAGACGAGTAATCTCCCCTTGGTTGTTAAATTCCACATGATAAAACGCGGTATCCCATGTATCGTTAAAAACCGGTTGACCGGCATGGCTGGTCACTTCTCGTACATTCGTTTCCCTCGTGTTTTCAGGTACCAGCCAAATCGTCTTATACCCGAACGCCGGAATGTCATCCACAAGAATCGAGATCGCGTTATCCTCCCAATCCATTCGCAGGTGCTGGCCTTCCACATCTACCACATAACGATCCAAGCCATCGTGCACAGGGAGCTGAATGACTGCATTACGCTTCCAGCCAAGGCTGTTGAACACTACATAGGCCGCTGAACCTTCTGGACCCTTTGTGTCAATACCTGCCGTCAATGCCGCAGCACCTTGATTCAACCCTGCCCTACCTAACTCAAAAACTCGTACATATTCCTCATCCGAAGTCACGTATGACTCCGTAATCGCTGAGCCTGGAATAATATCATGGAATTGATTCAGCAAAACCAGCTTCCAGCCCTCATGCAGCGCCGAACGGACTTCAGCTTCCGTCTGTGCCTCCAGGTCCGGCAGAGCAAGTGTGTTCCACAGCTCGGCTTCACGATACAGGACCTCTGCTTTGCGATTGTTCCGCTTGTTGCGTGCATGTGTCGTGTACGTACCTCGATGAAGTTCCAGGTACAGATCACCGTGCCATTCCGGAAGTGTTGGCTTCCCTGCTTCAATACCTGCAAAAAAGGCTGCCGCTGTACTGTAGCGACTGGCAGGCTGCCCTACCATCAATTCTGCGCGATCCACGTACTCCAGCATTTCACGGGTTACTCCGCCGCCACCATCACCATGTCCATATAGAAGCATGTGCTCGGGATGTGCTGCCTTCTCACGGTAGGACTGCCAATGATCATGGATATCCTTCGGTAAAGTATGTTCATTGACACCATGGTTGAGATAAGACAGGATCGGTGTACCGTCAATGCCAACCCAGTGAAAGAGATCGTACGGGAATACATTGGTATCGTTCCATCCCAGCTTCGTCGTCATGAAATAGTCCACATTGCCATGCTTCAAAATCTGAGGCAGGGAGGCACAGTACCCGAATGTATCGGGCAGCCATTCAATCTGAGATGTCTTGCCGAACTCCTCCATGTAAAAACGCTGGCCATATAACATTTGGCGTATCAGCGACTCGCCGCTCGGAATGTTCAGATCCGGCTCAACCCACATACCGCCAACCAGTTCCCAGCGTCCTTCTGCAATGCGCTGCTTCACCCGTGCATACAATTCGGGATCATGTTCCTTCAGAAAGGCGTACAACAAAGGTTGGCTCTGGGAGTACACATAATCGGGATATTCATTCATTAGTGCATCCACGGTTGAGAATGTACGACTTGTCTTCCGTACTGTCTCCCGTACAGGCCACAGCCAGGCAATGTCGATATGGGACTGTCCCACCATATGTTCAAGACCTTCAGCGTTACCACCAATCTCCCGCACATGATTCGCTAAACTCTCTTCAATCTGGCGAATGCCCTTCCCCTGCTTGATCTCTTCATCTGTCATGCCGACAAATTGATCCATCGCACGATAGATGGCTTCAAGCAGACGTACACGCCGGAAGTCGCTTTCCGGCAGCAGTACGGCCGAATCGCGTACAATAATGACCGTATACATCAGGCTGCGAACCGCCTCGTTCGGTCTCACTAGCAGACTCGTGATCGATGTGATTGGCGGCTGAATAACGGCCTGCTGGTTCAACGGATCGACAGGCTCAGGTACCGGATCGAACAACTCGATCTCAAGTTCAGGATGGATTCCAATATTGGATGAGTCCAGCGTAACGTACGTATGATTGCGATCCAGACCCTGATAGGAACGACCATTCACCCGCAGCAATCCTTCTCCTCCCGATTGAAACAACAGTCCGAATGGGGCATGCTGCCAGGAAGCAGGGACTTCTAAACGGGTTCGAAAAAAGTAGGTGGTCCCCTGTGTGCTTGGAAAACGATCCAGGCCTTCTCCCTCCGGATAAGGCCCTTGATTCTCATATTTTCCGGGCACGTCATAATAAGCACGGGTGATGTTCCAGCTGCGTAAATCCACCTGCTCCAGCCACTGATGTTCAGACAGTTCACGAATAAATCGTCTAATACGTTCCATGTTTTAAGCCTCCCTTACCGTAAGCTCGGCCATTTGCGTGACGTTCACGCTGCTGCCGATATGAATACGGAATAGTCCCGGTTCAACCACGGGTTTCAAATGCCGTCCGATATATTGCAGCTGCTCCGCACCAACACGGAATTCAATCGTTTTCGTCTCACCAGGTGCCAGATTCACTTTTGTGAATCCTTTCAGCTCTTTGGCCGGGCGAGTCATCTGGCTGACCACATCGGTGATGTACATCTGTACCACTTCTGAGCCACTACGCTGGCCTGTATTGATCACATCCACCGATACCGTAATGGATTCGCCAGCTGTCATGGATGCCCTGCTGACTTTCGGCTCGCTGTATTCAAAAGTGGTATAGCTAAGTCCATATCCGAACGAATAACGAGGCTCCAGATCTTCTTCGAGGTAACGCTTGCCACGGGAACGTTTACCGTTGTAATAGATAGGTAACTGACCGACATGCTTCGGAATGGAAATCGTCAATTTGCCCGATGGATTCACATCGCCAAATAGAATGTCTGCAATGGCATGCCCGCCCTCTTGACCCGGATACCATGCCTCCAGAATGGCATCCGCATGTTCGTCCACCCAGGGTTCGGTGATGGGGCGCCCATTGATGTAAACAACGATGAGCTTTTTGCCCAGCTTGTGAATCTCCTGAATGAGTTCCAGCTGCACTCCCGCAAGCCCTAACGTCATACGGTCGATGCCTTCGCCGCACTCCATGTCGTTCCATGAATGATCCGATACATTGGATGCCCCTGTCTTCAGATCGATCGTTCCTTCGCCAAAATCGCGGGCACTTGAGCCTCCAACCACCATAATGACGGTATCGGCCTTGCCGGCGATCTCAATGGCATGCTCGAACCCTTCTCTGGAATCACCTTTGATTCGGCAACCTGGCGCATAAAGCACCTCACGTACACCTTCGTTCCCCGCAAGCTTGCTGCGAATACCATCAAGTACCGTTGCCACCTTGGATTTGGGTTGCGGTGACGTGTAATCACCGAGCTGATTGTAGGCATGATCTGCATTCGGGCCAATGACAGCAATTTGCCCAGCTCCGTTAATGGATAGCGGGAGAGCCGATTGCTCATTTTTGAGCAGGACCACTCCTTCTGCTGCCAATTGACGTGCCAGCTCGATATGCTGCTCACTGCCAATTACTTGTGCGGCTCGGTCAGCATCCACATAAGGCTGCTCAAACAAGCCAAGTTTAAATTTCAATGCCAGTACGCGGCTGACAGCCCGGTCCAAAACCTGCACATCAAGCTTGCCTTCTGAAACGGCCTGCACCAGATACTGTCCAAACATCTCACCGGACATCTCCATATCGATGCCTGCCTGAATGGCCTGGACAGATGCATCGAGCCCATCCGCTGCAACATCATGCCCGCCTGCCAGCATGTTGATTGCGCCGCAGTCCGTAATGACCAGACCCCCAAAGCCCCAGTCTTCACGTAAAACACGATCCAGCAATTCCGTATTTACCGTACAAGGCGTGCCATCAATTTCGTTATACGCAGGCATAATGGATGCTGCCCCAGCTTCAACCGCCTTTCGGAATGGATACAGATCCACCTCCAGCAATTCACGCCAGCCCATGTGTACAGGTCCTGCATTGCGTCCGCCTTCCGAACTGCCGTAACCGACAAAATGCTTCAGCGTTGCGGCAACCGCATCATCCCGGTCAAGACTTTCCCCCTGAAGGCCCTCGACCGATGCCACCGCCAGTTCTCCAATGAGATATGGATCTTCGCCGAAACATTCCTCGGTACGTCCCCAGCGTGGGTCACGGACAACATCCAGTACCGGAGAATACGTAACCGCTCCACCTTGGGCACGCGTCTCGCGCGCGACGGCCTGGCACATCTCCCGGTATAGATCCACATTCCAGGTGCTGCCGAGCAGCAGCGGTACAGGATATACCGTTCCGTCAATGGCCATATGGCCATGAGAGCACTCCTCCCCGATCAGGATCGGAATTCCCAGTCGGGAATGTTCCACAGCATGGCGCTGTATCAGGTTGACGGCTTCTGCCCCTTCTCTCGCGGATAGGCCACTTTCAAGTGTAACGCCAGTCCAGGGATCGGCCCGAAGGGCACCATAGAGAGAGCCGACGCCGCCGTTTTCCACTTGCTCTTTGAAGGAATCATTCAACGTGATGTTTCCCTTGTCATTCGTATAGGTCTGCCAGCCAAAAGGCTGAATGAGCTGGCCTACCTTCTCTTCCGTCGTCATCAGGCCAAGCAGGTGCTGCACCCGTTCTTCGACGGGCTTGCTTTTGTCCTTGTATGTCATCATCCTGAAACTCTCCAATCCTATAGAGTGATCCGGTTACTCCTTCACCGCTCCAACCGTCAGACCTTGTACGAAATAGCGCTGGAAGAACGGGTAAGCAAATATAATCGGCAGTGTTGCAAGCACGACCATTGCCATCCGGGAAGTATCCTGCGGAATGGACTGCATGGCTGCCAGACTCATGGAACTGTTGGCGGAGTTCTGCTGAATAAACTGGATGCTGGACTCGATCCGCATCAGCATGGATTGCAGTGGTACCAGGTTGGGATTATCAATGTATAAGAGTGCGTTGAACCAGTCATTCCAGTAACCCAGTGTACTGAACAATCCGATGGTTGCCAGCCCCGGCAGGGACAATGGAATAACGATTTTCATAAAAGTATAAAACTCCCCGGCGCCATCAATTCTTGCGGATTCAATAACCGCATCCGGTACACTGGTGGAGTAGAACGTACGCAGAATCATAATATAGAAGGCATTCATCGCCAGCGGCAGAATCAGTGCCCATACGGTATCTTTCAATCCAAGCAGTTGGGATACGACCATATAGGTCGGGATCATCCCTCCGTTGAACAGCATGGTCAAAATGGCAAACACGGAGAAAAATCTCCGATATCTGAAGCTCTTGCGGGAAATGGCATAGGCATACAGGGACATGAGGATCAAACTGATGATTGTTCCGAGTACCGTGACCAGAATGGTAACCCCATACGCACGCAGCAGTGTATCACCGCTCTGCCAGACAAATTGATATGCCGCGAGACTCCATTCCGCCGGAATCAGGCGGTATCCGTCACGGGCCAATGCCTTTTCATCCGTAAACGAGATGATGACGACAAATATAAAAGGAAACACACAGATCAGAGCGAATAGTCCGGCCATGATATTCATGATGACGTTCCAGCCGCTGGATACATGATGGAAATCGCGTTTTTTTACGAGTTGAGCCACAGTGGTTCACTCCTTTCCCTTGTCCTAGAATAAGCTGCTATCTTTATCGATCTTGCGTACCACATAGTTGGAGATGATAACCAGTACAAAGCCCACAACCGATTGATACAATCCGGCAGCGGTACTCATGCCAATCTCACCGCTCGTTTTCAAACCGCGATATACATACGTGTCAATCACATTCGTAACGGAATAGAGCGTACCCGAATCCCTTGGCACTTGATAGAAGAGACCGAAGTCAGCGTAGAAGATCCGGCCTACAGCAAGAAGTGTCATAATCGTGATGATTGGGGATAGCAATGGGATCGTAATGTTGCGAATCTGCTTCCATTTGCTCGCACCGTCAATCATTGCGGCTTCATAGAGCGAACGGTCAATGCCCAGTATAGATGCCAGATAGACGATACTGTTGTAGCCGATCGTTTTCCAAAGTGCGACGAAAATCAGAATGTAGGGCCAATACTTGGCTTCCGAATACCACTGGATGGGTTCCATCCCGAACCAGCCGATGATCTGATTCAACATTCCCCGGTCCATGCTGAGGAAACTGAACACAAAGTAACCTACAATGACCCAGGAGAGGAAATACGGGAGGAACATCCCTGTTTGATATATTTTGGCAAGCCGTTTATTAATAAGTTCCGAGAGCAGAATGGCCAAACCTACGGCGAACACTAACCCCAAGAATATGATGGCGATGTTATACAGAAGTGTATTTCGGGTAATCAGCAGTGCGTCATTGGTGCTGAACAGGAATTTGAAGTTGTCCCAGCCCACCCATTCGCTCTTCGCAAGACTGGCCCAGAACCCCTCACGGCTAAAGCGATATTCCTTGAATGCCGCTACAGTACCCACCAGGGGCAGATAAGAGAAGAAGAAGAACCAGATGGCGCCAGGCAGCACCATGAACAGCATGACTCGGTTTCTTATCAGGTTTTTCAAAAATGCAGTCATTGGGATATCCTCCTTCAAGCTTGAATGAAAAAAAGAATCGGACGCTACATGCAGCCGCCCGATTCTACGAATGTAACCTTACTTATTTTCCGCTCTCCAGGCATCAAGCTGGCTTTGGGCTTCAGCCATTACCTTCTCAAGACCGGCTTGATTGAACTTCTCAATGACCTGATCCAAGTTGGTCGCCGGGTCCAGCGTACCAGTCATCAATGCGGCCCAGTATTGTTCTTTCACGTTTTGTACAGCTGTCAATTCAGCAGAAACGTTGCTTGCATCAAAGTTGAAGCTGAGGATTGGGGAGTTCACACCTTCAGCATTAAATTTCTTGAACTCATCCCATTTGTTATCCGGATCGTTGTTGTTCAGATAGAGCAGCATGTTGTTACCAAGGGAATACGAAGGCATGTCATAGTTCTTCGATTCAGCCAGGTTTTCCATATGTGTATCGTCCACTTTTTTGTAGTGCGTGCCCTCGATACCGGAGTCCACCATGTTGCGCAGCACTGGATCCGTATTGAGCAAGTTCAGGAATTCCATTGCTTTTTCCGGGTACTCGGAGTTGGCGGAGATCGCCATGATGGATCCTTGTACAGAAGTGTTTGTGATGATTGCATCACTTGCCGGAGTGGAAACGACAGGATATCCATAACTTGCAGACCATTGATTGTCAGCCAGCGGTTGAGTCTGTGCACGATCCAGGAACCAGTTACCCGATGTCGTCAGGTCGTTGGTTGATCCTGTTGTTGCTGCCTCTGCAGATACATAGCCAGCTTTGTAATATTTGTTCATCGTTGTGAGCGCTTCCTTCATTTCAGGAGTCTCCAGGATGTTCACGAGCTTGTAATCCGTTGTGTCTAGTTTGATTGCCATAGGCAAATTTTGAATGACATAGTCATAAGGAACGTAAGGGACATAGTTTTTATCCATCGCAAACGGCGTCACACTTGGCTCATTTTCCTTGATTGTTTTGAGCAAAGGTTCGAGACTGTCCAAGGTGCGGATATTGGAGATGTCCAGGTTGTACTTATCGAGCAGTGTTTTGTTGAAACGCCATACTTCTTGCTGCGGCAGTTCTTTGTTGGCTGGAATACCGTAGTTATGACCATCCACTTTGGAACCGCTGAGGAATGCCGGGTCAATCGTGTCCATCAGATCCTTGCCATATTTGGGGAGCAGTTCATCCAATTCCAAGAACGCGCCTTTTCTGGCATTCTGAACATAGTCGAATCCGCCCGAAGAGGTGAACAGAATGTCCATAGGCTCACCGGAAGCCACATTCACCTGCATCTTTTGAGGATAGTCACCCCAATCGACCATTTTCATGGTTACGGTAGCATTGATTTTTTCCTTGGTATACTTGCTGACTTCTTCCATGACCTTGTTCACATCTTTTTGCGGGGTACCGATGGTGTACCAGATCAGCTCGACTGAATCATCTCCAGCCCCGCCGGATTCCGAAGCACTCTCGCTTCCACCGCAGGCACTCAGTACAAGTGTAACGGCCATTAATAATGCCAGGACGAGAGAAAAACTTTTTCTTTTTTTAAGCATTGTTTAGATCCTCCCTTTTCGTTTTCCCTTAAGCACTAACGAACTAACTGCTATAACCTTATCGAATGAAAGCATTTTCAAAAAGAAGATAAACTTAAGTTTTCGGGGTACAAATTAAAGAGATATTCTTCCTGACTCTTGTTTTTGTCCCTGATTTAATAAATCGCTTACATGAAAGAGACATGCCGGGTAACATCTGGCATTGAACTCTTCGCATGCCACTGCTGTTCCCGAAATGTCTCTTATACGTTGAGTCCGCAGATCGATTCTTCCCGTCACCGAATTAATTAAAAACCTTGAAATCGGTCGGTGAAATGCCTACATATTTGCGGAATTGCTTATAAAAATATCCTGTCTCCCAATATCCAACGTTTCTAGCGATCTCATGCACCTTCAGATTGGAGCTGCGCAGCTGTTCCTTGGCACGCTCGATCCGGTATTTATTGATGTACTCGGCAAAGGTCTCTCCTGTCTCCTTATGAAACAGCTGTCCAAGATACACAGGATGCAGATGATAATGAGCCCCTAGCAGCTTGAGGGAAAGCTCTTCTGCGTAATGCTTCTCGATATGCTGAAGCACCTGGCTCACAATCGGGTTTTTCAGATCCTGCAGCAGAGATTCGATCGTCTCGCTCCCCACTTGCTGAAGGGCCTGCACCAGTTCGGCAAAGGTACTGCTGTCCAGCACCCGTCTTAACCCCTTTTGGTAAATGACAGACTCATCCGTATGCTTAATGCTCTCCAGCTCCATTTTGAAACGAATAACCAATTCGAGTGCCGTATGCTGCAGTTCCACAGGAGTCATCCCGTCGCGATACTGTTCAAAATCCGTTTGAATTCGTTCTGAAAGCTGTTCGGTATTGCGGGATAACATCAGCTTGGCATATTCCTTCCAGTCGAAGGAGAAACGACTGCCAGCACTGCTTCCCGTTTCAAGAATCGCATGATCAATCACTTTAAGATCCGGGTAGATCATCACATACTGCAGAGCGCGCTTGGCTTCTTTGTAACTCACGGGTGCCTGATGAATGCCCTTCGCCATGCTCCCCATACCAATATAAACTGACGGGTGCGCTTCTGAGATCTGCCTGGATAAACAGGTGACGCAATCCATAAACATCTGTCTATCGACCTGCTTCTCGTCTACACTCGCGATCATGACAATATCGCCATCCAGATCATGAAAAGTACTCACATAAGGCTTGTCTGCAAGTAAACGCTGAACTTGATCAAATATGCCCGGCTCTTCACCCTTCGTACGGAGAATGGCAATGCCATAGCATGGACCATCAAGTGTAAGATTCATGAACAGAGAACGCTCTTCAAATTCCGCCGTTGCGATCTGTCCCATCAACCATCGATGAAGAATGTTGTCCTTCAAAATTTGAATGCCATAGGCATCATAACTTGTTTTTGCTGGCACTTGTTCCAGCTTGGAGGCCGTGTTTCGCAGCGTTGATTCCAGCTCCTCCACATTGATCGGCTTGAGCAGATAATTTTCGATCCCCAGCTGCATGGCTTCCTTCAAGTATTCGAACTCATTGAATCCGCTGAGAATAATCACTTTAAGGTCAGGCTGGACACGCCTTGCTTCCCGAATCAGATCCAGTCCATTCATAATGGGCATCGAAATATCCGTGATCAGAATGTCGACAGGTTGGGCAGACAGCCCTTGGAGCGCCGCCTGGCCATTGCCGGCATGGTTTACAATTTCCATTCCAAATGAAGACCAATCCACAATTTCGTATAATCCTTCAATGATGAATGGCTCATCGTCCACAATAAATACCTTATACATGCTAAACACCTGTCCCTTCCGTATGAGGATAACGCACCCTGATCAGCGTTCCTTCTCCAAGCGTACTCTCTATCGTTATTCCAAACTCCGGTCCATACAGGTAGCGCAGACGACTGTGCACACTGCGCAGCCCAAACATTTGTCCTGATTCCTCCGGACGATCGAGTTCTTCACGAATTTCAGCCAATCTGGCAGGATCAATGCCTTTGCCATTATCTCTGACCTCCACCTGCAGCACATCACCAAGCTCTTCCACCACAATAGACAACCAGTTATCCGAGCGTTCCGTCTGAATTCCGTGCACGACATAGTTTTCAATGATCGGCTGCAGGGACAGCTTGACCACAGGATGTTGATTATGCACAGGATCCAATTGAATCGTATAGGTGAAGATATCCTTATAACGGATTCGAAAAAGTTCCAGATATAGACGGCAAGCCTCCATCTCATCCTTCAATGTGTAGTTTTTCTTCTGCTGAACAAGGCTCTTGAAGAGCACGGATAAGCTGTATATCATCTCACCCACATCCCTTGCCCCTTGGGAAATGGCTCTCATACGAATCACTTCAAGCGTGTTATAGAGAAAATGAGGATTAATTCTGGCCTGCAGAGCAACCAGCTCCGTCTCCTTTTGTTTGATCTCGGCCTTGTACACCCGCTCAATATACAAATTCAGTTCATCCAGCATATCGTTAAAGCTGTGCGAGATCTGTCCAAGCTCATCATCACGGGGGTCGTCGATACGCGCACTGAGATTGCCATACTTCACCTTCTGCGTAAATCGGATAATTCTCCGGGTACGCTTCGCAAAGTTAATGATAAAAAACGCCGGAACGAGCACAGCAAACAGGGTACTTACGATGCTAATTGAAATAATGGTATTCCGAATACCTGCATAGGCCTCAGCCATCTCTTCCACAGGAACCGTAGCCACAATCACATAGCCCTGGTCTGCCGAGACAAACTTGTTTACATACATGTTTTTTTCCTTTTTCATCGAATCCATGTCGGTCTGATCAAACAGCGAATCCGCAACTTCAACATAAGGATACTTCTTGCCGTAATAGTTGCTGCTGGAGTCAAATAACACGTTACCTTTGGCCGACAGTACCACGATTTCTCCCTTAAAGTTGCTCTCATAACTATCAAGCGCATTTCCAATGCCTGCAGAGTCAAAAAAAACGAGGAACTGCCCCAGATTCCGCAGCGTCTGCGTATTGTTGATGGGAACACGAATCGCATACAGGTCCGGGCTCCATTCATTGATCTCTTTGCGAATCCAGTAGTTGGGTGCACTGATATTAGGCGTTTCCATGGCCATCACGTCAGGAATATACGAATGGGCTGCATTGGTGTCCAGCTTCTTGAATTGCTTATTGGGGCTGAACATGGACATGTCCTGGCGCTCTGCACTATATAACATCAACTGATGGATATCCGCATTTCGGTCCATGATATTCTGGAAATGTTTCAGTACATCTGCGGAATAGTCATCCTGATTGGCGTAATATCCATTGGTGAGATGCTGGACATAATCTGCATAGGTGTGGCTCATCAGATAGGAGATATTGGCTGACAGCGCCTCGTTCTGATGCATGTCTCTCACCATATTTTGTACAGACTCATACTGCTGATGAATATATCGGTCCACACTTTCCATCGCAGCCTTTTGGATAGCCAGCTCACGACGGATCGTAGAGTCGGACACCGATAGAAAAATGATATACGACAGCGTAATAATCGTCACAATCGAAATCATCGAGAAAATAAACAGCATTTTCATAAACATATTATTTTTGAAGAAATTATTGTAAACGCTAACAATTTTCAAATCGCATGTTCCCCCCGATGCGGTTGTCCTGTCTGAATTATATCATTTGCCTTCTGACATTAACTTCCCACCCTGAACTTTTCTTTAGTTTCTACCTGCCTTTCTTTAATTTCGCCCTATTTGAAAATGCTTTCATGCTCTATCGTTAACCATAAGTTTATATTTGTGTAAACGAATACCTTACATTCAGTCCACTTGAAGGAGGAACAGCATGACACGCAAACTCAAACCGAAAGGCATCATTCCCAAGGTAACTGCACTGGCCATTACATCAGCTCTGGTCGGTCAGTTGGTCGCCTCATCTGTCTATGCGGGAGATACACTTCCCTACACAGGTGAAAGTGCCAAAGGCGCCAATCAGCCCTATCAGCATGGCTACACCTCTGCACAGATTCTGAATTGGACACCCGAGAGTGACATCTATGGAGAGCAGCTTCGTGCACATGTACCACTGCAGCCGCGTAATGATGCCTTTGCCGCCACGCAGGCCTACCCCGAACTTAGCCCGGATACCCAGCTCTTTACGATGAGTGGTGATTACGGCAATGCGTTCTTCGACAGTACCCCTTATACGAACGAATTTAGCCAGTATCTGTTCAATTATTGGCAATATACAGACTATTACAGCTATTGGCATGGCATGGCTTCTGCCGGAGTGCCGGAAGAGCTGTATGACCCGAATAAGGAGTGGACAGAGCGATATTTCGAGTTCGGTATTCTGAACATTCCGAACCCGGCTTACACCAATGCCGCGCATAAAAACGGTGTTCGTTCCATTGCCAACATTTTCTTCTCCGATAATGACCGTGGTCCCCAAACGTACAAGCAGATGCTCGTACAGGATGAAGACGGAAATTTCCCGGTCGCTGTCAAATTGGCCGAGATGGCCAAGTACTACAATTATGATGGATACTTCTTCAATCAGGAAGAGGTAGCGAGGGGCGTTGCCCCTGAAGACATTCCATCCTACAAAAAATTCATGCAATATTTAAGAGATCAGGGTCTCTATGTTCAGTGGTATGACTCTACGATTAATACGACAGGACAGATCCAATATCAGAATGAGTTTAACGAACTCAACAGCCCATTCGTACAGGACACCGCTCTCGGCAGGGTTTCGGATTCCATTTTTCTGAACTATGTCTGGAACCATGAGATGCTGCAGGATTCACGTGATCATGCGATCAGCCTTGGACTGGATCCGCTGGAAACGGTCTTTGCCGGCGTTGAAGGCGGCCATGACCGGTTTGGACGGTGGAAACAGCTCTATGACCTGCGCAACAATCTGGATGAGAACGGTCAGCCGATGAACAGCATAGCAACGCTCGGTGCAGATTTTACCCACAATGCCCTTGATGAAGAGATGGGCGATGGAAGCACCAATCACAGAGCTGAAGACGAATATCAGTGGATGACCTTTGTGCGCGATCGTGCCTGGTGGTCTGGACCGAATCAGGATCCTACCGAAGCCCGCCGCAATGCGTCGGTTGATCTGTCGGATGTCTACGCTTCTGGCGCCAATTGGGACGGCATAGCCGCCTACCTTACGGAACGTTCCGTCGTTAATGGTTCAAACTTTGCTACGAACTTCAATACCGGACATGGTCTGCAATATTATGAAAACGGGAAAGTATCCAATGATACCGAATGGTCCAACATCAACATCCAGGACATCCCTGTCACCTGGCAGTGGTGGATGGCCAGTGAAGGGGATAAGCTGAGTGTTGATTTTGACTATGGCCCAACCTATGAAAAAGGTGCCCGTTACCAGTACGATTCCATTGGGGCCTTCAATGGCGGCAGTTCTCTTGTCGTTAACGGTGACCTAAACGCGGAGAACTTCCTGCGTCTGTACAAAACAGATCTGTCCGTTAATGCGAAGTCTACATTGGAACTCACTTATAACAAACCATCGAAGAGCGATACGTCCACCCTGCAAGTCGGTTTAATTCTGGAAGATGATCCATCCCATGTGGTCAAAGTCAATATTCCGAATTCAGGCAAACACACGAAAGGCTGGACAACAGCTTCCCTGGATTTAAGTGCCTATGCGGGCCAAAACATTGCGGCTTTCGGACTGGTATTTGACCCAAATGGGAAAACAATTGAAGATTATCAGATGAATATCGGTGAAATCCGTATCTTCGATGGATCTGCGGCCAAACCAGATGCTCCTACAGGTTTCCACATCGCCAAGTCTCTGACCAATACAGATGAACTCGTTGTGGAATGGGATATGGAAGACTATTCGAAAGTTAAGCAATACAATTTATATGAAAATGGATCCTATGTTGGCGGAATATATGATTCCACCTATTACATCAAATCTTTGAAAAATCGTTCTGGTGAGCTGTCTATTCGTGCCGTAGGCGCAGATGGCCGTGAGAGCGAACCTGCAACTCTGTCCTATAATTTGGATGCAGCCGTTCAGGATATTCAAGTGAAATTTAACAAACAGGGCGATGCCACTGTCAGCTGGAAATACCCTAAGAAAACCAAAGGCAAGGAAGCGATTGAGCTCACCCTGCAAACCGAATATACGAATGAACCTTTCACAAAGACCGTTCAGGTCAAGAAAGGGAAATCTTCTGCTGTTCTGACGGGATTGCCAACGAATGGTGAACACTACGTGCTCAACATTGCCATAGGCAAGCAACAACCAGTCACAGTTACTGGACAACTGGCTGATCATCAGATTACACCATACGCGAAAGAAAAGGTCACGGTAAATGATGGAAAATACACACTTGCCCTGCCTGATCTGGAGGACTGGTACAAGATCTATGTTTACGAAAATGAAGTGCCTCGCGAATTCGGGGTGACTTACGTTACGCAAAAATTCCCTTACATTATCCGGGGAAGAACCAAGCTGAGTGAGATGACCTTCACACCAGCTTCCAGCAGCAGCTCGCTCAAGCTCGTGATCGAAGACTATGCAGGCAATAAAGCAACGACCATCTTAAGATAGACGATTTCAGCAAATGAAATATTAACCCTGTAAGAAAATTAAACCCTAATTAGCAGCAGCCCTTTCCACCTCCAACAGAAGGCGGAGAGGGCTTACTTTATAGGATGAGATATGTACATGGCGCTATAAGAAACTATTCAACCCACCAAATATCAGGCCCAAAACATTAAAATAGATCATAACAAAAGATAAAAACAGAGCGATGGGTAGAATGAATAAAATCTTCATTTTAATTCTTGGAATGAAAATCAGGAGAAAAATGATCATTATTAAATAGACTCCCATCAGTAATGGGATTAAATCATAATGCGTGTGGACAGGTAAATAGGCATTTCGTAATTCAAAACCTTCTACGAGCAAAACGGTAATTGGAAGAGACGCCATTAAATATGAAAATCCCCCCACTCCTCGGGCGTACCAAATCAGATAAGCACATATGGGAGATATCACTGCACATAGCCCCCAAAATAAAATAGCTCTTGCTGGGAAGAAGTGAAGAAATAAAACGGTATATACATAGTACACAGTAAGCATGGATGCAAAGAAGACAACTGCTTTGACGGCAGCTAGCTTGGGAGAATAACTGAACACCGATAATAAAGTTGCAGCGAATACCCAGATTCCGAGACGTCCGCCAATATCGTCAAATAGGGGATTAATCCCCGGAGTATCTACAAGCTTGGCTGCTAATCCTAAAACAACTCCAATCATTGCTGCAGTTGTGACTGAAATGACGGTTTGTTTTGTTGTTGGTCTACTCGCAATTCTAATCCCATCTAACTTGTCCTGTATCCTCATGACTCCCCCCAGTGTTTCAATCTTCTTAATTCAGATGACGACGACGCATCAATAAAAAACAAGATTAGGTGCATAAGCTTAAAATATAATAGTAGAATATTCCAATAAATTCTTCCAGTGTATTCATACATAGGCGCAATCTTGCAAAAAGGCGAGCCTCCTTTAATTAGGGGACTCGCCTTGGGTCTCTTTTATAAACAAGAAATTTTATGAAGTTCCTTTTTGCTTGCTCGCCTGCATCTGCTGGGCGAATCGCATCATCTCTTCGAACTCTTCCTCGGATACTCCATCGCTTTCAGCGGCAACATCCTGAACAATCGGGATTTCGGGTTTGGCTTTGGCTCCTTTGCCGTATGTACGGGAACGGGTTCCGGCTGCACCAGCAGCCTGCTTGCCTTTTACCTTGGCCTGGTCACGAATATATTGGACTGCCTTCTCATATGAATTGACCTGCTTCAGCAGCATATTGGAAGCGATCGCTTCAACGAAATTACGGTTAATCCGCTGTTCTCCGCCTGACACCAGAAGCTGCATCAAGTAATGGATAAGAACATTAATGACTTCCCCAGGCAGCTTATAGCTCAGATCAATTTTCTCAAAGATATCGACCAGAT
The DNA here is from genome assembly GCF_002276415.1 of Paenibacillus sp. 7523-1. Taxonomy (NCBI): domain Bacteria; kingdom Bacillati; phylum Bacillota; class Bacilli; order Caryophanales; family Paenibacillaceae; genus Paenibacillus; species Paenibacillus sp. 7523-1. Next base: position 95,384 of record NZ_NPBR01000022.1, on the reverse strand, counting down.
TATCCGGTACGGCTCCTGGGAAAAACGTCTGTAAAAGCCGTGTATATGGTTCATTACGAAGCATCATATTGTATTGATGAATATCGCATTTGGTTGCAAACTGTGGTGGAACCTCCACATAGTATTCCATCTGCACCACATGTTCCACTGGCGGTTCCCCGGAATCGCTCTGCTGCTCAGGCTCGTCCAGATGCTGCCTCAGGGCGACCACTTTGGCTGCCTGTACAGTCTGCTGCTCCTGACGTTTCTTCGTCTGACGGAACTGCAAGCTTGCCTTATGCTGAAGATCGTCCAACATCAGCTGTCCTTGCGGACTGAAGATATCATCCTCATCCAGTAAACGGCACACGTCCTGCACACTGAGATTGAACTTGTTCACCACATAATTCACAATGCCCAGCTGCTCATGATCAAATCTTAGCTTTTCCACATGACGACGGTTCACCGACTCGCGCGGAAAACGCAAAATAATGTCGGCGTAGTTTAACGTAAGCTCTTCCGCCGCTACACTTGTCCCACTCCGCTGTGCGGATGTGGATACTTCCGAGAGCGCCTGCTCCAGCTCGTAATCTATAACATGCGTATTCAGTTCGAATATATCGTAAAAAGGAACCGAAATATTTTCTTTGCTCGCTGCAGGATAAGGTGCATCTCCGTTCTCCACTGCCGAAAATCCCGAACGCAGGGAGAGAACAGCAAACTTGCCAATCTTGTCACGAAGCAGCAGTGTCAAATGCTGTGTACGGAAGAATTCTGCCGGTGACAGCGGTGGCTGCAGCTCATATTCATAGATGTAATCATCATTCTCCGGAATGTAAAGGCGTGACGTCTGAAGCAATCCGACTGCTTCCAGCTTGGAAGCCTGCTCCACTAAATACTTGCGGCCCTTCTCACTTGGCTCGAGTCCAAGTGTCATGAACAACTTTCGCTGCTGTTCAAGGGGTGAGTAACCGACCTGTTCACCGGGAAGATGCTGAAACAACAGCCGATACAAGCCAATCGCGAAAGCACCTACCATGGGCTGATATGCTCCGGTAAGCATACGGTCGTCCAGAGCACTAAGTCCAAACTCCCTGTATACGCAGTAGCGATGATGTTCAGTATAATGCAGCAAATTCTTCATGCGCATGGCTTGATCTCCTTCTCCCCAAAAGTGTGTTTATCTATTCTATCATAAATGCCTGATCTTCAAATGTTCAAAAACAGGTAAAAAGATGGCCTGTTCTCGCTCCGTTTCGTCCTAGGTCGACAGCATTCACGTTTTCGCAGAGTTGCTAGAATACTATAAAAGCTCCAGCCATATAAAACAAGTGAAACTATTTAGAAATAGTTATCCACATGTGTATGCAGCTCAGCGGATCAATTATGTCTATTTTCATTACATATGACAAAAAGCCCTCCCTTTGCTCGCGTAAGCGGTTACGAGAAAGGCAGGACTCTTTGTTTCAATTAGCCGTGGCAGACAGGGCAAGATATGAAGCTCAGCCGGTTAAAACATTTTATACCCGCCCAGTCGAAGTTTGCGAATGGTCCAACCACTGATGATTGCACCTGCTAGCCCAGCCACACCGGTCAGATAATCGACAATCTGGAACGAGCCCAGATGGGTCATCAGTGAAGCCGTGTGATCCCACAAGGAATACACCACAACAGGCAGGATCACAATGATGAACAGGTAAGAAGGAAACCAGGTAGTCTTCATCAACATATTCAGAATGAAACCGATCCCAAACATCATCACGAAAAATAACACCATTAATACCAGCACAGGTATAAACTGCATCGGGTGACGTTCACCTCTTCTTATGAACTCAGGGCTTATTTTGCATAACTTACTGTATTTTCTTCTCTGGCTAGTAGATAGTGTACCGCAAAAAATGTGGCGAAGCAACGAACTTTCTGGATAAATCCTCCTATATTCATGTTCTCTTCATTTGCCCTTGTGCTCAATGTTGGGATACAATGTAAACGATATAGTTTTTCTTAACCGTCCCTCATGGGATTTGGAAATATAAACTGCAGGAGGAACAGAACCAATGAACGAAGCCGCATCAACACTGGAGGGCTGGTATGCCCTGCATGACTTCCGCTCGATTAACTGGGCCGCTTGGAAAGCAGCCGATGACGAGGAACGTGCCGTAGCACTGGACGAGCTTCAAGAGTTTTGGAAAGAATGGAAGGATGTCGAAGATTCTTCCAAAGGAAGCACTGTGGTCTATACTGTAGTCGGCCAAAAAGCTGACCTTGTCATGATGCACCTGCGTGAAACACTTGAGGACCTCAAGGCCGTCGAGAACGCGTTCAACAAAACGATGTTTGCACAATACACGACCAAATCGTATTCCTACGTCAGCGTCGTGGAACTGAGCAACTATCTTGGCAAAGAAGGCGAAGATCCGATGCAAAACCCGGAAATCGTTGCACGTCTCAAGCCGGTATTGCCGCAGCGCCAGTACATCTGCTTCTACCCAATGAACAAAAAACGCGAATTGGCCGACAACTGGTACATGCTGTCCATGGACGAACGCCGCAGCATGATGCGCAGCCATGGCATGATTGGTCGCAGCTATGCTGGTAAAGTTAAACAGATCATTACCGGATCCGTTGGTTTCGACGATTGGGAATGGGGCGTTACCCTGTTTGCAGACGATGCACTCCAGTTCAAAAAACTGGTTTACGAAATGCGGTTTGATGAAGTTAGCGCACGTTATGGCGAATTCGGTTCGTTCTATGTGGGAAGCCTGCTGGGCGAAGGTTCGCTGGAAGACATGCTGAAACTGTAAGTAAAACACAAAGCACCGATGACACTCCCAAGGGGAAAGTCACCGGTGCTTTTTTATGGTATTCATTATATCCAGAAATGTTCAAACTCCGAATTAATCCCGGTCCTCTTCTTCTTCCATTGCCTTGAGCGATTCCAGAAACTCGGCCGTGGCCCGGTCACGATCCCGTCCCTTTTCCTTCAACCGCTCAATTGCAGGCAGGATGAGAATGTCCACTTCCTTTTGCACAATATAAGCCAGGTCATACTGGTTCTGCTCCTCCAGATAACCCCCTACCTGCATCAGGGCATTATAACGATCCAGCTCATCACGCGTAAGCAGGCCGCGAACTTGAACACTGCAATGTCTCATCCAAAAAACCGCCCCTTCTTCAGCACAAGCGGGATTCCACCGATGATGAACAAGTACCGGAGATCCACCAGTTTCTTCAGCTGGGCTGCTTTCCAGCCCTTATATTTTTTGCCGCCAACCACAGCAATGGCTTCCCCTTTACCAAGCGAAGCAACCGTTCCCTTGCTGGTAAACACAAAAGGCTGTGGCTGTTTTTTGCGAATGGCAGCGACAACGTTTTTGGCGCAGTTCACACCTTGCTGCATGGCAATCTGGGCTGTTGGTGGATATGGACGTCCTTCCCCGTTAAATACGAGTGAATTGTCCCCAATAACATAGACATGCTCATGTCCAGGAGCACGCAAATATTCGTCCACTTTTACCCGGCCGCGCATCACTTCAAGTCCAGCCTGTTCAAGCAGTGCGTTACCGCGGATTCCACCGGTCCATACCACCGTGGCAGCATCAATTTTTTCACCTTCACCCACAATGACACCATCCGGCAAACATTGCTTGATTGGAACACCGATTTTGAAGGTTACGCCCTTCTTCTTGAGCACATTCATTGCATGCTCTACCAGCTCCGGATCGAAGCCAGGCAGGGCTGAAGGCGCTGCCTCTACGTTGTAGATATGCACATTTTTCGGATTTACGTCGAATTCCTTGCACAACTGCGGAATACGGTCAGCAAGCTCCGCCACAAACTCAACTCCGCTGAAACCTGCCCCGCCAACTACAAAACGTATGCGGTTACGTTTATTATCGTTTTTGTACATGGCAAACTGATATTCGATATGCTCACGAATGAGTCGTACCGAGTTGATGCTGCGAATGGTCATGGCATGATCCAGCATGCCCGGAATACCGAAGGTCTCCGGTTCACCGCCGAGTCCAATAATCAGATAGTCATAAGATAACGTTCCATCTTCCAAAATGACCTTGCGATCCTGAAGACGAATCTCCTTTACTGACGACTTGACCAAATCAATCTTGAATTCATCAATCAGCTTGGAAATCGGCACCCTCGCATGCTCAATCGAATCCGTACCGGCTGCTGGCATATGTAGGTGTGTTGTAATATAGTGATAATCATGCCGATTCACCAATGTGACGTCGGCTTCATTATAATTTAATTCCTTCTGCAGCCGCTGGGCTGTTAAAATCCCGCCATAGCCCGCGCCGAGAATGACGATTTTGGGAATGCTGCTCATGTCTTAACCCCTTCCGGTTTCACTCACATCATCTACTTTTACAACATTTTGTATCTTCATTCGGGTAGCATTACCTTCAGCTGTACTTACTACAAAATATGGATGAGGTCTTATCCATATGACGACAAATGTTAACTTCACGAATTTATTTGAATATTTTGTATGTACATGTCCAATTAAAGTTGTGAAATTATACACAAGAATCAACAAATTACAGGTCTTGTCTTCGTTTTACAAATTGGCTTTTATTTAGACAAAAAAACACATAGTACAGGTCAAGAATATCTGTATTTCTGGTAAATATCAAGGTTTTTTTTGTTATCTTTCATAACCTTTCATTTCCAATTTCATCCTATTCTCACCTGATCTTCATCAATTGTTCCCATGTTAGTCCCGTTACCAACTTTGCAACCCAGTTTACACCGTTTATAATGAGAAAGACAGTTCAGCAACAAACGCTGGCTACATGAGGTATCCGGCTACATTATTTCTGTTAACTACCTATTAAAATAAGAAAGGTGTTGTTGATTCTTGACTGCACAAACTGCCGGTCATGACATGACCGATTTACTTATTATTGGTGGCGGCCCTGCGGGTCTGTTTGCCGCATTTTACGGAGGGATGCGTCAGGCATCCGTTACTCTCGTTGAAAGCATGCCACAACTTGGTGGACAATTGGCTGCGCTATATCCTGAAAAATACATTTATGACGTTGCAGGGTTCCCCAAAGTGACGGCTCAGGAATTGGTAAACAACCTGATTGAGCAGATGAGCCACTTTAACCCCAATATTCGTCTTGAAGAAAAAGTAGTATCCGTTGAAAAACTGGACGAGCGTCATTTCATCGTCAAAACCGATGTAAACGAGTATCATGCCAAAGCAGTAATCATTACTGCCGGTGTTGGTGCCTTCGAACCACGTCGCCTGGAACTTGAAGGTGCAGCCAAGTTCGAAAAATCGAACCTGCATTACTTCATCAGTGATTTGAATGCCTTTGCCGGCAAAAAAGTACTGATCAGTGGTGGCGGTGACTCTGCCGTAGACTGGGCACTTATGCTCGAGCCAATCGCAGAACAAGTAACCCTGATCCACCGTCGTGACAAATTCCGTGCACATGAGCACAGTGTGGAGAATCTGATGAACTCCAAAGTCAACGTGGTTACACCTACGGAGATTACGGAGCTGCACGGGGATGACGCTATTACCAAAGTCACCCTGTCACACGTCAAAACCAAAGAAACACAAGAAATTGACGTCGATGCCGTGATCGTCAACTTTGGATTTGTATCATCGCTCGGGCCTATTGCCGAGTGGGGTATTGAAATCGATAGCAACTCCATCGTTGTTGACTCCCGTATGGAAACATCCATTCCAGGCATTTTTGCTGCCGGGGATATTACAACATACCCAGGTAAGCTGAAGCTGATCGCTGTTGGGTTCGGTGAAGCACCAACCGCTGTGAACAACGCGAAGGTTTACTTCGACCCAGATGCGAAGTTGTCCCCAGGACACAGCAGTAATATGAAACGATAGTTTTACGCGAATCACATAAAAGGCACAAAAAAGGGTATCTTACTCCTGAACATTCAATATCAGGAGGGATACCCTTGTCTTATATATGCCCGCTGTGTAACGGTCTGGTTGTACCGGAGCAGGCTTGTCCCCACTGCCTTCAGGGACTGACAGAATGCGGCAAATTGGAAGATTACACCGGACCGTACAGCCCCTATTCGTTACAGACTTCCATGATAGAGGAAGACGAAAACGAAAACGGTTGCATGCATATGTTGTACTGTCACCATTGTCATACAAGCACCCTCTGGTCTGTAGCACAATGGGACATGTCCGGAAACCTATAACATTGCCTGCAATGAGGATCTCTAGTGAAGAATGGCAGATACGTCGGTACCCAGTTTGCGCTTATGGATTTCTGCCAATAGCAGCGCGATGAAATCTCTCTCGAGATTAAGCTCAATCGCCTTATGGTAGGAATCCAATAACATCTCATCGGATAACATAGCCATTTCCCGCCACAACCTTTCCTTTTTTTTCCTCAAAACTATCATATCAGAGATTTATATAGAGAACAAGCGTTCTGTTATCCACAAGGTTTTGTGGAAATCCTGTGCATAGGTTGTTGATAAATGGTAAAAATGTTGATTAAGCAACGTGGATAATGTGGACATAACTTATGCACAGGATCGTAACGTTTCTATTAGAACGAATGTGAGAGAATTTTTTTTTAGCGTCAACTCATAGTTTCAAGACTTATTCCGTGTAAATTACCCATTTTGTTTTTACTTCAAACGTTTTCCATAATATTTTCTCTATATGTTTATCGGTGTAATCTTGGTTTTTTTTATATTTTTTCACTTTTTTTATTGAGGTCTGGTGTTCACTTCCAGAATCCATATCTTCCCGGAGTGATCGAGCCCATAATCGAAACCGAGTTGACCTACACCTGGAAATTGCCTTTCCATAATCTGAGTGCATGTCAACGTCAATGAACGCATCTCCCGGCGTTTGTGTCTGGTGGATATATGAGGGAGGGATAAACCAAGTGCCCTTCTGCCTTGCAGCATCGTCCCGCCTTTGCTCAGATTGGTTACACACAATCCGGGACGAGCCAAGCGCCCTACCATGGAACGGAAAACCCAGCCTCGCTCGGTTTTGACGACTTTCACCCTGTAATCCACAGGTCTGCCCTGTATCGTTGCCAAATGAATTCCCTGCTGGATCAGGTATCTCCGTCTGACTTTAATCCGTACCAGCGAGCGATACATCTGGCCGTAGTTGGTAAATGTACGTGTAACTTTCATATGCGTATAGCGGTAGTTCCCCCCGCTTGTGGATACCCTGATAACACCATAACCTCCGCCACCGACTATAGGTTTGATATACACCATTCCATAACGGCTGAGCATGTGCAGCAGATTTCTCGAATTAAATGCCATCGTTTGGGGGATATGGACAGCTGCTACAGGATATTTCATCAGTGCTGCTGTCTTCAGCCATTTGCTTGCAAGCTGTCTTGACATGGGTTGATCTCCTTTCCTGAACAATGGTCCTTCCATATACATACTCAACAGAAGCCGTCCCCTCTTGGATGTCTGTCCAAGGCGGTTGCCCCTTTTCCGTAAGAAGTGTCTATAGGCTTGTTTATGGAAAGGCACACACGCCTGGTTCACTTTTCAAACGCATCAATCTGTCGTATGCTACTAAGGAATGTAATAGAAAGGCTTAAATATGAGGATCTAAGGAGCGTTCAGAAAATATGGAAGCATTTTTCAAATCACTGTATGGCATAGCCTATTTCGCAATGTCCATTGTCCTGGTCGCCGTCACAGTACTTCTTTTCGTTACAGGTATTCGGCTGTTTATGAAGAAACGTAATCGCGGTTTTGCCGTAAGCTGCATACTGTTTGCCTGTTTCATTGTCTTCATTATTGTGGTAATGCTGACCACGCCCTTCTCCTCCACCCCTCCAGGTTCACCGGAAGCCATGGCTGCCCTGCTGCAACTTGGGTAGAATACCTGTCTAGAAGGAGATGCATATGAACTCAAAAGGAACTCTCGGTATTATCGATATTGGCTCCAACTCCATTCGTCTCGTCATTTACGAACTGGATCATGAAGGAGCCTACCGGATTATTCATGAAGATAAATATGCTGCGCGCCTCAGCAACGTGGTTGAAGAGGACGGGCAGATCCTGCGTCATTCGCTGGAAAAAGCCATCACGGTCTTACAGCAATTCAAGGCTACTTGTGACGCATTCCAAACGAAAGTCATTCGTGCTGCGGCTACAGCTGCCATTCGCAATGCACGCAACGCTGCGCAGATCATTGGCTGGCTTGAAGAGGAGACCGGACTTGAGATTGAATGTGCCTCCGGAGATCAGGAAGCGTATTACGGCTTTCTTGGGGTTATTCAGTCCATTGATCTGCAGGATGGCTATGTTGTGGATATCGGTGGCGGCAGTACGGAAGTAACCGTATTCCGGGATCGCAAAAGACTCCACAGTATCTCTCTGCCCATTGGTGCCGTAAACTCGCATGCCAGGTATGGCGGGGAGGATTCCTGGTCTGAAGCAAATGTTGCTGCGCTGTGCAATGATGTCATTCAGGCACTGAAAGATCAGGATTGGATCCGTCAGCATCCAGGTCTTCCGCTCATCGGTCTTGGAGGTACCATGCGTACTTTGGCCAAAATTGAGCAAAAAAGAACACAATACTCGTTACCCGTAACCCACCACTACGAGATCAACGCTTCAGCTATGGAAAACCTGGCCAAATCACTGCCTTATCTCACATCAGGTCAGCGCAAAAAGGTGCCTGGTCTGGCGAAGGATCGTGCTGACATCATTGTGCCTGGTGTTCTGATTCTCAGAACGGTCTTCGACATTCTTCAGGGAGATCGTTATGTCGTAAGCGGAGCGGGATTGCGTGATGGGATTTTGCGTGATCTGATGGCCCCGCACCGGCCTGCCTCTCCTACTGCACTGGAGGACAGCATCCGCAATTTCATTCATTTTGGCCCGCCAGTTCCCGAGAAGAAGCTGAAACAAATCCATCAGGATGCAGCGGTGCTCTATGAGGCGTTGGAGGGGGACACACCCAAACCAGCAGATGCCCGAATCCTATATACCGCCTGCATGCTTCATGGGGCAGGAAAACAGATCAATTATTTCCGTTATCCCCAGCACTCGGCGTATTGGATTATGAATGCGGGCATATACGGACTTTCCCATCGGGAGACCGTGCTGACAGCTATCACAGCCGATTATCATCCAAAAAAAAGAACGCCCCAGCTGCTGAATAAGCACCGGGACATTCTGAAGGATTCGGATGAACGGCACGCTCACCGATTGGGCTCCATCTTGCGCATAGCCGAGGCCATTCATCGTTCGGAGCGAATCTCTGCGATACATGTAACCAAAGAAAACGGCTCGCTGCAGATCAAACTCATCTGCTCAGCCGAGCCGTTACTGGAAATGCATGGCCTGGAAGAAGCCGCCAAGGATCTGGAAGAAGCTTGGGACGTTAAGTTGACATACTCCACTCTGCTGGCTTCCAAGGAATAATGCCCATTGCCTCCGTCTGACTTCTCAGCGGGGGCTTTTCGTTTTCCACAAAAACATAATTGCCGCCAGGCATCAATTCCCTTGCCTTCACATTGTCATTCAGGGACAGATTCAGGATGTCGACAAGCATCTTCTTGAGTGACGGATCAAATACCGGGCACATCAGTTCAATTCTCCGTTTCAGATTCCGGGTCATCCAGTCTGCGCTGGAGATATATACATCCGGGTTCCCGCTATTCTCAAAGTAAAACAGACGAGAGTGCTCCAAAAATCGATCCACGATGCTGATCACCCGAATATTTTCGCTGAGTCCCTCAACACCTGGGCGAAGGCAGCACACCCCGCGGACAATTAAATCGATCTGTACACCTGCCTGGGATGCAACATATAATTCATCAATCATATCCTGGTGAGATAACGAGTTGATTTTGGCAATAATGCGGGCCCGTTTCCCCTTAAGTGCATGCTCTGTCTCCCTCCGTATGAGTGAAAACAGTTCATCCTTCATGCCATCTGGAGCAACGCGGAAAGCCTGCATGGCCTTCGGTCCCGAATAACCGGTTATTTCATTAAAGAGCTCCGATGCATCTTCACCAATGATCGGATTGGAGGTGAACAGTCCTACGTCAGTGTAGACCTTCGCCGTACTCTCGTTATAGTTGCCTGTTCCAACGTGAACATAACGTCTTAAGCCATTCTGTTCCCTGCGCACAACAAGAATAATTTTTGCATGGGTCTTCAAACCAACCAAACCATATACAACGTGGCAGCCTGCCTTTTCCAGCTTGCGCGCCCACGCAATGTTGCGTTCTTCATCAAAGCGTGCCTTCAACTCCACTACAACGGTCACTTGTTTGCCACTCTCAGCTGCATGAGCCAGAGCCGGAATGAGACGTGAATCCCCGTTTACCCGGTACAATGTCATCTTGATTGCCATGACTCGTGGATCTTCCGATGCCTCAAGGACAAAATCTGTGACTGGTTCAAACGATTCATAAGGATGATGAACGAGTACGTCCCGTTTGCGCAGCAGTTCAAAATGGCTCTCCCGCGGTAAAAATTCCGGCGGATACACCGGCTGAACGGGGCTATATTTCAAATGAGAGAAGCCTTCGATGCTGTCTACAAATCCAGCCAGGAAACTCAGATCCAGCGGACCATCAATTTCATATACCGGATCCTGAATCTCGAATTCCTCCTGCAATTCAAGCAGTGCATCTGAACGAAAATCCTTACGCACTTCCAGCCGGACAGGAGCTCCCCGGCGGCGGCGACGCAATTCCTTCTCGATGGCTTCCAGCAAATCTTCCGCTTCCTCTTCATTAAAGGAGAGGTCCGCGTTACGGGTCAGCCTGAATTCCTGCACAGCCAGCGGAATATATCCGCTAAACAGGGTATGTGTATGATGTTTAATCAAATCTTCTATTAATATGAATGTTTTCTTTTTGCTGTTTGCACGCAGAGGTACGGGAACAACCCTCGGCAGATTCGAGGGGACCTGAACAATCGCAAAAAACGGCTCATCCTCCTGCTCCTCTTCCTTCTGAAGCATCACAGCGAGATAGACTGATTTATTATGCACCAGTGGAAATGGACGGCTCTGATCCACGGCCATGGGTGTCAATACAGGGAAAATAATATCATGAAAATATTGATCCATTGCCCGTTGCTGTGTTCCATTAAGCTCGTTATACTCTTGTAGAACAACACCCTTTTTGGCGAGCAGGCGAATCAATTCCCGATACGTTTTATATTGCTCAGCCACCATGGCACCTGTTCGTTTGATCAATCTCCGATATAAACCGGACGGGGTGTATCCTGTGAAATCCTTTTGGGTAAATCCTGCTTTAATTTTCTCTTTCGTCTCTGCTACCCTTACACTCATGAACTCGTCCAGATTACTGGCTACAATCCCGAGAAATCTCAACCGTTCCAACAGAGGTGTGGTAGAATCCTGAGCCTCCTGAAGCACACGACGATTAAACTCAACCCAGCTTAAGTCACGGTTAACATAGTTGCCTGTTTTAATATCTCTATGCATGTATGGCCTCCGAATGTGTTGCATATCAATCCTTGTTTAGTTGGTTCTACTATAATTGTACTATCCGTGATTGGATACAAGCGTCATCGCAGTGTAAAAACAGTGTAAAATTTATGTAAATGATACCTCATGACGATAACTTTTTCCATCCCTTTACAAAGTGCAGTAGACAGAGTAAAGTGAGGTACAGTGCGATTTGGTCCGGTTGCTGTTCTTCTTCCAAATACGTCGTTTATTAAAGGAGTATATAATGAAATCGAATAAACCTAGAACGTTACAAAAAAATATAGAATTTTTCACCGCTGCCCTCTCCCAATGTGTCGTAACGGCATGGCAAGAAGACCCGGCTGGTGTATATTGCGAAGTGGGTCGCGGGATTGTCGAGCGGATCAGCGAAGATAGCGTGCGTATTCGTAACGAGAATGGAACGAAGAGTCATTATGCACGAGATATGACGATGTTCCAGACCGAAAAATAATTTACGTTAATACGAAAAAAAGACTAGCTTTCCGAAACCAGGTGTTGTATACTCTTGCCACAAGGAAAGGAGGTGCGTCAACATTTCTAATCACATGTTGAACGTGTCCCTTACCCGATCCACTAGCTCAAATTAAATGAGACTGGTGGAGGCGCGGGATACGGATCAAGGTTTTAAAAAGCGCCACGGGTAGAAAAGCCGTCTTCGGACGGCTTTTTTTATTTGTCCATTTTTGTGTAGGACCGAATAAAATGAAATGAAAAGAAAATGAAATTTTCAAATTTTTCTTAACTTATTGTCAATTAATTTATCAAGTGTTATGATTCAAATAATACAATGATACATTTCGTATCATAAATCGGAACACACTGGCTGTTAACCCTTGGTTTTATTTCATAGGCTGTAACGAAAGGTGGGTTGTGAATACATACACGGTACTCTTGCCTCAATAGACAAATAATCATTTTATAAATTGGAGATGGTGTAGACGTGAGTAAGAACCATACAATTCACGGACTGCGTGGATTATGTGCACTAATGGTTTTTGTCGGACATGTTATATCCATGTCGATTAACGGCGGTTACCTTACCCTGAACGAGCACGCTACCTTGGTCTTGGCAGAAATGGGTGTTGATGTTTTCTTCATGATTAGTGGCTATCTTATTGTGCAAAGTTTAGTGAAACACCGGAAGATTGGACAGTTTGTCTATAATCGCATCATACGAATCTATCCGGTATATCTCCCCTTGCTTGTCATTATGTTTGTGGCAGGACCTGTAATTCAATTTGATTGGTTGGCCAATTTGACGGCTTCCGAATACATTCTGAATTTCATTTATGGATTGTTCATGCTTCCAGGTGTTTTTCCACTTGAAGAAGCTGTTCGTAATGCAAGAACACTCAGTTATGAATTTGCTTTTTACCTGGTCAGCGTCATTTTCTTCGTATCACTGAAACCCTTAAACAATAAATACATGAAGTGGTTTTTAATCATACTGGGTCTTGCCATCACTTTGGCTGTCGTCATTCGCATGCCGCGGGCACTGTTCTTTCTAACAGGAGTTCTGGCCTATTACGCTAGTGAGAAGTTTAATTTTCTCCCCTCCAAGCTGCACTCGCTCTTAGCCTTAATCATCATTTATCTGGCTACATACTTCGGGGATATTTATTTTTCGATCATCTTCGGCGTGTATTTCTTCTATCTGATCATCAAGGAACATGGAGTTTTATCAAATGTGTTGAGTACTCGCTTTTTCCAGTACTTCGGAACGATAAGCTACAGCTTTTATCTCCTGCATCCCTTTGCCCTATTTCCCTTCCAGCGAGTAATGGCGCGCTTCAATTTGCCTGATTATGTATCGGTATCCATCACATTTGTGGCCGGTCTGATTATCGCAACCTTAATCTCTCATATTTCTTATGAAGTCATAGAAAATCGCTTCACCAATCGTTATCTCAAACGCAAAAAACGTCCTATTACACCTCATGTACCCACTCCAGCACCACAGACAACACCGGTTAGCTGAAGCAGAAACTGCTGTGTATGAACAACCGTGCTCACTCAGGTTCGTACAGAACATCTCAAGAGGCTGTCCCAATGCGGGGCAGCTTCCTTGCATATTACTGATAAATCCATCAGTAGAGTGGTTTAAAAAACAACCAAAATATTGGAAATGAACCCTGTGGTGGTACAGTTCTCCCGCCTATAATTAGATTGCAACTCATTCTAATATTCAGGGAGGAATATTTTAATGGTCAGATTTGTAAGGGGTTACAAAACTTCAATTGTCCTTGTTCTCATTTTGTTGGTCACTTCGATTATGCTGCCCGCAGGTCAGCATGCCGGCGCAGCTCCCAGCTTCGCCAAAGGGGCAGATATCAGTTGGGTACCGGGCATGGAAGCGCAAGGTTACAAGTGGAAGGACAAAAATGGCGTACAGCGTGACATTATTGATATTTTGAAAAATGATTATCAGATCAATTCGGTTCGTATTCGGGTTTTCGTTAATCCGTCCAATGATTATGGCAACGGATATATGAATAAGGATCGCGCCGCAGCTTTGGCACAGCGGGCCAAGAATGCGGGCATGAGCGTCATGTTGACTTTACACTACAGTGATTCATGGGCTGACCCTGGTCAACAAACCAAACCGGCTGCCTGGAAAAATTACACCTTCCAACAGCTGATGGATGCGGTATGGAATCATACACGTGACGTGATGACGGCCATGCAGAGCAAAGGGGTAACACCTGACTGGGTGCAGATCGGAAACGAAACCAGCAACGGCATGTTATGGGAGGATGGCAAAGCTTCCACGAACATGAAAAATTACGCTTGGCTGGTGAACACGGGCCATAATGCCGTCAAGTCCATGAGCACAGGAACCAAAACAATCGTGCATCTGGCAGGTGGAGATGATAACGCACTGTATGTATGGAATATTGGTGGATTAATCAATAATGGGGCTAACTTCGATATGATCGCCATGTCCCTCTATCCTTCGGCCTCCGGCTGGAACACAGCGGTGACGAACACGGTGAACAATGCGAAAGACCTGATCAATCGCTACGGCAAGGAAATCATCATTTCCGAGATCGGGATGGACAATAACCAGGCTGCTGCAGGCAAAAGCTTCGTGGCCGCCATGAAAAATCAAATTCGCAACCTGCCAAACGGAAAAGGAAAAGGCGTTTTTTACTGGGAGCCGCAAGCTACTCCAGGGTATAACGGTGGTTATGGCAAAGGCGCTTGGCAGTCGAATATGATGCCGACAGTGGTCATGGAAGGATTTATCGACTAAGGTCGAGTATGTGAAAAGGCGCTGACTCCGGTGGGGCAGTGCCTTTTTTTACGATGCCTGGGCTGTCACCGTTGGTTTTTTGGCATGCATACGAATATAATAAGCTACAAGAGAACTTATCGTTTCTAGAGGAGGTTCAGGGATGAGCTTTTTAAAAGGATTAGGACAGTTCGCAGGGGAAGTTACCGGAAAAGTACTTGGCGGCAGCGTAAGGGTTGTCGGTGAGATCGCAGGCAGTCCCTTTATCAAGGAAGTTGGTAATGGCGTAGAGAAAGCTACGATTAACACAGGGAAAACGGTAGGGCAATTAGCAAGTGGTACATATGACCTGGCCAGCGGTGCCATTCGAAAAGACGATGCCGCGGTCGAGACAGGACTTGCTGATTTGGGAGATGCTGTGACCAATACGGCAAAAGGTGTCGCCGTTTCAGCCAAATATGTGTATAACGGTGGCAAAGATGTTGTCGTAGGCATGAAAGAAGAAGATATGGACCGAGTGAAGCTTGGTGCAAAGCATCTTCTGGCGGCGGCTGCAGTGACTACTCTTGCTGTGGGTGTCATCGATGCCGTTGATGGCGCTGATGGTATGGATACAGCGAGCATTGCGGAGCCCACAGATATCACCTAATCCACCGACAATTCATAAAGCATACACTTAATTCATTCGCACCATTAAACCTTCATATCTTTAGCAACCACCCTGCAGCATCCACAACTCTATAATAAATGAAACGGACGCTGATCTATTGAAATGATCGGCGTCCGTTTTAGTTTTATGGCTAAACATGGCTTACTTCGCTTCGCCTACGACAGTAAAGCGTTCGTTTTTGTGTTCTGCATTTTCAATTTCATCCACTAAGGCAATGGCATAGTCTGCATAGCTGATATAACTTTTGCCTTCACTGTTCAGAATGATGTGATCTTTACCCGTTTGATATTTTCCAGTGCGTACACCTTCGGGATTGAAGAAGCTTGCCGGGCTAAGGAATGTCCATTGAATTCCGGAGGATGCTTGCAGGTCCTGCAGGTTTTTCCCTTGGTTTGTCGCTGTTGGTTTGTATGCATCAGGGAACCCTGGCGCATCAACGACACGCAGGGAGTGCGTCTCATCGGTGAACAGACTGCCAGCCCCGCCTATTACGATCAGGCGAGTTTGAGGAGCATCTTTCAGGATGTTGATCAGAGCCTGTCCCACTTCCACATGCAGATGTTCTTTTCCAGCAGGTGCGCCGAATGCATTCACGATAACATCAAATGCTTGAGCATCCTGCGAAGTAAGATCGAATACATCCTTCTCCAATACGTTCAGGCTTTTGTCTTCCACCTTGGATGCGTTACGTACAATTGCAGTTACTTCATGGCCTCTGCTCGCTGCTTCTTTCAGGATCAGATTACCTGCCTTGCCTGTTGCGCCAATAATTCCGATTTTCATCATAATCTCTCCTCTGAGGTTGAACGATTTTGGGATAACTTATATTGTAACTATATTAGTTACAACTAATTTTGTCAACTATCCCTCGCTGTAAAAAATGATCATTTCGTCAAAACAAAAAGACCCTGATAGGTTATCCATTACAGACGTTCCTCATCATTACGGGTCTAAAATTTAGGTTTCACCAATATATTATTGCCTGTGCCGATCTCCTTGTCCGTTCTCTTACTTCATCGTTACTTTGCCTTCTTTCCGGATCGACTCATATGCAGCCAGAGCAATTGATGCGGCCTGTAAACCATCTTCCCCGGAAACGGGAACACGTTTCCCAGCTATGAGTGAGTCCACAAAATCCTGCAGCATATAATAATTCATACGCTCTCCCCAATAGCTCCACCTCGCTTTACCCTCTAGATCGCTGTATACTTCATTCGTCTGCGCAAAAGCATCCATATGTATGACGCCTTCTGTACCGATGATATCCAGCTTCACGTCTCCCCAGAACGGATAGCTCCGGTTTCTTGACCAGCTTGTATCAATGAACGCAATTATTCCCTGATCGAATTCGATATGCACCATCCCCGAATCTTCCACTTCCAGATCATGAAACAGGTGACCTTGCTCCGCATATACCGCTAGCGGTTCCCGCTTAAATAACCACCGAAGCAGATCAGCTACATGCACCGTATGATCCAGAATCGCGCCTCCGCCAGATAGAGAAGACTCCACAAACCACCCCTCTGGTGCTGTCCCGCGATTGTATCCCTTAACCGCAATCACTTCCCCAATTTCCCCTCGTTCCAGCGCCCTCTTCGTCTCCAATACTGCAGGCAAATACCTGCATGGGAATGCAGTCATCAGTTGTACCCCGTATTTGGAACAGATTTCGATCATAATCTCCATTTCATCCATGCCCACTCCAAGCGGTTTTTCACATAAAATATGCTTGCCCGCGCGGGCACTTTCCATAACCATACTCGCATGATTCACGTTCTCTGAACATATAATTACGGCGTCTATCTCAGGAAGCTGCAGCATGCTGCGATAATCTTCATAATACGAGATGTGCTCATGTTCAAGAAGGTTCTGAACACGCTCCCTGTTCTCATCAGCGATGGCAACGACCTCCGCATTCTCAATCGCGATAAGCTCCCGATAGTAGCTGAAGGCATGAGAGTGAGCGAAGCTAATCATGCCAATACGCAGCTTTTTCATCCGATTAATCCCCCTTTACCTCAAAACCCAACATGTTTACAGGCTGCCCTCTATGAGCAGATTCGAGTGCAGCCCGCACAATTTTGGACGCAATACACGCATCCTGGAACGTGACCTCGGGCTGAGATCCGGACTGGATACTTTGGATGAAATGAGACAATTCACGGTCATAGGCAGTTTCAAACTCTGGGCTTATCCGTGAAACGATAGATGAACGTGTCCCTCTCTCATCCTTGCCTGTCGTTAATATTGGTTCCGTTGCTGACCCAACCTGACGGATCGTCACGGATTTGGACTCCTCGGAGTTTATATG
This sequence comes from Paenibacillus sp. 7523-1, assembly GCF_002276415.1. Taxonomy (NCBI): domain Bacteria; kingdom Bacillati; phylum Bacillota; class Bacilli; order Caryophanales; family Paenibacillaceae; genus Paenibacillus; species Paenibacillus sp. 7523-1. The sequence continues at coordinate 77,698 of NZ_NPBR01000022.1, read as the reverse complement.
AACGATTCCCTGATCTCCGGCGAACTCGATCGCTGTCTGGAAAGGCCCCGGGTATCCCCACATTCCTTCCAGATTGGCGATGGCTCCCTGTTCAAATCTCAAAGTCACCCAAGCATAGTCCAGATGAGGCAGGGTTCTGCGCTGTGCATACACAGAACGCACCTCTCCAAGCACACTGCGCAAATAATCGATGTCATGGATCATCAGATCCATAATGACACCACCGCTGTCCCTCTCATTGTTGTACCAGTTCTTTATCAGCCCTGGATGGGGCCCGATACGTCTGGCATGGGCGGCCCCGGGTTTTCCAATTACACCAGCCACAATCTGACGGGCTGCATCAGCATAGGCAGGGAAAAAGCGGCCCACATGCGCAACCAACAACTGCACTTTATTCGAACGACAAATGACATCCATCATTTCAGCTTCTTCGGCTGTTGAACTAACCGGTTTCTCACAGATCACATGCACACCCGCTTCCGCTGCCATAACCGTATACGTAAAGTGCAGAGGAGTAGGTAGACAGATGCTCACCACATCCGGACGTCCTTCATTCAATAGATCCTCGAATCGATTGTACGCCCTCGTTCCGCATGCAGCGGCCAGTCTGTCTGCATCGTCTTTCTCCACATCACAGACACCAACGAGTTCAACCTCTTTCAATTTGGCATAACTTTTGGCATGAACGGTTCCCATTGTTCCACATCCCAGTACAGCAACTCTCACGTATCTCCCTCCTCAAGACAATCCTTTGTTCAAGCCTCCACGTTGCGTGCCTATTCTGTCTTATATCTGTCATAAGCTGCTTGATATACCTTCATATACTCCTCAAGCCCCATCTTGTTTAGGGTACTCACATACTCTTCCCACTGATCAAAACTTGCACTGCCATTCACAAACTTCGCTTCCATTTCGGTCACGTAATCCTGTATGTCTTTGCCGACAGAGGACATGAATTCAGATTCTTCCTGTGTGAAGTTAAAATTGTACCAGATGTCTTCCACGGCATGATCTTTTGCCTTCTCGGCTGCCTCAAGGGAGCTTGGCAGTGTTTCCGAACCTTTAAAATAATCTTCCTTGACCAAGCCCGGATAGCTTCCGCCGAGCCAAGTGAAATATTGGGCCAGAGCCTGATCTTGGGTCAGGCCATCCGGATTTGCGGTGATATCCTGCGTATACTGCAGATTTCCGTCTGCATCCTTTTCATAGGTTTCTCCCTCTTTACCCATAAAGTAGAGCAGGGCTCCTTCATCACTGTAGAAATGATCCATCCAGCGGATCGTTGCTTCCGGATTCTCATTTTTGTCCGTTATAGCAAAGGCTCCCACATGTACCATAGGCACTTTCACATGGGAATACAGCTGTTCGCCATCTGGCCCTTTGAGGGCACCAAGACCGATGAAATTCTTCTGTCCCATAACCGTTTCCGGATTGGGTACCGTTGTCGCGCCAAGCGTTCCGGCCTGACCTTTGGCATTCAGGGCTCCACCATCCAGTGTGAATATTTCCGGATCCAGCAGTCCTTCCTGATGAAGCTTGTTCACATATTGCAGCACTTCCTTGTACTGAGGCAATGTTTTGGTGAAGCGAAGCTCACCTGTTTCGGGTTCCACATCAACCAGCTTGTGTCCAAGACCACGGTTACCAAGGCCCCATGCTCCTTTGACATGATCAATAATGCCCGTGATGCCTGTTGCGCTAAAAGGAATCTCATCGTTTTTGCCGTTACCGTTGAGATCTGTCGTTTTGACGGCTTTCAGATATTCATAAAAACTCTCGGTTGAATTCGGTTCTTCCATGTTCAGCTGCTTCAACCAATCTTCATTAACCCAGAGCGGTGCACCAATCAGCATGGATAGCAGAGCTGGATCATAAAAGGACGGCATTGAATAGATGTTTCCATCGGGCATCGTCAACCCTTTCCGAATATCGGGGTACTGCTCCATTAATCTTTTAAAATTCGGGGCATACTCATCAATCAAATCATTGAGTGGAAGAAACACACCCTGGGCACCATAACGGGTCAATTCATCTGAAGTCACACGGGCAGAGTAAAATACATCCGGATAATCCCCGCCTGCCAGAGCGAGGTTCCGCTTCTCGGTCAGTGTCTCAAAAGGAACAAGGTTGAAGTTTACCTTAACGTTCGACATCTCACTATATGTTTTCCAGATCAGCGTTTCTTCGAATTTGCTCCCGTTGGTGGTCGATTTGCCGGTGAAAAAATCCAGTTCTATTGGCTCCTTTACGACCGGCATGCCTGTAGCGTTCAGATTGGCCTGTCTGTCCTGACCCTGCTCTGCAGGCGTCTCTCCTGAACTACATCCAGCCAGTAACCCCGCTGTAATCACGATGGATAAGGTCACGCTGCCCCATTTTTTAAACAACATCCTTCATGCACTCCCTTATAATAAAATGAATTATGAACTATGGTTTAGCCTTTCACCGCACCAATCATGACCCCTTTAATGAAGTACTTTTGCAAAAAGGGATACAGAATCAGCATAGGTAAATTCGTAATGATTACAGCAGCATATTTGATGGCTTCCGCATCCATCATGCTTCTCGCCAGGGAATCGTCACTGATATCCACCATCTCCTGCATCTGCCCCTGAACCAGGATTTCGCGTAAAAACAACTGCAGCGGATACTTGTCCCGGTCTGACAAATAGATCAGGGCATTAAAATAACTGTTCCAGTGGCCCACGGCGTAAAAGAGAACCATTACGGCCAGTACGGGCCCTGACAGAGGCAAGACAATACGAGTGAGTACCATCATGTTCGAACAGCCGTCCATAAAGGCCGCTTCCTGAATTTCCTTTGGTATGGAATTCTGAAAGAATGTCTTCATGATCAGCATGTTCCATACGGACAATGCCGACGGAATAATCATGACCCAAAAGGTGTCCAGCATACCCAGGTCTTTGATCAGCAGATAGGTTGGAATCATGCCTCCACTGAAAAACATGGTGAACACAATCAGAATGGTAAAAATAGTTCTACCTCTAAAATCGGGTCTGGATAACGGGTATGCTGCCGCAATGGTCATCACCAGATTAAGCATGGTTCCGGCGACCGTGTACAACAAGGTGTTCCCATAGCCCTTCATCAGCTCGCTATTCGCAAACAGACGTTCATAACCAACCAGCGAGATGTTCTTGGGCCAGAGCCACACTTCACCGCGCATCACGTTTTCCGGATTACTAATCGATGCAATTCCCACAAAAAACACGGGATACAGCACCACTACAGATACCAGCACAAGAGCAGCATAGATCATCCATTCGACTGCCCGGTCACCACGACTTTGCGCCATCCCCTCACCTCCCTTACCATAGACTGCTCGAACTGACTTTGCGGGCGATCCGGTTCACCGTCATCAGCAGTATAAAATTGATAACTGAGTTAAACAAACCAACAGCTGCAGAATAACTGTACTGCGCACCCAAAATACCGCTGCGGTATACATTGGTTGCGATAACATCGGATGCCTCCATATTCAACGCGTTTTGCATAAGGAATACCTTTTCAAACCCGACGCCCATGATGGATCCTACATTTAGAATCAAAAGCACAACCATAGTCGGGGCAATCCCCGGAATGTTCACATGCCAGATTCGCTCGAGCTTGGTTGCGCCATCCACCTTGGCTGCATCATGCAGCTGCGGATCTACTCCGGCAAGTGCCGCCAAATAGATGATCGAGCTCCACCCCATCGTCTGCCATACACCTGACCACACAAATATACTCTTGAACCAATCCGGTTCCGTCATGAAGGAAATGGTTTCTCCGCCAAGAGACGTGATTGCCAGATTAATTAATCCACTGACAGGAGACAAAAACATCATAATCATGCCCACCATGACGACAGTAGATAAAAAATGAGGCATATAGGTCACTGTTTGCACAAATCTTCTGAACTTCCCGGATCTAATTTCATGGATCATTAACGCCAGGAGAATGGGAATAGGGAAACCAACAATTAATTCGTACAAACCAATACCAAGCGTGTTTCTCATGATTCGCCAAAAATAAAAGCTGTCAAAGAACCGTTCAAAGTGTTTGAATCCCACCCAAGGACTTCCGGTAATGCCTTTATTCGCGATAAAGTCCTTAAACGCAATCTGCACACCATACATGGGTACATAATGAAACACAACAAAGTAGATGATGACAGGCGAGAATAATAGATACAAATCCCAATTTCTACGAAACGAATGGAAACGGTGTTTCTTCGCACTGCTTCCACTCACTCGACTCCCGCGTGCCTGCTCGTTAACGGATGTCGTCTGTTTCAAAATCAGCAATCCCCCCTTTTTGCCTGCCTCATCACGATGGGCTCGGCTGCAAATCGAATGTTACAGCCCTTCAATGCGATTGGGTATAAACCGTTTTTGGGATTCTGGTCTAACCTTGCGAAATTTACCTAATTCGTGATTTTTCCTGAAAAAACAGCCATTTTCGCAAAAAAAGTATAGTCCCTTTTTACAGTACGTTCATATTTTGCTCCCTGCGTTTTAACAGTTCACGCGTAGAATGGGCCAGATAATCTTGTTCTCTCTAGAAGAATGAAAATGAGGGGTTGTCTTATGAACTGGATCATGAATAAAAAACGAACCCTGTTTTTCAAAATATTTGTCAGCTTTTTGGCGATTATCTCGCTGTTCTGCCTATTCTATATTCTGATTTATTATGTATTCAAAACGAGCCTGCAGGAGGAAATCGTTCAAAGCAGTCTCAATGAAACGAACAACACCGCGGAACGATTCTCTAATCATATGGAACAAATTCAGATTATGCTGTTCCACGTGTACAACAATCAGGATCTGGTATCTTTTAATAGGCAATTGCAGAGAGTTGGCTTTCAAGAGGCAGACTATCTAAAGGCAAAAAATGTAATGAAGGACATTCGAGGATATGTATACAATTCGTTGTTTTTGCTGGAAGATGTTATCGTCCACTTTCCTAAGGAACACTTTGCATTTGGTAAATCAGGCAGCGGCAGCTCGGATTACATGTTCAACACATCCTATCGAAGCGATATCTATCCATTGGAACATTGGGAGACACTCACCACGGAGCCCCATACATTTCTGATCTCGCCTGCAGCGTCCTTTCAAATGAACGCAGGTTCTCCCGAGAGCAGGCATCTGCTGCCGTATACGTTTAAGAGCCCCGGCAGTCCTTATCAGATCATTGCGATGATAGATATCCAGAAAGCAATTCAGTCCTTTTTCGGCACCACGGACGGACACACCTTGATCATTACGGACCATCAGAGCAACATCCTTTATCGCTCGGGTTCAACGCCAGAGGGAGAAGCGATACCCGTTTTCCAAGATGGAGAAACGACACGCAAGGAGAATGGGAGATATTATTTCAAGGCAGAAGGTGCTGACGGGCTCATGTATATCACATCACTGGAAGATACACGCATTGCAGACCAGCTGCAGCGATTGACCGGTTACATGGTTCTTATCTTTGTTTTTTCACTTTTGGCAGCAACGTTGGTATCCCTCTATCTGAGCCGACGCCTACATACGCCGGTTAAGCATATGCTATCCTCGCTGCTGGACCGTACTTCACTGAATAAAGCCGATGAAGTCGGGCAGGAAGAGAGTCACATTTTAGAATATGATCTCATTCAGAGCAGGATTGGGGAGCTAAAAAAAGAGAAAGATACGATCGTGGCCAAACTTAATCGCCAGAACGCCATTCTAACCAACTACTCCTATATGAACCAGTTGAAGAACATCAATACTGATCTTAGCGAGTGGAACGATTTTCTTGCAGATGGAGGAAGTTATCAGCTTGTTTATTACGACATTCGTTTTCGGATATCGGAAAACGGAAGTATGCCTCTTGATCGGGAGCGAGCGGTGCGTCACTTGTTGGATTACATTCATCTGCTAACGAAAGAACGGTTCCATGCCAATCATACGTTCCAGATGGAAAAAAACGAGATTGTCTCCGTATTGAAGGAACCCTCTCCCTTCCAGCTTCAAGCACTGCTTGAACAGCTCAAAGCAAGTCTTGATGAGGAAAAACATTATTATGTCGTGACCATTTGTACCCTTCCGGCTATGAATCAACCGACTAAATTCAGTGAAACCTATCAGCAATTACGGGATCTGGCTTCATCGGCTCGCTTGCTAGAGGAAACCCAACTAATCAGCGGAGCCCGTCCCCTGCCCAATGTGGACCAGCCTCTGGTGAAACGGGGACGCGAGCTTGATCAGGCACTTCAGGCACTGGAAGAAGACAACTGTATGGATTGGATACGTCAGGCATTCGCATACTTCGTCAAAAAAGATGCCAGTGTACTTCAATTCAGACAATTAGCTCTAGATATAACGAGTCATATCGTTGAATTTTTGGATCAACAGCTCTCTTATAAAGCCACGGGCGTACCCCTGAGTGAATGGGAAAATGCTCTTCAGGACTGCCATTCACAGGATGATTATGAGACTGTTTTCAAGCACATCGTTAGCTCTGTCCTTGCCATCATGCGAGACAGCAAACTTCCCGCAACGGAAGAACCAACCATCGCCATGTTTTACGAAATCATAAACTCCCATTACATGGAGGATATTTCACTTGAGTATTTGTCAGCGAAACTGAATCTGTCAACGACGTATCTGTCCGTGTATATCAAAGACAAAACCGGCATCAATTTTAGCGAGCATCTGCAAACAATCCGCATGCGCAAAGCATGTGAACTGCTGGCTACGACAAATTGGACCATCAATGAAATCAGTGTCCGCGTGGGATACCAGAACATTACTTCCTTTAATCGCATTTTCAAAAAGACAACTGGCATCTCGCCTGGTACCTATCGGAAACAGCATCTTATGGAAATTCACCAGCAGCAGAAGCATGTAGATTGAGAAATTAGGCATTAAAGCAGTTGAATTTGATTTTGTCTTGTGGTGAGGAATGGGTTTATTTGCCCGTTAGGAAATCATAAAAAAGCGCAGTCCCAACGATTAATCCGCTGAAACTGCGCATGTTTTATTTTCTATAGTCTTAACAATCTTTATCCGGTACCCCAGCTTCTTCTCTCGTGCGGAAAGAAGATCCGCAGCCGCATGTTGCTACTGCATTGGGGTTATGGATGGTGAAGCCGCCGGACATACCGGACTCTTCAAAATCAATTTCAAGACCATTCAGATATTTCAGGTTTTCCTTCTCGACTACAACCTTCATATCGTGAATATCCATATAAATATCCTCATCGGATTCTTTATCATCAAAGCCCATGGCGTACGAAAATCCAGTACAACCGCCCGGTGCTACGCCCAGACGTAGGAACATGTCAGGTGTCTCTTGCTGTGAAAGCATCTCTTTCAAGCGCTCCGCAGCTGTTTCGCTGATGTTAATCATGCCAGGTCACTCTCCTTTTCGTTAACTCTTCTTTAAATTATACTCCACCCCGTCAAGAGGCTCAAGCCATGTTTATCCCTATTCCCGTGTCCCTCCTCTGCTCCTTTTTCTTCCCAGTGTATTGAACCCCCGGGACACGAGGTTTATAATGGATAGGTGATCGCACTGAAATGTCAATATTTTGTCATGACTTATTCAAATGATGATCATATATGGAGTTGTAATTTTTTTCACATTTCGAGACTGCCATGCAGTCCCCAATGCATATAGAGTCAACAGACTCACGTTTAGATTATACATCCATGTCATCCACGATGAGAAAAAAACTTAGAAGAAAAATTCAGCTTTACACATGCAGCATATGCTGCACCGGGTAATGGAGAGTTAGTCCGATAAAGAGGCGGCAGATGACCGCATCTTTTTTATGTAGTTCTACAAGCAAGTCCTACATTCAACTCTATCCGGTTAAGAACAGGAGGAAACAAAATGTCTACATTGGTAACACCGTTCACAGACAAAAGAATGGCGGAAATCGTTGAGAAAGTGCAGAACGGCGTAAGGCTTAGCGTAGAAGACGGCGTCTATCTGTATCAAACGGATGATTTGCTGACTCTCGGCCAACTGGCCAATGAAGCCAACCTGCGGAAGAACGGCAAGAAAGTGTATTTCATTGAAAACATGAGTCTCTACTTCACTAACGTTTGTGAAGCACACTGTGCTTTTTGTAATTTCCGCAAAGACCAGGGCGAAGAAGGCTCCTACACGTTGTCGGGAGAAGAAATGATTGAGTACGTAGAACAGCATATTCATCCAGGCGTACGCGAGTTCCATATTGTAGGCGGACATAACAACCATGTTCCTTTTCAATATTATGTCGATTCCCTCCGGGCTTTAAACGAGAAATATCCGGATGTTACGCTGAAGGCCTACACGGCAGCTGAGATCGATTTCTTCACCCGTATCAGCGGACTCAGCATTAAGGAAGTACTGCAGGAACTGCAAAAAGCAGGCCTGAAATCACTGACCGGCGGCGGTGCCGAGATTCTGTCAGACGAATACCGCAAAAAAATGCGTGTCGACAAAGCAAACGTGGATCGCTATCTTGAGGTACACCGTACAGCTCATCTTTTGGGCATGCGTACACATACGACAATGCTGTATGGATCGATTGAATCGTACGAAGATCGTGTTAATCACATGGCTCAAATTCGTGAGCTGCAGGATGAAACGAACGGTTTCATGGTATTTATCCCGCTCTCCATGCAGCCTAAGAGCAAAAATGCCAGCATTATGCGCCGCAACTCGGCATACGAGGATCTTAAAACGATTGCGATTAGCCGCCTCATGCTGGATAACATTGACCACATTAAAGCATACTTCATTAACATCGGCCCACAATTGACCCAAGTTGCCCTTGGATTCGGTGCTTCGGATGCACATGGCACTATCGTTCGCGAACGAATTAGTCATGCTGCAGGTGCGTTAACACCTGAAGGCCTCACCCGTAAAGAGCTCATTTGGCTCATTAAAGGCGCTGGACGCATCCCTGTTGAACGTGACACCTTCTACAACGAAATTCAAGTATACGAATAAACCTGCTGCATCGTCTCGATAGCATCTTCATCCCTAAAAGGAGAACCGCCACTCGAATCGATGCATCACGTTGGTATAATGCCTCTAATTTTAAACTCCAAAATTTTCGATATAATAATTAAAATAAAACATAAGGAGCAGCTATGTGAAAGCATAGCTGCTCCACAGGTTACAGCCCCGCTCATACGGGACTGATGCAGAAAGGAAGCCACGTCATGAAAAATTTCGTCATTCTCGGGGGCGGCTATGGCGGCCTCACGATCATCAAGGAACTTCTGGAAGGCAAAATTCCGTCCGATACACAAATTGTGTTGGTGGACCGGAGCCCCTTTCAGGGATTGAAGACTGAATATTACGCACTCGCAGCAGGAACCGTATCCGATTATGACCTGCGCATCCAATTTCCAGTCCATGAGAAAGTCACTTACCGTTATGGAGAAGTCACTTCAATTGATCTGGAACAGCGTCAGATTGAATTTGAAGGCCAGGATCCTTTGGAGTATGACAAGCTCGTTATCGGACTTGGCTGTACAGACCGTTTCCACAATACTCCGGGAGCTGAAGAATACAGCTGTACCATTCAAAGTTTTAGCAAAACGCGGGAAACCTACCTCCGTCTGAACGAAGTTAAAGCTTATGGACACGTGCATATTGTTGGCGGAGGCTTGAGCGGTGTCGAGATGGCTGCCGAACTGAGAGAGAGCAGACCTGATCTCAATATTAGCATTTTGGACCGTGGTGAACGCGTATTATCGGCATTCCCGCAGCGATTGTCCGCTTACGTGCATGAGTGGTTTAACGAACATCAGGTAGAGACACGCGGGCATGTCGCCATCTCTCGTCTTGAAGGGAACGCGATCTATAATCGGGATGAAGAAATTCTGACGGATGCTGTAGTATGGACAGCCGGCATTCAGCCCGTTAAAGTCGTGCAGGATCTCGACGTTACAAAGGACCCTCAGGGCCGGGTTGTACTGAATGAATATTATCAAATTCCTGAATACACAGATGTTTATGTAGTCGGTGACTGTGCCAGTGTGCCTTATGCACCAAGCGGTCAGGCTGCAGAAGTACAGGGCGAACAGATCGCTCATATTCAGCATGCCCTCTGGAAAGGCGAAAAGCCCAACCCGCAGCCGCTCAAGCTCCGTGGCACGCTAGGTGCACTCGGCAAGAAGGCTGGGTTTGGGCTGATGGGTAAAACGTCTATGATGGGACGTGTACCTCGTATCTTGAAAAGCGGCGTTCTCTGGATGTCCAAGCGTCATCTCGGTTAGTCGAGATCGAGCTCATCCCATGCATCGGCTTCGGCAATTTTAGCCAGAATGGCGTTATATAAATCTTCCACTTTGTCCGTGATGACAACTTCACCATTGACTAGTGCAAAAGGAGTCATATAACATTGGCCACAGTTGCTGAGGCAGCCGTATTCTATCACATCATAGTCTGGATTCTCTTCGAGTTGCTCCATGACTTCATCTGTGCCAAAATGCATATTGTTGGCACAAAATTCAATAATCGGTCTCATGTAAGTTCACCTGCTTTGTTTGACCATTTTAATTTACGGCCAATTGTAATATAATATATAGAGGAAAGGAGTTGAAAAATATGAGCGAAAACGCACAAAGCACCATGTATGATGAGGTATCTGACGTGCTTGACAAACTTCGTCCGTTCCTGCAACGCGATGGCGGTGACGTGGAACTGGTCGACGTGGAGGACGGCATCGTTAAGCTGAAACTGGTCGGTGCCTGCGGCAGCTGCCCAAGCTCCACCATTACCTTAAAAGCCGGGATTGAACGCGCCCTTCTTGAAGAAGTTGACGGTGTCGAAGAAGTCGTACAAGTATTCTAATCAATCCTTCACGAAATAAACCTCAAGAGCCTTTCGCTTCAATTGAAGCGGAGGGCTCTTTTTTGTGCGTTCCTCTATTGTCCCTCTTCACGCTGGATGGTGGGACGTATCGGATCGAGCCCGCCCGAAACATCCATAATGTTGCCTGTAATAAAATCGGAGTGATCCAGACACAAATACGTAATCACCCGTGCAATATCTTCACCGCTCCCAGGACGTCCTCTCGGCGTCTCCTGATCGGTTATGCCAGCTAATTCATCAATGGTTTTTTCCTTATTGGCCCCCCGGATATCACCGGGACACACCATATTCACCGTAATGCCGTAAGGAGCCTCCTCCACAGCAAGCGTCTTCGTAAAGGAAACCAGACCTACCTTCGCAGCAGCGTAAACTGCACGATGAGGCCAGGATCGCGCCTCTCCCGCATGGCTGAAACCAAAATGAATAATTCGGCCCCACTTTTTGCGTCGCATCTCCGGAAGCACGCGTTGGTCCAGAAGCATGGGTCCCAGCAGGTTCCCCTGTACCAACATCTGAATCTCGGCCTCGGTATAGTCTGCAAACAATCGACGTTCGCGAACGAAGGGTCCTGCATTATTCACCAGTATATCAATACTGCCCAGCTCGACTTCAACCTGTTCTACCAACATGGCGATGTCTTCCGTTTTGGAAATGTCTGCTTGAATGGCAATGCACTGTACACCTTTTGCAGTGATCTGGGCCTGAAGTGCTTCAGCTTCGATACGGCTGTGCACATAATTCAAGGCAATATGGCATCCCTGATCTGCCAGACGAAGGGCCGTCATTTTTCCAAGACCTTTGGCACTTCCCGTTATGAGGGCAACCTTCCCCTTCACGTCCATCCCCCTCTTCAAAGAGCAGTCACTCATCCAGTATAAAAGATTTATCATCCCCTCACAACTTGCTTCTCCCTTTATCTAATAAATCCCTTTTAATCCAAAAATACCTTGATGGAAAACCTCTTTATATGTTAATGTCGATTAGGCTAAAGAATCAACATTTGTAAGTTTGATTAAAATACATAACGTTTGAAAGGGTCCCGAAATGAAGAACAGCAACCAAGGTTTTATCACCTTCCTACTGGCATTATTGCTAATAATTCCTTTAATACATCTCTTTGCTTCACCAATCTTCGCTGCAAGCGAAACTTCTCCATCTCCCTATGAATATGACTGGATTGATGGGCCTGCTTCCGTCTCCTTGGATAATAAGGCAACTCTTCAAATATTCAAGGATCATTCTTTTTTGGACAAAGCCAACACTCAGCGTTCTATGCTAAACAGTGGTTCCAAACCTAATGGTAACGAAATTGGAAGTCTGTACAGCACTAGTGAACATGGATCATGGTATGTGGTGTTTGAGTACGTCAAAACAGGGCATATTCATGATCACGATCAGAACTTAGATGCTGAAGAATTGTTAAGCAGTTATATCCAAGGCACAGAAGAAGAAAATAGGGAACTCGCTCCTGAAGATAAAATATCTATTACGGGGTGGGAAATTGAACCAACATATGACCCTACCAAGCGTCAATTGGTTTACTCCATTGGTTTCAAGGACGCTAATGAGCAAGCTATGGTCAATTACAATGTGAAGTTTCTGACTCGTGAAGGGTACATTACGACCATTCTCGTTACAGATCAGCCTAGTTTTGAACAAAATCGACTGGCATTTGAAGAAGTGGTTCTGAATCAGCTTAGCGTTAATCCAGGGAACACCTACGAAGATTATGATGAATCAACGGACAAAACATCTACCGTGGGGCTCAAAAGCATACTGGTAGGCGGGATCGGTTACACGGCTGGGCAAAAATTCAGTATTTTGCTTTTATTCAAAAAAGGGTGGTACGTTATTCTTCCTATCTTGGTTATCCTATTCTGTTGGATAAAATTCAGACGGAGGAAGCAAGTGACAGATGATGATACATTATCCCCTAATGAAAAGGCCTATCTGCAAGAAGCAGATGAACAGCAGTATGCCGAACAGAATGAATTATCCTACTATAATCGGAAATCGGTGCAAACATCTCCTGAAAATAAACAATAAGGATCATTTCATTTGCGTATCCAAGAACAATAAAAAAAACCGAGTAACTCTCAGGCAGAGAGGCTCGGTTTTTTCGTATATCACTCAAATCAAATGGATTGGGTAGTTTGGCAATTTAGAATGCAGGTTCAACCGCACCTTGATAACGTTCCTTGATGAAGGTTTTAACTGCTTCGGAATTCAGGGCAGCAGCCAGCTTCTTAATCGCATCTGCATCCTTATTGTCTTCACGGGCAACGAGAATGTTAGCGTAAGGGTTGCCTTGCAGATCCTCGATAAGCAAAGAATCCTTCTCCGGATTCAAGTTAGCTTCAAGCGCATAGTTGGCATTGATGAATACCAGATCGGCTTCATCCAGCTGACGAGGCATCATGGCTGCATCGAGCTCAATAATATCCAGGTTTTTCGGATTAGCTGTAATATCCTGAATGGTGGATGCAATATTGGTATTGTCTTTCAGCGTAATGATTCCTTCTTTTGCAAGCAGCAGAAGTGCACGACCACCGTTTGATGGGTCATTTGGAATGGCTACTTTGGCGCCGTCTTGGAGCTCATCCAAAGATTTAATCTTTTTGGAGTAACCAGCAAAAGGCTCAACATGAACAGGGGTTACCGTAACGAGGTTAAAACCACGTTCTTTGTTTTCTGTGTCCAGGTAAGGCTGATGTTGGAAAAAGTTTGCATCCAATTGTTTATCGGCAAGCTGTTGATTTGGCTGAACATAGTCGTTGAATGTTACAACTTGCAAACGAATGCCTTGAGCTTCCAGCTCAGGTTTGATGCTCTCCAGAATTTCAGCATGAGGTGTAGGTGAAGCTCCCACTTTCAGTTCCACCGTACGCGGTGCACCTGCCTCATTATCTGCGCCACTGTCGGAATCCTTGTTGTTTCCGCATGCAGCCAGTACCGCAATCAGCATCAAGCTTAGCAGTGCAAAAGACCATTTTTTCATGTGTAAAACCCCTTCTCCAATATTTTTTTTGTTGCATCTTTGCATTCATTCATTTATTGAATGGATACAGTATGCTATATATGTGTTATTTCCGGGTGAACAGTTTAACCAGTTGATCGCCAAACATTTGCAGAACTTGTACGAGAATAACCATAAATGCAACAGAAATAATCATAATTTCATATTGGTATCTGAAGTACCCATAGTTAATTGCTAGCGTACCCAGTCCGCCGCCGCCGACCATACCCGCCATGGCTGTATACGATACCAGCGTTACAATAGTGATTGTAATTCCCGCGAGCAGGCCAGGCAGTGCCTCGGGAAGCAGTACACGTCTTACAATCTGTCCGGTGGATGCTCCCATGGCCTGAGCCGCCTCGATGACGCCACGGTCTACTTCACGCAGCGTTGTCTCAACCAACCTTGCAAAGTAAGGAGCAGCTGCGATGACGAGCGGCGGTATGACGCCAAGCACGCCAGTGGCTGTACCCACGAGTGAACGTGTGAACGGAATGAGGGCAACAATCAGAATGATAAAGGGTACTGACCTCAGTATATTAACAATAATAGATAACACGGTGTAAATCGTACGTGACTGGATGGAAGCCGATCTTGCTGTCATGAATAGCAGCACACCCAGCGGCAACCCGATAATGATGGTGAACAAACCGGAAGCTCCCAGAATTTGCAGTGTTTCAATGGAGGCCTTACCGATCTCTTCCCAACGTACAGTTGAAAAATCCATATTAACGAAGCACCTCCACATCAAGCCCTTGCTCTTTCAATTCCTGCACAGTCCGGCCGATCGCATCCGCATCGCCTTCAAACCGCACGGTCAACTGGCCATATGGGATCTGTTTGATCCTTGAGATCGTTCCTTGCAGAATGGCGAAGTCCACTCCGGTCTGACGAACGGTTCTCGACAGAATCGCTTCATACGTCTTCTCACCCAAAAACGAAATTTTGACCAATTGTGACCGGCCATCCTGCTGTACTGTTCCTCCCGTATGTGCCAATGCTGCTTCTTCCAAGAGAAGCTCAGACTCGTGATCACGCTGCATGAAGTCACGCGTGATGGCATGCTGTGGTTTAAGGAAGACATCCGTTACAGGGCCTTGTTCCACTATTCCCCCCTGATGAATGACAGCAACTTGATCACAAATGCTCTGAATAACATGCATCTCATGCGTGATCAAAACAATCGTGAGATTGTATTTCTGATTGATGTCCAGCAGCAGCTTCAGAATCGAAGCTGTCGTCTGTGGATCAAGGGCAGACGTTGCTTCGTCACACAGCAGAACGGAAGGATCGCTGGCAAGTGCACGGGCGATACCAACTCTTTGTTTCTGTCCACCTGACAGCTGAGCTGGATATTTGCTGCTATGATGCTCCAATCCAACGAGAGTTAGCATCTCCTTCACCTTGCGGTCAATATCAGCTTTAGGTGTATTCACGAGCTTTAGTGGAAAAGCTACATTGTCATAAACTGTAGCCGAGGATAACAGATTAAAGTGCTGAAATATCATGCCAATCTTGCGTCGCTGCTTCTGCAGATCTGTCTTATGGAGACCGGTTAGGTTGACTCCATCTACCCATACCTCACCAGATGTTGGTCTTTCGAGCAGGTTGATACATCGGATCAATGTACTTTTCCCTGCACCGGAGTGTCCAATCACTCCGAATATTTCACCTTTACCGATCTTTAGATCCAAATCGGCTAGGGCTGTCGTTTGCTTTGAACCTCTGCCATACGTCTTGGTTAATCCTTTTAATTCGATCAATATGACTTCTCCTTCCCACCGCCTACATGTATCTTTACCCGAATGAAAGGAAAACTCCCCTCTGACATATAAAAAAGAGCCCTTTTGCAGAAACAAAAAGGGCTCTTCACACGAAAGAATATACCTTCTCATCTGCCAAAATCGTGCTGTGCACCATTTTGTAGGAATTAGCACCTAACATCTATAAAGTATGACTGGTTGTCATTCGTTATAAATCGGTTGCCGGGCTTCATCGGGCCTGTCCCTCCGCCGCTCTCGATAAGAAATATTAAATTTATAAGTTCAGTGGTAAAATGTAAATGGTATGCATGTTAATGTCATGTAACGCTTAATTAGAAACTCAGTATAATCCAAGTATTCCGCTTTGTCAAAGGTAAATATTACACAAATTATTTTGCCAGTTCTGACATGCCCTGCTTGTGCCACATTTTATTGATGTAACCATAAGAAGCTTTTAGCGTTTCGCAAACCATATCCACGCCCTGACGCAATTCCTCCAGGTGCTGATCCAGATCTTCAAGCTTCACTTTCCCCTGCAAGGTTTGATGAAGCTGCCACAGATCATCCTGCATCTCGGAATTCATGTAGTGAATCTCCATATTCCGTCGTTTGCGCAGTTTGCTCATCGGTTCCCGATAAGCATCCTTAATTTTGATTAATTCAACAGCAAGATCATTATGCATTTTCGAATAGCCAAACTGTCTCATCACGGTAAAATACGAAAAATGGGATTTCACTTTGGATGTGTTCAGATTAAAAATTTCATTTAATACCGTGCCTGCCTTATCAAGAATCGCAAAACAACGAATGAACCCATCCTTGTAGAAGTACACGTATCGGGCATACTCGGCCTTCTCCTCAATGGTCATATCATCGGTGGAGCCAGCCCTGACCTTCTGGCGGAAGTGGGATGCAGCGAAGCATGCCTGCTCCAACTCGTCCAGTGAAGAAATTAATCCCTGCGTCCATACGTACAGTTTGCGATAGTCGTGAGTCGGGTCCTGATTCAAATCCAGCTGTCGTTGTAACAGTCCGAGTGTCTCCACCATGGATTCGATCGCTTCTTCCAATACGCCCTCATTCTGACGCGGCAATTCACCAAGCAACGTTCGCAGCATATACAGCCTCCTCTTTCCACTCTGCTGATCAATAAGATGATTTATAATATTAAACCTAATCGGAATCAGAGTAAACGTGTGGTCGCTGCTTACATTAGGGTGCCCTGCCCCGCCTGACATCAAACAAAGCCCACCTGCCCAATGATGTGCATCATTGGATGGCGGACTTTGCATTTGGAAACCATGAACGACACTGTACAATTAAATGTTAGAAACGATCAGCTGGCCGATGAAGCTTGTACACCAAGAAACTCATGTAGGTTAGTATCCCGAACAATATGGCGATATCAAGCATGTGAGCCAAAGCCACGAACATGTACACTTCCGGACGGCTGATGGTAAGCATCATGCCAAAACCGATCAGGACTTGAAGCAGAATGAGCACCACAGATATGACGCCCAACGCCCGAAGTTCCGTGTTATCCGGATGTTTGCGATATGCATAATGCCCCAGGATCGCAATCACAATAACAAGCGAAGCAGCGGCTACACGGTGAGCAAAAGCTACGGCCACGCCACCAGACAGTTCAGGTATGATCTGTCCGTTACAGAGCGGAAAGCCCGAGCAGCCCCCAGCTGAGTCGGTATGGCTTACAAAGGCCCCTGTGTATACCACAAGATACGTGTAGATGGTTGAGAACCATACCAGGTTGCGGAAGTTTTTACTGACCCGCGGGTATTTGTTCAACCTTTCGAGACCACCATGACGAGCCTCCTGCCTAATACCGAGAGCCATCATCAGCGAACTGGCAAAGGCAATCAGGGCAAAACCGAAGTGCAGCGCCATAACCGCAGATGATTGGGAGAAGACGACCGCAAAAGCCCCCATAATCCCCTGGATAATAACAAAGATCAACGTTAAGAATGAAAACAACTGCAGATCACGACGTGATTTGCCATATCGTAGGAATGCAACAAAAGAGGCAATGGAAAGCAATCCAGCCAATGCGCTGACCGCGCGATGCGAATATTCAATCAGTGAGGCTACAGTATGTGCAGGAACGAGTTTACCGTTACATAAAGGCCACTCCGTGCCGCACCCCAGCCCGGATTCCGTTTTGGTAACGACCCCACCGCCGAACGTAGCCAGGAACATAACAAGACAAGTTAATACGGTTAACCATTTAAACAAGGTTAAGTGCTTCAATTTTTTCTCACCCGCTGTTGGTTTAAGATGGCGAAGAACGATCTCTCCGCTTGTTTCGATACTTTGACACTTATTTCACAACTAAATTCATTATACCGGATAAAAGTGTCATTGACGCCTCGCTTTGTGACAAAATGTTAACGTCTGTCGACAAAATGACCAACAAGTCATCCCACTATATGTACCGTTATATTGTCCCCCGAAAAAGCAAAAATAAAAACGCCATTTCCTCTTTTCAAGAGGAACGGCGCAAATTTGAATTCGCAGACGAATTCGCCCGTGCTTACCTTTATTTATGAATCGTGTTGTAAACTTCAACTGCACGCTGCAGAAATTGCTCAATCTCTTCTCTCGACTTGCGAAGTTTGTTCACGTAGCGAACGAGTTCGCGGCCATCGGTGTATGCAACAAAACTTGGAATACCTAAAATATTTTGTTCCTCACTAACGGTGCCCACCTGATCCACATCAACCTCAATCAGTGTCAAATCGCGAGCAAATTTTTCCTCGACCTCGGGCATAAACGGATCAATGTACTTGCAGTCTCCGCACCAATCTGCCTTAAATACCGCTACGGTAAGCCGAGGAGATTGAATGGCCACATCAAACGCAGGTTTGGATGTAATCTGTTCCATGACAACATCTTCCTTTCTGTACCTTGTCTTATCCTTAGTGAAGCAAATTGCCGAGTGGAAGTCAAATATTCAGCACATACTTATTTTAAAATCAACCCTGATGAAAGGATGACAGGCGATGACTTCCACCCGAAACGATGCTGTATCCCCTGATTCACTCTTTCGTATTGTTCGTTCCATTCCTGGAGCGGCCAGAGAAGTATGGCGCGGCAAACAGGCCGCTTGGAAGGCTTCGGCGCAGCTTCGTCATCCTTCACGAGATTTGGCTTGGGAAGCTGAAATGGCTGAGACGCTGAAGGGGGAAATAGAACGCCTGTTACCTGGTACAGAGACGGCTTCTGCCCGCCATGCCAAAAGCGCTCCATTATGTGAAGAGGATTGCATCATTCTGGAGGAAATTAAAACGCTGACGGTGGAAAATAATCGAAGCAATATCACACGTACAGCAGCTTATCTGTCATGTTATGACCAATATCCCGAGCTGCATTGGGCCCTGCTTGCCCACATGGTTTCCCGCAATGGTGGTTATCATATGACCGATCTGCAGAGCAACCTTATGCATAATCTGCAAAACCAGACGGATCGGGAACATATGTATCGGTTGCTTGAGCGCTGTAACGCACTCATTTTCCAGGATGCCTATCCTCAACTACTGCTCTACATGAACAGCAGGCGAATCGGGCGAAGCTGCTTCCACCTGCTATCCCATTTTCACGTATCGGAGTTCATGACACCCATCTGGGAGCGGTTCTGGTTGGAACGGTGCAGTTCCCTGCTTAGTGTGGCATTAATTATTAATGAGCAGAACTATATTGAGAGCCGTGTCGTACAGCATCCTTATTTTCAAAAAGAAGTACTTTCCAAGCCTGCATTTCACCTGCACAACCTCGCTGGGCTTAATCATATTGTGTTTCCACTTGGGCGCGGAAAAGGACTCGCCGGGAGGGTAATCGAACATTTTGGTAAGCTGGATGAGCGAATCATGTTCGGCAAAAGCTTGTACGCCATGCTGTTTGGCACCGAGCAGGTGTACACACAAGTGTTGGAGTTTGCCCGTTCGGTTCCCCACAGAGGCTCACGTGCCGAATATTGGCCGGGTCTATTTACAACGAGCTTGGAGGGCGCAGCAGATTCGAAATTCTATACTCAGGAACTGCTGGAACACGAATGGATGCCAGAAAGTGGGCGATTATACAGCCCAGAGCTGCTCGCCGTATGGAAAGACACACCGTATGAACCGATTACAAGACAGGACTGGCTTCAAAATCGGGATAGTCTAGGACACCTCAGTGCACCGCGTCGTCCCTGGTTATTTGAAATGAGCCATGAACACCGATATGGGATGCTCAAAACGGCCGTTGCCCATGATGCCAAGGCATTGCTGCATTAAGTGACCTCGAGTACAGTTCTCTCGGATCGAATCAGCTGTTCATCTTGTACGATTCAAAAAATAAAAAGCCCTGCCCGCTTAAGCAGCAGACAGAGCTTGTACTTTATTTTTTAAAAAAAGATTGGCATCAACCTATGCCCGCTGACCCGTACCACGCTGAAGACGCATGAGCGGCCGCAGTACCTTTTGCAAAATACGTGGGTAGCTGCCAAGTTCATCTCTGCGCAATACGCGCAGAATGACAAGCAAGACCAGGTATACGACCACAACGAGAGCACCGACAACCAGGCAGGTCATGAGGAAGGATACACGTGCTGGCAGGAATAAACCAAAGATCCAATTGCCAGCCCAGTTTGCCCCGAAACCTATACCTGCAGCAAGTAGGACAGTTACCACAAAACCAACCCAGCGATCACCCATGATTGAGAAGGTTACGATTTTTCTCAATACTCGCAGGTTCAGATACGTAATCACCAGGAAACATAATGCTGTTGCAATAATGATCCCATAGATGCCGAATATCGGAGCCAGGATCAAACTTGCTACCAATTTAACGATAATCCCTGCAGCTACACTGATCATTGTAATCCGCGGTTTACCTACTCCAAGCAGAATGGAGTTTGTCGTCATCATCGTAATTTGGAAAATGGTACCGAAAGTTAGCAGGGTAATGATTGGAGTCCCATCTGGCGTACTGAACAGTAATCCATTCACTGAATAGGCTGCCGCACAAAGGGCAATGACGATTGGCATCCCTGTCAAAATCGAAATGCGCATGGCCAGCGTAATTTGATTCTGGAGATGGGCTTCATCTTTGCGTGCAAAAGCTGCCGAAATGACAGGTACAAGCGATTGGCTAAGCGCAATGGCCAGAATCGGCGGGATTCCCGCAATACTTTGCGCCTTCGCACCGAGGATCGCCAGCACCCCTGTTGCCTCTTCCAGACCAATGCGACCGCTGAGCAGCGGGACCACAAGCGATGAATCGATAAAGTTAATCGCCGGAACCGCAAGGGACGATAACACAATGGGAATCGACAGTTTGAAGATATCACTGTATATACCGCGCATCGGCAGCTGCTCTGCACGAACAACCTCCAGCTCGGCTGCACGATCACTACGGCGCAGCTTCAAGGTGAAGTAGAGCATTACGGCAAAGGCACCGATACTGCCGAGCACCCCACCGAAAGAAGCTCCTGCAGCAATCGTTCTGTCATCATAATTCCATTGCAGCATGACATATGCCACGATAATGGCTGTACCTACCCGGGCGAACTGCTCTACGATCTGAGATATACCGCCTGCCGTCATATTGCCGCGTCCCTGGAAGTAACCACGCATCATGGCAATGGCCGGGAAGAGCAGCAGCGCCGGAGCAAGGGCCCGAATCGCACTAACAGCCTCCGGCACCTTGGATACATACGTTGCATAATAAGGCGCTGCAAACCACAGTAAGGCTGACATGACAACCCCGGCTACCGCAGCAAAGATCAAGGCAGCCTTATAAATTTGCTGTGCTTCTCCCGCGCGCCCCAACGCGTAGCGTTCTGAAACCATCTTGCTGAGCGTGCTGGGAATTCCAGCCGTTGCGACGGTTAACAGCATTAAGTATACCGTATTGGAGATGGTAAACGATGCGTTACCGATATCGCCAAGGATATGCTCCAGCGGTACCCGCTGCACAAGACCAAGTACTCTGGCAATGAGTGCTGCGGCCGCCAGGATGAGCGTACCCTTAATGAATGTTTCCTTCTTAGACAAACTAATTCCCCTTCTTTCCCCCACACGGACGTGCATCTGGTTGAAGCCTATCCCGAACGTCTATGCGAATCTTGCCACCCAGATAATAAACAGAACAATCATGACAATTTGCAAAATAATTTTCATTACCGTACTGGTGAACAGACCAACGACGGAACCGAATCCAACCTTTGTAGCCTTGGAAGGTGATGATCCGCCGATTAATTCCCCGATAAATGCACCGATAAATGGCCCCAGTACCAACCCGAATGCGGGGATGACAAATGGACCAATAATGACACCAATCGTACTCAGGGTTGTGGATAGCTTGGAGCCTCCGAATTTCTTGACCCCCCAAGCACTAACCACATAATCCGCTACGAACAGGACCACCACGATTAGAATCTGGAAAATCCAGAACCATACGCCAAACGGATCGAAGCTGAAGAACCAGCCATAGACCAGAAACGCGAAAAAGATCGCTATAGCTCCAGGCAGTATCGGGTATACCGTTCCGGCCATTCCCACTGCAAACAAAAGCACAATTAAAGTCCAGCCAACGGTTGCAAGCAAAGGTTATTCCCCCTTCAAAATGTGTTCACGAATAACTTCCACAATTCCATCTTCATTGTTGCTCGCCACAATCAGATCAGCGGCTTCCTTCACTTGTTCCTGTGCGTTCCCCATGGCAACACCAAGACCTACCGCCTCAATTACGGCCAGATCGTTCAGGCTGTCTCCCACGGCCACGACTTCGGACATTTCTATGCCCAGCAGTTTGCAGACTTCAGCCACGCCACTCGCTTTAGAAATGCCAGCCGGGTTAATCTCGATATTAACAGGTGAGGAATTCGTCATTTGAAGGCCTCCCAGCTGCTGCAGTTCCATCATGATCTGATGACGAACTTCATCATCCTCCGTATTGAAACCAAACTTCAGCCATTCCAGATCTTCAATATTTTCTGTCCAACGCTCACGGTTGAACAGCTCCTCTACGGAATATGCCCAGTACCAGCTGTTATATTTCTCGCCAATCTCCTGCATGGTACGGATTAAAGCCGGGTCCATCAGATGACGAATGTGCAGGTCATGTGGAGCTTTCCAGACTTCACTTCCATTCACCGTGACCATTGGCGTTTCCAGTCCAAGCTGTACAGCGTACGGCATTGCATGGAATACGGCTCTTCCTGTGGACAGGCACACATGCACCCCGCGCCGGATGGCGATCTGTATCCACTTGGCGGTCTCCTGGGTAATTTCATGGTTATCGTTGAGCAATGTCCCGTCCATATCCAGCGCCAGCAATTTGTATTTAAGTTCACTCATGCAGTATTCCTCCTCGGTTGTCTCTCTACTTCTCTCTATCCAACTATTCTCTCACAAAAAGACCGCCCGGTATCCGCAGGAGGCGGACGCTCCGGACGTCACAGCTAACGACATTTTACCACAGATCATCCAGATGCAACAAAATAACGGTCAATCCAAATAACGATATGAAGGCAGACAAGATCATATGCACTTATCTGCTGGAGCAGATCAAGGGAAATCCTCATCTATATGGATGTCATACCCGATATCACACATCCCAAACAGCAAAAACCGCCTGCGTATGCAGACGGTTGTTATCTAATCTTATCGTGTCGCAAATTTACGACGAGCGTAACGGAGGATAATGCCATGTTTCGGAGACAGCAAGAGTGCCAAAACAAACAGAATTCCAGCTACCGCCACCATGCAGCCTGCAATGGAAGCATCCAATGCATAAGCCATCATATAGCCCCCAACAGAGGAAGCAGCACCCACCAGTACGCTGTACAGAACCATTTTACCCAGACGGTCCGTAAGCAAATAAGCTGTCGCCGCAGGAACAATCAACATGCCTACCACGAGGATGGACCCCACACTTTCAAAGGAAGCCACGGATGTCATGGATACAAGCCCCATGAGCAGGTAATGGAACAATACAACCGGAATACCGCAGGCAGCTGCCAGCGCCGGATCGAAGGCGCACAGTTTGAACTGTTTATAAAACAGTCCGATAACAATCAGGATGATCAGGAGCGTAATACCCAGCATCCAAACGGCCCTTGGTCCGACATCCGTACCTCCAAGTGTTAATGTATCCCACTGTACGTAGGCTATCTCACCAAAGAGCACACAGTCCAGATCCAGATCAATATGCTGGGCGTTCAGACTGATCAGAATAACACCGACGGCAAACAGTGCCGTAAATACAATGCCAATGGACGCATCGGAAGACAGCCCTCCGGCCTGTAGGCTTTGAATGAAGAATACCGTTAATAGACCGAAAATAGTGGCCCCAAGCAGCATCCATAAGGAATCCCTGGAACCGCTCCATAGAAAAGCAATGGCAATCCCGGGAAGCACGGCATGGCTGATGGCATCCCCAACCAGTGCCATTCGCCGCAAGATAAGGAAACATCCGAGAATGGCACATGCGGACGAAACCAATACAGCCGTTAATATGATCCAAAATGTAGCCATTACAGCTCCCCCCGTTCCTGCTGTGTTCCTTGGGCGGACAGTGTCTGAAGCGTAGCACGCTCTTCTCGAAGATAAGCCGATTTGGCCTGCATGCTTCGCAAACGGCGAGCCAGTAACCCCCGACGCGGAGCAAGCAGAGCTGAGCCGGCAAACAATACCGTAGCCGCAAGGACCGTCACAGGTCCTGTCGGCAGATTAGGAACGAGCGTGCTGAAGATGGTGCCTGTGGCACCACTCAGAGCACCAAATATGCCTGCGAGCAGCACCATAAGTGCAAGTGAATCGGTCCAGCAGCGCGCTGCTGCCGCAGGAGTCACAAGCAAGGCAGCGACAAGAACAACTCCGACTGCCTGAATTCCCGCTACAACCGCGATGACTGTCAGCAGCAAGATCAGCTGTTCCAGCATCGCTACAGGCAATCCCATGCCCCGGGCAAATCCAGGATCAAAGCTCACAAGCTTGAATTCCTTGAACCAGACCAGACAGGCAATGAGTAAAACGAGACAGACACCGCCCATGACGTATACATCGGTCATCACCATGGAGGCCGCCTGACCAAACAAATATTTATCGAGCCCACTTTGGCTTCCGCTGGCCCCATGCTGAATGCGGGTCAGCATGACTACACCGATGCCGAAGAATACCGTCAGCACAATCCCCATCGCTGCATCCTGCTTAATCCGTGAATACCGGGTGATCCAGGATATCCCGAAGGTCGCAATGATTCCTGCAGCGAGTGCACCAAACAGAAAGAGACCTACGGACTTGGTTTCCGTCAACATAAAAGCAATACAGATCCCTGGCAATGCCGCATGTGCCAGTGTATCGCCCATCAAACTTTGGCGGCGCAAAAAAGTAAATGAGCCAATAATGCCACTACTGAACCCGAGCAACAAACAGCCAAGCAAAATCCAGCGTGTGTTGGGGTCAGACAGAATGGAAAAGATCCAGTTCCCCATGACTACACCTGGCCCTTCTCCGTCCGGCTTCCGATCATCGCAATCCGGCCTCCGTAAGTTTCCTGCAGCGTATCCGGTACAAACACTTCGCTTGTCGGTCCGCCGGCAACCAGTCGCCCATTGAGCAGCAGCACATGGTCGAAATATTCCTCCACCGTCGCCAGATCGTGATGAACTACGAGTACCGTCTTCCCTTGCTTTTTCAGCTGTTCCAAAAGGGAAATGATGGCCTTTTCCGTTGTGGCATCCACGCCTGCAAACGGTTCATCCATGAAATACAGATCCGCATCCTGAACCAGTGCACGAGCCAAAAAGACTCGCTGCTGCTGTCCGCCCGACAGCTGGCTAATCTGGCGATGCATATAGTCTCCCATACCCACTTGCTCGAGGCAGTGTGCAGCCAGATCCCGTTCCTTCTTGCCTGGACGACGAAACCAGCCCAGGTGACCGTACCTGCCCATCATCACCACATCCAGCGCATGGGTTGGAAAATCCCAATCGACTGATTCCCGCTGGGGAACGTAGCCGATCCGGCGCCGCTGCTCACGGTAAGACTGGCCAAAAATCCGCACCTCACCATGCATTTTCGGTACCAGTCCGAGTACTGCCTTGATCAGGGTAGACTTCCCTGCCCCGTTCGGACCGAGAATGCCGATGAGCTGTCCTTCGGGTATATCAAAGGAAACCCCGCTGAGGACTGGCTTTTTATGATAGGCTACAGCCAGATCCCGAACACTAAGCGGAGCCATTGTAGGCTGCGTTCCCTGCGAATCATTCGGATGCTCGGACGTAAGCATGTTCTCAGATAACGTTGTCTTGCTCATGCTGCTTCCACTCCTCTCTGGATAAAATCATTATTTCAACGCCTCTACAATCGTCTCGGTATTGTGACGGATCATGCCAATGTAGGTACCTTCTTCTGTTCCTTCAGCACCCATGGCATCCGAGAATAGTTCGCCGCCAATGCTGACCGTATGTCCTTTTTCGGCGGCTCCGGCAATAATGGCTTCCATCGCTTTTGCCGGCACACTCGATTCCACAAATACCGCCTTAATATTGTTTTCCACGAGGTAATCCCGCAGTTCACTGACATCCTTCGCACCATATTCGGCTGCTGTGCTGATACCCTGAAGTCCCATCACTTTCATGCCGTAGGCTTCACCAAAATACCCAAAAGCATCGTGCGCGGTAACAAGTACCCGGCTCGCTGCAGGGATCTCCTGAATTTTTGTGCGCACTTCGTTATCCAGTTCCTCGAGCTTTGCCAAATACGCTTCGGCTTGAGCCTGATATGCCTCAGCATGATCCGGATCTGCCTCCACAAGTGTATCGCGCACGGTTTCTGCCGCATGCATCCAATGGCTCACATCAAACCAGACATGTGGATCATATTCCGTACCTCCGGTTTCCTGACCCGAATGCAATTCATCTACTGGGATGCCGTCTGTTACGGCAGTTACTGTTTTACTCTTGGACATCTTCTCCAAAATATCAGTCATTTTACCTTCCAGATGCAGCCCGTTATAAAAAATGACCTCAGCTTGCTCCAGCTTGCGGATATCCCCTTGCGAAGCCTTGTACAGATGGGGATCTACGCCTGGACCCATTAGCCCGGTAACGTCAACGTATGCCCCTCCGATCTCACGTGCTACATCTGCAATCATGCCTGTGGTTGCTGTAACCTGCAGTTTCCCTTCCGTGCTTCCCGATTCGGCTGAGCTGGAACAAGCGGTCAAAACCACAATCAACACCAGGGCTGTCAGCGTCATGAACCCTCTTTGAATACTCCTCATCTTCACCATTAACAATTCCAACCTCTCCTTTCCCTCTCCTAACATAATTGTCCACATCTAATTTTGTTGTACAAGGTATTAAAATTTATACGAGACTAATAATGTTTCCCTTGTGCAAATTTTAGCCGATGCAAAATAAAAAGGCAAGGGATAATTTCCCTTGCCTGTCCAGTTCCGTTTATTAGCCGTTTCACTGGCTATTTTTGCAGAATAATGATATGGAGTAAACCAACGGCACATGTGATAATCTCCGTTACTTTGATACTTCTTCTCAAAAGTCTTGCTTTACTCTTTGTCCTTCTCCTGACCCTTTTTCCCTTTTGGCGTTCCGTCCAGACCGTACACCTCATCGTATGCATCGAAGATTTTGCGTGCAATCGGCGACGCACTGACAGACCCGAATCCGCCTTCCGGTACAACAACCGCGATGGCCAGTTTTGGATTCTCACGCGGTGCAAATGCGATAAACACACCGTTCTCCTTTTTATTCGGTCCGGTTCCCTGCTCGGACGTACCTGTTTTACGGGCATAGTCGTAAGGGAATCCGTCAAACGAGCTTACTTTGGTGACCATGCCGCGGTGTACTTCATTCCAGTATGCATCCGCAAAATCCACTTCGTTTAAAACTTTAGGTTTAATTTTTTTAACGACATTGCCTTCTGCGTCACGGATTTCTTTCACCAAATGAGGCTCCATCCGTTTGCCCTTATTGGCAAGCATCGTGGTATATTGTGCGAGCTGAAGCGTCGTGTACTTCGCTTGTTGACCAAACGAGGCAAACGCTAGCCGTGTCAAGGCGGATTCATGATCCTCGTTGTATTCAAGTGTACCCAAGTACTCACCTGGAAGATCCACGCCTGTAGAAACACCCAAGCCGAAGTCTTTCATGTATTCGTCCCAAACTCTGATTCCTTTCTCTGAGCCATATTTATTCAGCAAACGTTTGCCTACCATATCAATCATAAACGCATTGGAAGACTTCTCTATGGCGCGTCTTGCCGTGATATGACCATTATAGGCAGAGTGAGAGTTTCTCACCTGCCGTCCGTCTTTCCCCAGAATAGCATATCCCTGATCGTGATAGGTCTGTCCTGCTGTGAACAAGCCTTCTTTCAGGCCGATAAGTACACTAAGGGGTTTAATGACGGAACCTAGTAGAACAACTGACTCAGCATGCCTAGGCTTGGAATCGTTCGGTGGGAAGGAGGCAATCGTCCCATTCCGGTACACATATTTGATCTTCTCATAATCCCAATCATTCGGATCGTAGTCCGGCATGCTCGCCATGGCCACAACATTTCCGGTATCTACCTCCATCGCCACTGCATACCCCGTAATGGCTTTAGGCAGCTTGCGCAGTTCATCTGTAATCGCTTCCTGAGCTGCCAGCTGAATTTCCTTGTTAATTGTGGAGACTAGGCTGTAGCCTTTCTCCGGCGGAGTCTGCATGATTGTTCCTTCAGGAAGATTACGTGCATTAATATCAATAGATTGATAGCCACTTCTTCCACGAAGTTCCTCCTGATATTGAAACTCCAGCCCACCTACTCCAACCATTTCTTGCTGAGTATAGCGAAGACCTGGGTCCCTTTCCGTTGCCAGCGACTTACTAATTTCTTTATACTTATCTAAGTTATTTTGTTGCCCCTTGAACTCTCTAGTGTAGCCAATGACCTGGACAGCAACCCGATCAGGGTCATATTTTCTCACATTTTCCTCCAGAACCATAGCCCCTGGATATTCAGCCTTTTTTTCCATGAAATAAGCGATTTCTTTCGTATTTAGATCGGATTTAACCAACCTTGGCGTATAACCGTGTGTCTTCTGGTAATCCAGATCGAGGCGTTTCATGATCTCCTCAGCATCCGGCTGTTCCTTGTCACCAGGGTTGAACTCCTTGAACACTGCAGCAAGATCATCTGCGAGTTTTTGAGCTTCTTCCTGCCGGGAACCGTTACTATAATCTTCATACAACAATACATACAGAGACTGTACAGGCTCGGAGTATGCTAACGCCACTTTTCCCGTGGCATCATAGATCGGTCCACGCACAGGTGCCAGCGGAATGTCTTTAGTATTACGTGTCGTTTCCATATACGTCAATTCAGGTCCCTCGACAAACTGCACAAAGGCTAATCGAAAAATAAGGATACTGAAGATGACAAATGCAGCGAAAAAGAACAGGTTTATTCTTGCTGCAGACGGCTTATTGACAGCTGTGTCTTCATCGGATGCTTTCTTGCTCCTCCATCGGTTAAACATGTATAAGCCTCTCCGTTCTATATAAATAATGGTTAACAGTCTAAATCATTAAGGTATATCTCAGATATTTTCCCTCTATAAGTTTATCAAAGGTCAACTTCCATGTCCCCCAAAATTTGGTTACATTTTCGTAAACATGAGTCATCTTGAACATATGCAAGTGACAATTTAGCAAACTGGTTTCGGGACCAGACTTCATTTATCAACAAAATCACAAAAAAATATCGGCAACCCTTCCTCAAATGAATTCAAGGAAAAAATTACCGATTACATATTCTATTGTTGTCTACTTTGTTCTCTGCCCCAATTATTAAGCATGTACCATAGTTCCACAATATTCACATGGAGATGTGGAATGAATGGAAATGTGTATCTTTGCACCACAACCAGGACAAGAAATCTGCAGCTTCTTCTCTTCCTTTTGCTCAGGTTCCCCTTGTTCTTTTCCCTGATGCCACTCTCTCTCGTCTACCCATGAGTCATGCTCTTCACTAGACTTGTGGTTTGTAGAACCGGAACGGTGTCCTCGATCAAATAACGGATAGCCATTGAACAATCGAAATACAACATACAACAGAGAGGTTGCTGGAATGAAGTGAAAGAAAATAGCAACAGGTATTTCCCACCCTCCCTTTAGGGCTGTATGAACAGAGAGAGAATAAACGGGCAGACATGATAATAGAAACAGGATGATAGCCAATATTTTTTTCATTAAAATTCCCCTTCTGAGTTACGAAAGTTCAACAGTCGTGCCACAATATTCGCACTCTGCAGACATCGTGCCTTGAACCTTGACCTTTGCTCCGCACCCGGAACACTCCGCTGAAATGACGACCTTGGGCCGTTGCGCTTCCTGTCTGTGCTCATTCTGAGATGAACTGTTATTGTATGTATTAAACGGTGAAAAATCATGGTTTAGATCAACCCCAAACTGCTGATCTCTATGACCGTTAAAAACGTTGATGTTCTGTTGAAAAACGTTAGGTTTGATATCTGAATCCAGCCGGTGTAGATGGTCGTTATCCCCATCATTCCCTACATAATTGTTTCGAGGATAGGGAGAAACGGAATACGATATCTTGGGCCTACTATTGAGGTTTTTAATGCCAGCCCACATCAATATAATCCCCGGTAAAAGGAAGACTGTTATCACGATAAACAGATCATATCCTTTCTGTACTCGGGTCAACAAAGCTAAAAATAGAAGTAAAATAGGTAACGCAATAATTATAAAAAGCACTCCAAAAAACGTTCTCATTTATTTTCCTCCGGAACTAAGTATGTATAAAAATCCCAATGAGACTACTGAAGCTATTAGATTTTATCAGGCAAGACTAAGCTGTATTATATCAAACACTGTATCAGCATCTCAGCCGTTATTAGCCGACTTTTCCTAAAATAATTTTAAACAAGGACCATTCTACCATTTTTATCCTCTTGTCGCATATTTTTATTTTATATCGTAAATCTTTTCAAAAAAAATCGACGCCATCTCCTGGATGGACGCCGATTATATCTACTTTCAATGCAATTTCATAAAATCATGACAAACATATTGCCTATCTTATGTTTGAATTGACTGGTATTATGGTGTATCTGTTTCTTCCGTTTTATCTTTCTTCGGAACACCATCGAGGCCGAACTCCTCGTCATACGCATCGAAGATCGCACGTGCAACTGGAGCCGCACTGTTGGAACCGAAGCCCCCTTCAGGAATGACCACGGCTACAGCCAGTTTTGGATTTTCTCGCGGTGCATAAGCGATAAATACCCCGTTGTCGACCAATTTCCCGCCGACTACCTGGGTAGAGGTACCTGTTTTTCTGGCAAAGTCATAAGGGAATCCGCTAAATGCAGTAACCTCTGTAGCCATGCCTCGTTGTACCTCATTCCAATAAGCGTCATTGAAATCGACTGTACTCAGCACTTTTGGTTTCATTTTCTCTACGACATTCCCTTCGGAATCTCGGATCTCGCTCACCAATTGCGGCTCCATTCGTTTACCCTTGTTGGCCAGCATCGTTGTATATTGGGCAAGCTGCATGGCCGTGTATTTCCCCTGTTGACCAAAAGAAGCATACACAAGACGAGTCAGAGAACTTTCCTGTTCATTCGTGTATTCTCTGTATCCCAGCCATTCGTTTGGCAGATCGATTCCAGTTGAAACACCGAGACCGAATTGCTTCATGTACTTATCCCATATATCGATCCCTCCGGCACCATATTGGGTGTACAACTTCTTACCGATTTCATCGATCATAAAAACGTTGGAAGAGTGACGAATCGCATCATGTGGAGTCAACGGACCGTATACGTGACCGGAAGAGTTCTGTACTCTGCGGTTATCCCCTCCGAAAGTTGTAGACCCCCTGTCTGGATATACGGTATTCGTAGTGAAGAAACCTTCCTTTAGACCAATCAATACACTCAGAGGTTTGATCGTGGAACCAAGCAATACAACCGATTCAGCCCGCTTTTTGGAATCATCCGGAGGGAAGGAACGAATGGTACCATTTTGATAAACATATTTGATGTCATCATATTGTTCGTTCGTGATGCTTCCTGTTCTCCAGATGTTCGTATCGTAGTCCGGCATACTGGCGATCGACACAATTTTCCCAGTGTCCACTTCCATCGCTACCGCAAAACCTGTCTTAGCATTCGGGTGAAGTCTACCAGAAACCGGGTGTGTATGCAGCCAGCTCAGTTGATCCAGGATCGCCTGCTCTGTCTTCACCTGCACGTTTTTGTTGATGCTCGTAATCAGGTCATAGCCCTTCTCAGGTGGAGTAGACCCTGCAACGCCCTCAGGCAAATTCCGCAAATCCACATCCACAGAGTTATAACCGCTTTTACCGCGCAGCACATCCTGATATTGCAATTCAAGTCCATCAAATCCAACAAACTCATTTTCCGTATATACCAGCCCAGGATCAGTTTGCGTTTTGTTGGCCTCATCAACCTCTTTGTATTTGTTCAACGTTTTGGAACTTTTAAACTTTTTCAAATATCCGATCGTCTGAACAGCCACCGTGTCCGGATCATAGTAACGCACACTTTCTTCAACAATCTGAATTCCCGTGAATTCATCCTTGTGCTGAAGGAAATAAGCCACTTCTTCCTCAGACAGATCGCTCTTGATAAGTCGTGGCATGAAGCCATTCGCCTTGCGGGAGTTGAGGTCCATCGCTTCAATGATCTGCTCAACGGTAAGGGACTCCGACTCCTTGGTTTTGTACTGTTCAAACACATCATGCAGCCTTGTTGCAATATCCTGAGCTTCCGGGAAGTTTGGACTTGGTTGTCCGTTTACATCACCATAGTTTTTATAGAGCGTCAGGTATAGAGACTGAATCGGCTTGGAATACGCCAGCTTCACCTCACCGGTTGAATCATAGATGGTTCCTCTCACCGGAGCGAGCGGCACATCCTTGGTAATGTTGCTGGCCTCTTCCTGACTGAGCTCAGGCCCTTCAACGAATTGCAGAAACGCCAGCCGTACGATAATAACGCTAAAAATAACAAAGGAAGCGAAGAAAAATACGTTCATCCGGTAACTGAAGCGCCGTTTGTCAGTAAGTTCATCCTTCTCTTTTGAATGATTGTTCATTCATCCTACCTCTTTCATGACTTGATGCATACCGCTCTTAGAAGTCCAGCCGCGGCATGATAACCTGGCAACGTCGTCATAATCCGGAACCCTGTCCGGTGTAATGTTATGCTGTCTGATCTTTCAGATGGGTATCGGCAAAATTCGGAGGATTGAACCAGTCACCACTCACCGCCCATGTCGGATCAAGCGGAATCCAGCTCTGGGAATCACTCAAATAAATTTCATTCCATGCATGTGGGCCATATCCGCCCTGGCCGTTGTATCCAAGTCCTGTAACGACCTTAACATCCAGTCCTTGTGAACGGGCCATGACCGCATACAGACGCGCGTAATCAATGCATACCCCTTTACGCGTATCAAACGTGTTCTGCGGTGTCTGTTCATGCCATATGCCTTTTTGCTCATAATCATCCACTTTCCCGTAATCATATTGAATGCGGGAACCTACCCAATCATACAGGGCGCGTGCTTTTGCTTCTTCCGTGTTTTGACCTTTCACAATCTCACTAGCTGCAGATTCAATATCTGCCGGAATATTGTGGTCAATGACCTCATACTTCCGCTGCAAAATCCCGCCCAGTTCCTTTTGAACTGCTTGGGTAAATACCGGAAGCTTGTCCTTGATCAGGTTACCGGATAACGGTTCAATAACGGACTTTGCTCCCTGCATGTAGATCGGCGAAGCCTCTACATATCGGCTAAACATGCTTCCGGGATACAGGCTGACAATCATGAAAAGAACGGCAATGACAATCATCCCGCGGGCAGACCCAATGACTGCTCCTATGATCGCACCCATGAAGCGGCTAATAATCCCCTTAGGACTACTCTCTTGTTCTGCCGAATGGTATCTCCTTCTGAAGAAAAGGGAAGAGAACAAGCCAAGAATTAAACGAATAAATCCATAGCTAAGCACAAACAACACGGCAAAACGCATCAATGGAAAATCAGCAATCGCCGTAACCAACGTATAATACATCTGCTCCCATCGGTTCAGATCCCGATTCGGCATGGCTGAAGCATGTGCAGACAACCACTGCTGCACATACGGCGCCAGCCAAAGGGTCAAACCAATGGACAACAGAATGCCAATGACCGCCATAATGCCATCCATCAGGAATCCAAATAGTCTTCCTGCAGAACGCGAAGCCCCTCTGGACCATCCCTGAAGCAATGAAGCTGCCACAATCAATAACAGCATAATCGTGATGCCATTGAATTCCTTCAGGCTGTCCAGCCAACTCTGCAACACGTATTCATTCCCCCTTTGCTAAGAAGCTGGTACAGTTCCATTTCCTCTGGCCTGTTCGACAAACGTACGTATCGTTTCATTGTCGAGATTCCATTCGCCAAGTGAAATTCCGCGCAAGGTCACATTGACCTTGTTCGATCCAGCTGTCCCCTTAATTTCCACATTGGGACTAGTAATGGTAAATTGTCCATCCTGTCCTTTGGCGTAGGTGGCCTTGGAAGCTTCTTTCACCATCATATTGGTGGCTTCCTTTTTCAATGTGTCCATCGTACTGGACTGCACATCCGAAACCGTCTGTTTAATCTGATCGATGGAGATGCCGCTGTATATCAACAGAGCCGCAATAATGATGATGGCAATCGCCCATTTCAATACGGTTTTGACCACATTCAGAACAAAGAACAAAATGATCAGTGCAACGACGATCACCAGCCAGTTCTGTATCACAAACTCTTTGATCACTTCTATGTTCATGATTACACCTTCCGTATTAGAGTTAAGAAATCACACTTCCCGAATATTATACATGATTTCCGAACCCGCTGTCAGCTAAGCACTCTCCCGTAAAAATAAAGGTCTAAGTTCGTCCAGTTGAACGTACAAGTAGTACCATGAGGTTTTGCATGAAAAATCGGGAACGCATTTTGACGACCTGGCATGAACATGCATCGTTTAACAAGGAGGGGCTTTTGTGAAAACGGCCATCTGGCTCTATCTATTTTTGTTTCTTGCTGTTTTTGACCTGCACGCCCAATATCCCATCCTGACCCCCTTTGCCATCTCGCTCGGGGCTGCACCCACCTTCATCGGGTGGATGATGGGTATCTACTCCTTGACTCATCTTCCCGGCAATTTAATTGCCGGCACACAAATCGATAAACATGGCAGTCGGCGTTATATCGTGTTTAGTCTGCTTGGAGCAGGCATTATTCTGCTGCTGCAAGCCCACATTCACACGCCATGGCAGCTGCTTGCACTTCGTTCCATCAGCGGCTTTGTGCTCGCTTTTCTGTCTCCGGCCTGTCTTGCCCTGCTTGCACAGCTGTCGACCAACCCGGTCACTCAGGGCAAGTATATGTCCGGACATGGTGTTGTGCATACGCTGGCGTCTGTTGTATCCCCGGCTGCCGGAGCACTGATTGTTGGCGCTTTGGGATTCTCTGCTACCTTTGCGAGTCTTGGATACCTGCTCATTCTGTCAGGCATGATTGCCTGGTTGTCCATGCCGAAGGGGCTTGTCGATGTTCAGCGAGAGAAAGAAACCGTACCTCCCAAGCCTGCTAACCTCGGAGGAAGTACGAATACCTTCATACCTGTCTCCTGGCGTTATTTTGCATTGCCGCTGGTCATTGCGTGTGCACAGGGGATCCTGTTTTTTGAATTACCTCTCCGGGGCGGAGGACACTCGTCCATGATGTCTACGGGGCTATTGTTTTCGGTCATTAGTATCGGGGCACTGCTTACGCTCAGCATGCTTTTTCTTAATCGCTATTCGCCCAAGCTGCGTTTAACTGCAGGGGTCCTGCTGATGTCTCTCTGTTTCTTCACGTTAGCAGCCTTCCCGGACATCCCTCTCGCTGCTGTGCTCTTTGTACTGGGCATGTCCAAAGGGATTACTTTTCCAGCCATGGCGACCCTGTTTATCCGTTTAAGCGGCGGAAGCAAGCTGGGACGTATTTTTTCACTGCAATCCATTGCTACCTCCATCGGGTCCTTCATTGGTCCCATCGCCGCAGGTCAGCTGCGTGTAGGTGTCTCGCCGTATTTTATCGCGTTTATTCTATTAATGGTCGGCATTCTGCTCCTTCCTTACTTCACCAGCAGACGTGAGGCATCCCTGTCTTCAACAGATCCAAATAGCGTACTGGGATAGACGTGATCCATGATGTAAGTCCATTTTTTATTAAAATGGCTTGTATTTACCTTTGCTTTGCATCATTCCCCCATTTACAGCTAAACTATATATAATCCAGTCGATTTTCGCTGCAACATTTCCCGGGGAATGTCGACACTAGCTCTCGAACAAGAGGTGAATATCATGCCTATTCATGTCATTGTGGAAGGTAAGAATGATCGCAGCAAGCTGAAACGTCTCGTTGGACCGGAAATCAACATTTTATGTACATTCGGCACTCTGAATTCGCTCAAGCTGGAGTCCCTGCGCAAACAGGTTGGTTACGATGAAGTATATCTGTTTATGGATAATGACAGTTCAGGCAAAAAAATCAGAAGTGTGCTGCGGGACGCCTTCCCCGATGCAGTGCAGATGTATACCAGACGTGGTTATGCGGGTGTGGAAGGAACCCCTGATGAATACATCATTGCCCAGTTGGAGAAGGCCGGATTGGAAGAGTATATTCAATACCCCGAGTACCCATCATTCTAAACGTAAAACAATTGCAAAAGGCTGCTTAGCGGTTATTTACCAACCCGCTAGCAGCCTTTTTTTATGGATACTAATATGATTCTAATATAATTAGAACAGATTATTCATTGATCAGATTGCGGATATCCTCTGCGATTACTGCAGGCTCGACATCTTCTGTATTAAATGCGTTATACACCTTGCGCAGCTGATTGTTCTGATCTACGAGACCAATCATGTTCATATGTGCAAAATCATCCTTGCTCTCGCCTTCAATCAGAATCTGAAATGAATCCTTGGCGAGCTGCTTTGTTTTATCCATATCCCCTCGCAGGAAATACCACCCGTCATAATCCGCATGGAAACGGTCCGCGAATTCCTTAATTTTCTCCTTGGTATCGACTTCCGGATCAAATGAAATCGAAACAAAGGAAGCATCCTTGCCGAATGTGCCATCTTCCTTCAACAAATCCTGCACCTGGGACAACGTAAACGTCGTAATTGGGCATACATCAGGACAACTGGTGAAATAAAAATAGAACAGCCGCACCTTGCCTTTGGTATCATCGAGCGAAACGGTTGTCCCATCCACATTTTCCATGGAGAAAGATTGGATCTCCCGAATCTCGGGTAATTTCTCCTTGCTGGCAAAGACGGTGCCCCACATAAGGTATACTGCCATAATCAGTGCGAGACCCAGCAGCATCCAGGTCCATTTGTACTTTTTCAGCATCATCCTCGTCCTTTCTTGTACTCTCGATATGAATGCGCATACATATCTTACTTTGAATTACACGGCTATCGTTTCTTGCCCGGGATGTCACGTTATGAAGAAATAAGTAACTTCTTTTGCTAAAAATTGCATATGTATACGAAGAACCCCACTCTGGATGGGACCCTTCCTTATTGTAACCGTTCTTGATGCAGATGCCCAAGCATTTATTTTGCACCTTCACAGTACTCCAATCCATTATTTATGAACCGTATCCAGAATCATCAGTATGAAGCTTAGAGACAGATAATTAATGGAATAAATAAACACCTTTTTGGCCCAGGCGTCCGTATCCTGTGCACGAAATCCTTTGAGGGCATAATATAGCCACAGTACCGACAGCACCAGTGACACCGTCAGATAAAAAATACCGGCATACCCGTATGCATACATTAGAATGGGAACAAAAATCTGCAGCACCAGATAAGGAATCATTTGAATCTTGGTCCGTTCAATGCCCTTCACTACGGGCAGCAGCGGAAATCCACCGGCCCGATAATCCTCTACCCGACGGATGGCGAGCGCCCAGAAATGCGGAGGCTGCCACAGGAACAACATGGCAAGAAGCAGCCATGCACCCAGGTCCAAACGTCCCGTTACAGCGACATAGCCGATAACTGGCGGCATGGCACCTGACAAACCTCCGATGGATGTGCTCCATGTTGAGGATCGTTTTAACCAAAGCGTGTAAATAACAACATAGACAAACATGCCAAAAATGCCGCATAATCCGGCAAGTATACCCGAAAAAGCAAAAAGAACAGTTAAGCCTAGCACGCCTAAAATAATCGCATACGACAAAACCACCTTCGGTGTTAACCTTCCCGTCGGTAAGGAGCGGTTGCGGGTACGTTCCATTTTCAAATCAAGTTCACGATCAAAATAATTGTTAAATACGCAGGAAGAAGCCATAACTAGCGCAGTCCCAAGTAAGGTCAGCAGCATCTTTACCAAGTTGATATCCCACTGGGATGCCAGCCAAAACCCTCCAAAAACGGCAATAAGATTGGTTCGAAGTATTCCCGGTTTGGTGATATGAATAAAGTCTTTCCACGATCCCGACTTGGTCGGAGGCGAGGTCAATGTTGCAGAATCGGAAGAAGCCTGGTATCCCAACTGATTGTCCACGCTTGGTTAATCCCCCTTAATTCTCGGTTTGGAGGTTTTTCTCTTTGTCTCCGATATAAAGTTTATCATAGGTAAATGGCCAAGAGTATGACAATGCTCGTACAAATGTTGGGTGAAATGAACTTCTTATGACAACTTTTTCGGGTTTTGGCTGTTTTGCGTCAAGACAGGCGGATAATATACACTATATATGGGTATCACCTAGATATAGAATCATTAATATGATGAAATTGAGCTACACCACAAAGGAGACGTTTATGGATACTTCTACACATTTTGTCATGGGTATTGGTTTGGCAGGTCTGGCTTATGTCGATCCTGTCGTGGCTTCCAGTCCCATGCTCGCGGCTGCGGTGATGGTGGGTACCATTGCTGGCTCCCAGGCCCCTGACATTGATACGGCGCTGCGTCTCAAAAGCAACTCATTGTACATTCGAAATCATCGGGGTATGTCCCACTCGCCGCCCTTTCTTCTATTATGGGTTCTGCTCATCACGGGCGTCATTGCACTGATTTTCCCTGATGTTCCCATTGGACACGTCGCTGCCTGGACAGCTGTCGCCGTGGGCTTTCACGTTTTTACCGATCTGTTCAACACCTATGGAACCCAGGCAGCAAGGCCGTTCTCGGAACGATGGATTGCCTGGAATATCATTCATATTTTCGATCCGTTTCTGTTCGCTTCGCACGTGGTGGCAATCCTGCTGTGGGCCTTTGATCTGATCGCCCCTGCCCCGTTGTTTGTCACACTGTATATCGTTATAGCCCTCTATTATGTATGGCGAATCATTGCCCATGCCCAAGCTGTAGCCAAAGTGAAAGGGCTGGATAACAACAAACCGGCGCTTCGCTATATCGTCATTCCAACGATATCCTGGAACCGCTGGCATGTGGTGAAGCATTTTGCGGATAACAGTTACGAAATCGGAAAAATGGATGGAGCAGAGCTGACCTGGCATCTGCATGCCTCGTCTTCCACTCATGCGGCTGTCGCCGCCTCACGGAAATCACCAGAGGTAAATGCTTTTCTCTACTTCACCTCCTATGCGGTTGCCGAGGTAGAGGAGCTGCCTGCAGGATACAAGGTCCGCTGGGCGGATGTGCGGTATCGACACCGCAAGCAGTATCCGTTTGTCGCCGTGGTCGTGATGGACCGTAATTTTGAAACGATTGATACGTATGTCGGCTGGTTAAGCGATGAGAAAATGGATAAAAAACTTTTATCCGCCCGGTCTTGACGAGAAGGACCGGGAAAGGCACAATCAAGTAAGGAACTGTTGCGCGATGAAAAGCCCGGAGCGTTTCCGCTCCGGGCCTTTGTTTTGTTGCTTGCTTTTATGATAAATTATTTGCCAGACCCAGACAATTGTTGCTCAGCGATTTGTACCAGACGTTTGGTGATGTAACCACCAAGAGATCCTGTCTCACGGGAAGTGTAGTTACCGTAGTAACCGTCTTGCGGGATTGTTACACCCAGTTCCTGTGCAGCTTCCATTTTCAATTGTTGCAGTGCTGCAGTTGCTTGAGGTACCACCAAGTTGTTAGAACGAGATCCTTGAGCCATATTTAAAATCTCCTTTCAATCTGTGTCTGTAATGTATTGCAAGCTTGCAAGATTATTATGGCTCGCACGCTTCAAGTTATACGGAGATTCATTAATTTTGTGATGGAGGTTTTTCCCAATGAGTAAAGGTTTGTCCTTATGGTTCGCATTCTCATCGATTGTTTTGTTAACGGTTTCAGCCATATCGATTTCTTATAACGGCTGGTTAGCCTCGCTGCTGTTCATCCTATCCATTGCCAATATCGGCTGGGGTTTCGTCATTCGTGCCAAGAAAGAGCGCCAGGAATTGCGTTCTACAACCGAATCGACATCCTGACCTAGAAGGTTTCAAATTTCTATTTGAACAAAAAAAGAGAGGAGCAGTTGGCTCCTCTCTTTTTTCATCACTTTATATCGTGAAGTTTTAACATTGTTGAACGATGTCCGTGATGGCCTATACTGTACGTCTAGGAACAAACCCCATGCGTTCTTTCACATCATGAAGCGTTTTGGCAGCGACTGTTTCAGCACGACGTGCTGAAGTCTCCAAAATCTCGGCCAATTCGCCAGATTCACGAATTTCCCGATATCGTTCCTGTAACGGTTCAATAACAGAGACAACCACTTCGGCCAACTCTTTTTTGAACGGACCATACATTTTACCCTCGTAACGTTCTGCTACTTCATTCAGCGTAATGCCTGCACACTCTGCATAGATGCTCATCAGATTGCTGACCTCTGGCTTGTTGGCTGGGTCGTAAACCACTTCACGTCCGGAGTCCGTCGTGGCACGGCTAATTTTTTTGCGGATTACATCCGGCGGGTCCAGCAGGGCAATGTAGCTGCCCGCATTTGGATTACTTTTACTCATTTTAGAGGAAGCATCGTCCAGGGACATCACGCGTGCGCCCACCTGCGGAATATATGGATCCGGAATCGTAAAGTATTCTCCATAACGATGATTGAAACGGCCTGCCAGATCACGGGTGAGTTCCAAATGCTGTTTTTGATCCTCCCCTACAGGAACGAGGTCCGCATTGTACAGCAAAATGTCTGCTGCCATCAATGAAGGATATACAAACAAGCCCGCCCCAACCGAGTCCTTGCCTGAAGATTTATCTTTGAACTGGGTCATCCGCTCCAGTTCACCCATCGATGTCAGTGTCGTCATCAACCATCCAAGCTCAGCGTGCTGAGGAACATGGGATTGCAGGAACACATTTGATTTTGTTGGATCGATCCCCGCTGCTAGAAACAGTGCAGCCACGGCTTCGGACTGTTCACGCAGTGCAGCTGGCTCCTGAGCCACGGTTACTGCGTGGAGATCTACCACCATAAAATGGCATTGGTAATCATGCTGCAGCTTCACAAAATTCTTGATTGCACCAATATAGTTGCCCAGGGTAAGTTTACCGCTCGGCTGGATTCCAGATAATACAGTTTTCATAAGTCACTCGCGCCTCCTCATGTTTTGTTCGCCTGTTTCTTCTCCGCGGACGCAAAAAAGCCTCACATCCGCAAGGGACGTGAGACCGTGGTGCCACCCTTATTCGTGTTTTTCAATCATGCGAAAAACACCTTCATTTTCCCGTAACGTGGAATAGACGTCCAATTCTACTGAGGTAAGTTTTGCATTTCTGCAAGGCACCTGTTCCAATCGGCACTCAAGGGTCCATTCGGTAAAGAGTTCACACCGGTTCGCATCACCCACCGGCTTTCTGAAGAGTTTTCTCCTAACTTACTTGTCCCTGTCATCGCTTTGATTCAATTCATATGTTATTTCCTTCTGCATTCCATCTTAATCCGCTTCACGCAGATTGTCAAAAATGGAATCAGCTTTTTTTACCCGCCAAGCCGAAATCTGTTATGATGGAATTGCTTATCCTGTATTAGCCCTACCTCGGAAGGCTGTATGGGATTGCTGGCATGTACTCAATGACACGCCTGCAGCGGAGCATGATAAGCCGCTTGCAGACAGATTTCAAGTGGGAAAAGGAGCATCGATATGAAACAAGTGACCAAAGGCCAATGGAATGGTTACGACACGTATATCCTACATAGCCGTGAATTGGAGATCACCCTGCTGCCGCGTCTAGGAAACAATATCATCTCGATTCGTGATCTGGTGCAGGATCGTGATGTCGTCCGCAGTCCAGAAGAAGATGATTTAGCATTTTATTTGCAGAAACCTTATCACTTCGGTGTACCTCTTTTGGTTCCGCCAGGACGCATACATCGTGGGCGTTTCGAATACGAAGGGGTTAAATACCAGTTCGATCAGAATACGGCAAATGACAACCATATTCACGGTCTCCATCGCACCCAATCCTGGTGTGTCAGCGACATTGAAGAAGATGAAGAAGGCTGTGCCATTACAACCGAATTGCTGACTGCAAATGAAGAGCATTGGATGGAACAATTTCCGGTGCCTCTGAAGCTCGAAATGACGTTCAGGCTGCAAAACTCCGTGCTGAGCCAGCGTCTTCGTGTTACCAACCTGGGTTCGACTCCCGCTCCGTTTGGAATGGGATATCATACATGGTTCCTGCTAGACGGCAAGCCTGCCGATTGGACACTTCAACTACCTGTCTCTGGCGTTTATGCTCAGAACGAGGAACAGCTGCCTACGGGTGAGCTTGAGCCTCTTGGAGATTGGGACGCCTTAAATCAAGGTGTAAATATGCAGGGACGCAACTGGGATACCATTCTCAAAGCTACGGAAGGTCAGGCAGCGACTGCACAGCTCCGTCGTCAGGATGGATATCTGCTGAAGTACTCAGCAGATGAACAGTATTTTAAACACTGGGTGCTCTTTACCAAGGGTGAATCCGATCAGTTTCTGTGCATTGAGCCCTACACCTGGCTCTCCGATGCCCCGAACCTCCCTCTGACGGATGAACAAACCGGGTTAATTCGTTTGGAACCTGAACAACCCGTTGAACTTCTCACCCGGATTGAGGTTGTTGCTCCTACCAAGGAGTAGTCCCTTTCAATCTTGTACAGGTAGTACAACACACCTATAATATTTACCTTATTAACAAAGAGGCCGATCCTGTCTGGATCGGCTTTTTTCATGTGTTTCTCCACAATTAAATCCCAATTATTTCCTTACGCCATATCACGTATATTTCCTCATTCTCTAACCATACTAACATCACCAAGCCATAAGGAGGTGACACACATGTACGGAGGTCAAAACAGAGGTAGCGGAAGCCGTTCCAACAATCTGGTTGTTCCTCAAGCAAACGCAGCATTGCAACAATTGAAAATGGAAGCTGCGCAAGAGCTGGGTGTAACAATTCCACAAGACGGTTACTACGGTAACTACACTTCCCGTGAGACAGGTTCTCTGGGTGGATACATTACTAAACGTCTGGTACAAATCGCTGAGCAACAATTGTCTGG
Source organism: Paenibacillus sp. 7523-1 (assembly GCF_002276415.1). Taxonomy (NCBI): domain Bacteria; kingdom Bacillati; phylum Bacillota; class Bacilli; order Caryophanales; family Paenibacillaceae; genus Paenibacillus; species Paenibacillus sp. 7523-1. The sequence continues at coordinate 34,442 of NZ_NPBR01000022.1, read as the reverse complement.
TCGTTCTTAAGTTCGGACTAATGCTTGGATGATTTAGAGCCAAAAAGCGGCCTTCTCCGGAAGCGCCGCTTTTGTGCATGTCTACACCATTAAGATGTCGACTCCATTCCTGAATCCTTGTATGTATTTGTTCTAGGGTAGCGAATCATAAGGTTAGCCATGTTGTAATTGGATTCCATCGTGGCGTCCACCAAAATCACGCCTTGTCTTACGGTAAAGTCATACGAAATTTCTCCATGCGTCCAGTTCTGCTTAAACTTTAAAGTCTCAAGTGCCATAGCGCGGAATGAGGAGCGCTGACTTCCAGTTAACCCCTGATCCTCTGTTTCCATTTGTCCATTCCGTCCAGAAATCGGATTATGTCGAATACCGAACTTTCCAATTACATTATTGCGTATTTGCACAAAAACTACACCCGAGTCTAACCCTGACAGTTCCTTATCAAGTTCTTTAAACACCAAATCCAACTGTCTTGCTAATGAAAGCTGGTCAATATTTACCATTATTGCTCCTCCTTTATGCACTTCATCCTTCAAAACAAGGACTTACGACTCATTATATGACAACAAATATACTCATTCAACAAAATGAAACAAACTTGGGTAATTATAACTATAAGTTGCACAATTAATTGCCAATCCAATGCTTTAAAACGAGTTAATTCTTGATAATCCGACAAATTATACGAATCAGGCCCACGACTAAAATAACCAAAGAGAGCTGCAACCACATGCTGGTTAACATGTGGTGCAGCTCTCTTTTTCACATACGAGTATACGAAGCATTTCATTCAAAATGCTTGGGTACCACTCCCTGTATTTGTCACTTCGCGGTTGCCGTCATTTCAAGAAATTGCTCAATATCGGCAATCACCAGATTCGCAGCATTTTGCCAGAAGTCAGGCTGTGTCAGATCTGTACCCAGATGTTTCTGTGCAAGTTCTTCCACCGTCATTCGCCCGGTATCCCGCAGCAAATCATCATATTTGTCTGCAAAGGCTGTACCTTCCTGCTGTGCTCTGGCGTAGATTCCCGCACTGAACATGTAGCCAAAGGTATAAGGGAAGTTATAGAACGGTACACCTGTCAGATAGAAATGCAGCTTGGATGCCCAGAAGTGAGGATGATCCGATGCAAGAACACCACAGAAGGCTTCGTGCTGAGCCTCCACCATCAACTTGGATAACTCATCTGCATTAACCAAGCCTTTTTTGCGCTGTTCATAGAAGCGATTCTCAAACAGGAAACGGGCATGAATATTCATGAAGAAGGCAACGCTGCGCTGAATCTTATCTTCCAGCAGAGCCAGCTTCTCCTGTTCATCCGTCGCTGACTGTACCAGTGCATCAGCAACAATCAGTTCGGCAAAAGTGGATGCAGTCTCTGCCACATTCATGGCATATCGTTGATTCAATGCAGGAAGTTCTTCCATAATATGCTGATGGTATCCATGTCCTAGTTCATGCGCAAGTGTAGAAACGTTGGATGGCGTTCCGGAGAACGTCATGAATATGCGGGTAGCTTTGCTCAGCGGCAAAGAAGTACAGAATCCGCCAGGACGTTTGCCTGGGCGATCTTCCGCTTCAATCCAGCGTTTCTCAAACGCCATCTCTGCAAACTTCGAGAGCTTAGGGCTGAATTTGGCAAATTGTTCAACGATATTGATTGCCGCCTCATCATAAGTCACTTTGCCACCCGACTTGCCTACAGGTGCATCAATATCGCTCCAGCTGAGTTTATCCACACCAAGCAGCTCCGCCTTACGTTCCAGATACTTCACGAGTGCCGGTTTGGCTCCGTTGATAACGTCCCACATCGTATCGAGCGTTTGGCGAGACATCCGGTTGATGGCTAGTGGTTCTTTGAGAATATCGTCCCAGCCGCGGTTCTCATATAACTTAAGACGGAATCCGGCTAGATGGTTTAATGTATCGGCGCAGAAGTCTTCTACATCCGTCCAAGCCTTCTCCCAGCTCGCAAATACCGTTTCACGCACGTTGCGATCACTGTCACTCAGCTTGTTGGCAGCCTGTCCGGCGGAGAGCATGATCGTCTCACCGTTTTGTTCAAACGGAATGTTCACTTTACTTACGATCGTATTATAGAACTTGCCCCAACCATGATAACCATCCACGCCCAGATCCAGCGCAAGTCCTTCAAGTTCAGGGGACAGCTTCTCACGAGCCTGTGTCCGGCTCTCATTCAGTACAAAAGCCAAGGGCTCGATATCTTCGCGAGCAATCCACTTCTCCCATACGTCATCTGCTGTCTGACTAAGGAGGTTGTCAAAACGGGACTTGCTGCTGTTCAGCATGGCTCCAAGAGTACTAACGGTGCCTTGCAGCTGAGTAGCCTTCTTATCCTGCTGATTTTGCGATGATAAGCAGGACACAAATGCAGAACCTTCCGAAATACGAATGTAACAGCTCTGCAGTAATTCAAGAATGTCGTCGAATGCATGAGTTTCTTCAAGCGTCTTTGGTGCAGCGGTTTCAATCAACAGGGTTTGAAGTTTGCGTACATCCTGTTCCAGCCGGGCCAAGTACGCAGCGAACGATTCGGAGGAAGAACCTCCACTAAAAATGGACTCCAGATCCCATACAGGTTTTAGTGGTGTTTTCATTTAATAAGGCACCTCTCTTTTTGGAATTCAAGGATTTGAACTAAAATACTTCAATTAAAAACTGGTTTTATGAGTGCTCTATCTCTATACTAGAGAAATAGTTTAAGCCACTTTTTCAGGAGGTAAATGTGATGAAACCTTTACAAATATCGGCTGACACAGCCGTCAAATTAGCAGAATCCCTTGGCGTACCGCTTGAGCATCTGATGCACATGCCCCAGCACATCCTGTTGCAGAAGATTGCCGAATTGGCCAAAGAAGAAGCATCCAAACCAGCCCCTTCGGAAGGCGAGCAGGAATGATCCCTTTTGAAAACAGCTGGCCCTATGATATTGTCATGGGGGACATCTATGTACAGCAATGCCCGTTCTGCCAAGCGAGCAATGTGCTGCTGCCCCTCAAACCGAGAGAGCTTGTACGCATTCGTGAAGGCAAAAAGAAATTGCTGGTCTTTCCTTGTTGCAATGGAAGCATGACCGTTATTGATAACGATAGTGATTATCTGCTCTCCAGTAAACCGGTCCGCAAATAATCAAAGTTTAATTAGATGGGGCTGCGCTTAGCAGCCTCTTTATCTGCTTCAATCATTTCTTCAGGCAGTTCCATCCTGCCAGATATCATCTGTTCCCTCAGCAGGGCCCACTGCTCTCTGGAAGCCCGAATCATGGCCGCATCCGTGATCCGTTTATCGTGAATGACACGCCCAAACCATTTGACGGCCTCGTGGAAGTGGCCTGCTCTGCGATTCAGCTCACCAAGCAGGTACAGCAGCCTTGCTTCATTACTGCCCGCACCTTCCCGCTCGAACACTCTAACATAAGCTTCCAGACTAAACTCCAGAAAGCGCCGTTCCTGCTCATGATCTTCCCGGTAACGATACAGCCAGGCGATATGGTGCAGCAGTCCTGCTACAATGCGATCCTTCTCCTGGATTACCTGAGCACAAAATAGACCGAGCTTGTATGTGGCCAGTGCCTGATCTAGTGTCCGTGATCCGCTGTAATCCCGTTTCTCCCAACGATTACCGATCTGTTCCTTGAACGCAAGTCGCTGCTTGTCAGTCAATTTATCTGTCGAGTTCTCTGTCGATGCAAACCCGCATTCAGGGCAGATACGCACAACATAGAAATCCGGGTTCTCCAGCTTATAGTAGGCACAAAAATCGGAATCAGTCCGATAGGGCCGCTTCAAGCTCGGTCTGACTCTGGAGGTTTCAAACTCGGTTTCACAATAATGACATGTGACCTTCACCTTATATAGAGGCTCTAATTCCACTTGTTTCCATCCCTCTCCCGTTTTACCTGTATTCGGAGTTACGGCGTATTCACAAAATGATGTGCCGGCCCCGACAAACGCTGCAGGACAAAAGAATGCAACGGCTCTTCCACACCGATCTGTGTCAACGCTTGATCCATGCATGCCAGCCAGGCGTGTGCCCGTTCAACGGTCACTTCAAAATGCATATGGCGGGCACGCATCATTGGGTGACCATACGCTTCAGAGAACAACGCAGGTCCACCGAAAAACTGAGACAAAAACATGTATTGCTTGTCCATAACCGGCTGTATATCTTCCGGAAATAGAGGAGCTAGTTGTTCGTTTTGCTGGACTATAGGGTAAAAGGCTTCAACTAATGCCCGAACACCCTGTTCTCCGCCCAGATTTTCATAAATACTCAGATTGGGATTCATTCATCTAACCCTCACTAGTCGTGTCGAATTTTGGCATATCTTACACATCAATGCTTAAATGTGAAAACAAAATTGAGATCAGGTTGCCATCACCTTTATCATCATTCTATCAAAAAAATCCCAAAAGTCCTATCTAACATCAGCAAGTCAAGATGTCTTCGATCCTTTTTCTCTAGAGCCTGTTCACTTCAGAAGACACAAAAAAAGCACCAATCGCAAGATTGGCGCACCATATATTCCATTAATAACTTCGCCAATCCTCTTCTTCAGAGCGTACAAGCGAGGCACGTATTACATAGACAAAAGCACAGACCAGGATTCCGGTGACAAGACTCATAATCATCACTCCATCCGAATTGAATTTCACCTTTATTGGACAAATAGGTGACGTTCAGGCGTTTTTTATCATTTTAGCATACATCGTTTAAAAATACAGCCATTTTTGCAAGCGCTTTCCGGATATTAATTTGTACTGTTTGTCCGCTTTGGTTCATATATTGATGGCACAAGCGACACTCACTGCAGCAGGCTTATCGACCATTATCATATAAAGGAGAGGTATTCATGGCAGCTTCACACAAACTTACCCATGTTCTGATTACACTCGCTCTCCTCGTTCTCTGTTTTCTTATGGTCTTGTTCCCTGCAGAGACCTGGCATGCAAGTGTGAGAGGGCTCTCCATATGGTGGGATGTGTTATTCCCGTCGCTTTTTCCCTTTCTGGTTCTTTCTGAGCTGCTGCTCGGTTTCGGCATTGTCCATTTTCTCGGGACCCTGTTAAATCCACTCATGCGCCCCCTGTTTCGTGTTCCAGGAAGCGGAGGTTTTGTATTTGCGGTTAGCTGCGCTTCCGGCTATCCGACAGGAGCAAAATTAACTGCGCAATTATGGGATCAAAAGCTGGTCACGCGGGAAGAGGGTGAGCGGCTCGTGGCCTTCACTACTTCATCCGATCCCATCTTCATGATCGGTGCGGTATCCGTCGGTTTTTTTCACAATGTAGCCGTTGCTCCGATTCTGGTCGCTTCTCACTATGCCGCTGCCTTCATCGTTGGTCTGCTCATGCGATTCCATGGAAGAGCAGCTAGCTCATCTTCTCCATCCCCTACGCCTTCAACCTCAACCGTGAAGCAAAAGGGCAGCAGATTCATACAGGCTATCCATGCCATGCATGAGGCACGATTGGCAGATGGGCGCGCATTTGGAGAACTACTGCGCCAGGCTGTCTCCTCATCCCTTCGCCTTATTATTATCGTAGGTGGGCTTGTTGTATTCTTCTCTGTCATGATGGAGTTACTTGTACAGACCGGATCACTTGGCGTGCTGTATCAAATGACAGAGCAGCTGCTCACCTTCATGAACTTGCCGCCTGCCTTATCACAGAGTCTTGTAGGTGGTTTGTTTGAAGTGACTCTTGGAGCCAAGGAAGCCGGAGGAGCAGGTTCAGCCGTCCCCCTTGTTTATAAGGCTGCCGCTGCTGCATTTGTGTTGTCCTGGGGAGGATTGTCGGTACATGCCCAGATCATGAGCATACTCAGCAACACGCCGATGCGATATGGGCCGTTTCTGTTTGCCAGAGCCATACATGCTGTGATTGCACCTATACTTGTTTTACTACTGTGGGTACCCATAATGGGTCCAACCGCATGGCCCGCCATAAGTGAGACCAGCTCTTCACCTGTAGCTACAGTTATATACTCACCAGACGCGGGACAAATTATATTGTTCGGATTCGTGATCCTTGGCGGCGTGCTGCTTTTGCTGCTGTTCTTTTCTCTGCTTCGTGCCCTGCTCTTCCCGAGAAGGTTCCAAAAATAAGCCCTGCTTGCGCACCTATATTTCGAATGAATATCAATCCAACGTTGTGTTCTGCTCTGGAATTGATTATCATCGGTAATATAATGACCACAAAGGAGCTTTCATCTTGAGATACTATGTTCAAGACCGCGGAGACCAGTTATCGATTGATCTGAGTCAGCAGTTTCATGCGCTGGCAAAAGAAGAAGGGTTCAAGCTGGATGCAGAGTCGCCGGAGATTGTTATCTCCATCGGAGGCGATGGAACAATGCTGCAAGCATTTCACAATTTCATCGACCGGATCCCGGACATTGCTTTTGTTGGGGTTCATACAGGCCATCTCGGTTTTTATGCCGACTGGAAGAAAGACGAATTACAGGAACTGGTACGATTGATGAGCGGAAAAGGGGATCCCGAACGACTCAAACCCCGAATTGTAGAATACCCGCTGCTTGAGCTTGAGATTCGTAAAAAATCGGGTAACACCTCCTATATTGCCTTAAATGAATTTACGTTAAAAGGTGTGGATGGTACGGTCGTAGCCCAAGTCGACATTAATGACGTGACCTTCGAGATGTTCCGGGGGGACGGGATCTGCGTATCCACGCCTTCAGGCAGTACAGCCTATAATAAGGCCCTGGGTGGTGCCATGGTACATCCGACTATTGAGGCAATTCAGATTGCCGAAATTGCTTCGATCAATAACCGTGTCTATCGGACGCTGGGTTCACCGGTTATTTTGCCCAAGCACCATCACTGTGACATCTTCTCGCGTAAGGACCAAAGGCTGCTGCTGACAATCGATCATGTCAATGTCATGGTGGAGGATCTGATCTCCGTACGTTGTCAGGTTGCAAGTCACAAGGTAAGCTTTGCCCGTTATCGCCCCTATCCGTTTTGGAACCGGGTTCGCACTGCCTTTTTGGACTAGCCTGGTTCCGAATCATGCTGATTGGTGTTCACAAAGAACACTCCCGGATATAATAACATGCACAAAAAAAGCGGCCCTTCTCAGGAGCCGCTTTTTGCTTTGGCTTGAGGCTGTTCTTTGCTCTTCTGAAGAACAAAGTAAGCACAGCCAAAGTTACAATATTCATTAATATAATCCACCATGCTTGAGATGGTGGAATCTTTCGTGGCTTTGGGATGATTATCACGATAAAAGCCTTTGAGCCGCAGCTGACTGTAGCCCCAGTCTCCGATAATGTAATCGTAGCGCTCCAGAACTTCACTGTACCGGTCGCGGAAAACTTCCGGGTTCCAGCCTTCTTTATAGTTCTGCACAATCTCATAATTTTTACCGTTCACCTGAACGATGATCTTTTCCTGTACTTTTTCTTGTGGTTTATCCTGAGGCTGATCCTGGGCCGTGTCCTGAACCTGCTCAGTGCTTTTTTCTTCTTCCAATCCAGTGTCCTCCATTATGCGTGTGTTGCCGCCTGTTCCGCATGTTTTGCAGCAGATTTAACCTGTTCATGTGCATGGTAGGAACTGCGTACCATCGGTCCGGATTCAACGTGGCTGAATCCACGTTTCAGTCCTTCCTGCTTCAATGCTGCGAACTCTTCTGGCGGATAATACTTCTCAACAAACAGATGTTTCTCGGATGGCTGCAGGTACTGACCAATCGTCATGATATCACAATCCACAGCACGCAGATCATCCATGGTTTGCAAAATTTCCTGGTATTCCTCACCTAAACCCAGCATGATGCTGGATTTGGTTGGAATGTTGGGCTGCATTTCTTTGGCACGAGCAAGCAATTCAAGTGAACGCTTGTATTTGGCCTTAGCTCTGACTTTGTCTGATAGCCGTTCTACCGTCTCAATGTTGTGATTAAGAATGTCAGGTTTGGCATCCATGACAATTTTCAGGGAATCCCGATCACCCAGGAAGTCTGGAATCAATACTTCTACACTACATAAAGGCAAGCGGCGTCGAACTGCCTTTACCGTCTCGGCAAAAATAGTCGCTCCGCCATCCTTCAAATCATCACGAGCGACGCTTGTAATAACACAGTGCTGCAGGTTCATTTGCTCCGCAGCTTCTGCGACGCGTTCTGGCTCCTGCAAATCAAGTTCCGTCGGCAAGCCGGTATTCACCGCGCAAAAGCGGCATGCCCGTGTGCAAATGTCGCCCAAAATCATAAAAGTAGCTGTTCGATTGGCCCAGCATTCATAAATATTCGGGCATCGTGCTTCCTCACATACTGTATGCAGCGTTTTCGAACGCATCATCGTTTTCATTTCCTGATAGTTATCGCCGGTTGTCAATTTAATCCGAATCCAGTCCGGTTTCGGTTCCTTAACACGTTTAGCCAATGCGTAAACCCTCTTTCTAATGAAGTTAGGCTGTTGCTCGGAACATATTATACCATGAAAGCGTTGGAAAAACCCCCATTTGTCACATCTTGTGCAATCCACCCTTACACGGATAAAATAAGGACTTTTGAAGAACGCTAGGTTATAGCTTGGTTTACCGGGCACGCCTGTGCATCATCTCAATGGAAAGGGGGCTGCTTCCCTGTGCAAAATCGCATCAAAATGCGCTTCACTCACTCTTTTTGGATTAAAACCCTACTTGCAGGCACATTGCTTCTCCCATTCTTGCCTGTTGATGTTCATGGTGAATCCTCCGCTGTGTCGTCCAAAACCGAACTTTCCGAAATGAAACCAGCGGAGATTTTAAAAGCACGCCGAAGTTTATATGAGAGCATTGAACAAATAACCGGCATTCCCTGGTTCAGACTCGCAGCCATCGACCAGTATGAACGAACTCTGACGCGTGCTCATCCCAAAGACCGCAAGCACGCGGAGCGACTAACCGGGATTTTCATGACATCTCCCGCCTGGAGAGGCTGGCTTAACCCGGATGAGACGGATCAACAGCCGGGCTCCATCGTTTTTTTTAATGGATACGGCCGGGATGGATCGGGAGATGGACTGGCGGATGCCAACAACGATCTGGATGTGCTGTACAGTATGGCGAACGCCATTCAGAGATTCGGAGCCCGTCAGGAGGACTTCAGCATTGCTCTGTGGGAGTATTATCATAATACTCGAGCTGTGCAGCGCATTCAGCAGTTTGCGAAATTATATGAGCATTTTGACAGCATCGATTTGTTTAGCCATGCATTTCCCGTTCCGCTCGGCACGAATTATTCCTATCGTAGCACATGGGGGACCAAACGCAGTTGGGGTGGTTATCGTATCCATGAGGGAACAGATATTTTCGCTCCCCACGGACTTCCCGTGCGCAGCACCTGTTACGGTGTCGTGGAGATCAAGGGCTGGAATCCCTTCGGCGGCTGGCGGATTGGTATCCGTGATTTGAATAACCACTATCACTACTACGCTCATCTATCCGGTTTTGATAAGAATGCCCATATTGGCGAGGTCGTTACCCCCGGTCAAGTTGTGGGCTGGGTCGGCAGCTCTGGTTATGGTAAACCAGGTACCCAGGGGAAATTCCCCCCCCATTTGCATTACGGAATCTACCGGGATACCGGACTGACGGAATGGTCGTTTGACCCTTATCCGCTTTTGAAGCATTGGGAACGGGAAGAACGTGAGCAGAAGAAGGCTAAGGCGAAAAGCAAATAAAGAAACGGGACCTCTTAGAAGAGGATCCCGTTTTTTTATTGATTGAACTTCTTTAGTTCGATTCAATTCAAATCACTTCAATGATTTACGTCTGTATCGAGCGGTAGACCACCATTTTCTCCTGTAAGATCAGGTTCAAGCTCCAGCTCATCTCCCTGCATATTACCGCCTGGTGTCTGCTGCTGGTTCTGACCGGAAGGGTTCGGTGTCACGCCAGTACCACCGGATACCCCGGCCTGGCCTGATGGTAATGCAATGGATGGCGCACTGCTGCCGTTACTGCCCACCGGCTTGCCCTGATTATCGTAGTAATACATGGGCACATCCCCGACCACGAGCAGGTAGGATATTGGTATTTCGGTATCTACCGTCTCTGGCTCCATATCAAAGGGAACCACCACGGCCACTTCGGCAATGATATGAATGTACACCTCGACCAGGATCATGTTGATCCCGGCATTCTGCTGCCTGGTGTTCAGATCGACCTTCACAGCCCCCTGTGGCTCGATACGAACGGGAATATTCGGGCCAAAGGATGCCAGGACCGGGCTACCCAGTGCCTGACCAAGGGGGATTTTCTCTTTTAACATATGCACGTTCTGTAACGTGGACTGCACAATATTCATCGTGCTTGCGGTAATACGCATATGCTCATCATAGTTCAGCATGAAACCGGACACTTTACCGGCAGTATCGGTTTTCCAGTCAATCAGCCCTTCGGTCGATTTGCCTTCCGCCACCTGGGCCGTTATGGCCTTGTTGATCGCTTCTGTAGCAATCTGCTTCACCCGTATTTTGGCCAAATGCATAATTGGAGGCTTCATTTTTTTATCCACATACGCAAAGCCCTGCATCAGGCAAAATACCGCTACCAGTAAAATAATCAGCCACATCTTGCGTTTGCCGCTTGGCGGCTTCCGTCGTCTTCGGCTCCGCCATCTTTTTCTCATCATCGGGTGTCCCCCTCTCCCTGCGGGATGAGCTCTAGGGTTATATGTTATCCTTATGCACCGTTGTCCCGAAAAAGAAGGACAGCACCCCGTGTAGCAAAACATCGCCCCATTTATTTGAACCATTGGAGGTGCACTCAGATAGCCTAGCCTTTTTTCTTCATAATAAAAAAAAGCCCTCACCTGCAGATTGCTCTGCAAGGTGAAGGCTTTGATTCATTTATGCCATATGCTTTATAACAAGGTATAAATCTTTCGCAACATTATTTAGGAACAGTTTCCCAGTCCTTCAGGAAGCGCTCGATGCCACTGTCTGTCAGTGGATGTTTCCACAAAGTCGGCAGGAGCGATCCAGGAATCGTCGCAATGTGCGCACCGGAAAGGGCAGCATCTTCAACATGTTTGATATTGCGGATGCTTGCAGCAATGATCTCGGACGGCATATCGTACGTATCCAGGATAAGACGCAGGTCACGAATCAGCTTCATGCCATCCACCGCAATATCATCCAGACGGCCAACGAACGGGCTGATGTAAGTCGCTCCGGCTTTCGCCGCCATCAGGCCTTGTGCTGCCGAGAAGATCAGCGTTACATTGGTCTTAATTCCTTTTTGCGTGAGCTCATGACAAGCATACAGCCCATCTTCGGTCATCGGTAGTTTAATGACTACATTCGGTGCCCATTCAGCAATTTCATAAGCTTCCTTCAACATATCTTCGGCTTTGAGACCGATGACTTCAGCACTGACCGGGCCTTTGACAACGCCACAGATCTCCTGAATCACTTCTTTAAATACTCGGCCTTCTTTGGCAATCAAAGACGGGTTGGTCGTGACTCCATCCACCAGACCAAGACGTTCAATCCGTTTGATTTCCTCAACATTCCCTGTATCCAAGAAAAATTTCATGATATGTTCCCTCCACTTGATGAATTTATAAACACGATGATATTCATTACCCGAATAACCTTATATGTTAACAGTTATATATTAACTTATTTTTTTTCTACAGCGTGGCCGCCAAATTCGTTACGCAGCGCTGCTACCACTTTTCCTGTGAATGTATCTGTCTCCAGGGAACGATAACGCATCAGCAAGGACAATGCGATAACTGGTGTAGCAGTTTGCAGGTCAAATGCTGTTTCCACAGTCCAGCGTCCTTCACCGGAAGAGTGCATTACACCTTTGATTTCATCGAGGTTCGCATCTTTGGAGAACGCACGCTCAGTCAGCTCCATCAGCCAAGAACGAATAACGGAACCGTTGTTCCATACGCGAGCCACTTTTTCGAAGTCGAAGTCGAAGTCGCTTTTCTCGAGTACGTCAAAACCTTCACCGATGGATGCCATCATACCGTACTCAATACCGTTGTGCACCATTTTGAGGAAGTGACCGCTGCCTGCTTTACCTGCATACAGATAACCGTTCTCTACTGCAGTGTCTTTGAATGCCGGCTCAACGATTGCCCAAGCTTCAGGGTCTCCACCGATCATGTAACAAGCACCGTTACGTGCGCCTTCCATACCACCGGAAGTACCTGCATCCATGTAGTGGATACCGGATGGTTTCAATTCCTCATAACGACGGATTGACTCTTTGTAGTGGGAGTTACCTGCTTCAATAATGATATCGCCTTTAGAGAGCAGCGGGCTTACTTCAGCCAGTACAGCATCAACCACATTGTGAGGAACCATGATCCACAGTACACGTGGAGATTCCAAAGACTCAACCATTTCTTTATAAGAAGAAACGCCTTGTGCTCCGTATTCTTTCATTTCGTTAACAGCTTCAGTGTTCAAGTCAAAAGCAACCACTTCATGTTTGTGGTCAATCAGGTTTCTGCCCAGGTTCAATCCCATTTTGCCCAATCCAATAAGTCCAAGTTTCATGATAAATCCTCCTGTTATGAACAATTATAAGTTTATCTATATCAAAAATTTTTACGGCCTTCCGGCCATTTGCCGGAAGGACTTATGCAAAATTGGAACGGTAAATTCAGTTAGCCTTAGATGTGCTTACCACCAACGGTAGCCATTCTCTGCAATCAGACGATCTGCGGAATCAGGTCCTTGCGATCCTGCGCTGTAGGTATCCAGCGGTACACTGCCATCTTGGAAGGCTTCCAGAATCGGTTGTACCCACTGCCATGCCAGCTCCACTTCGTTCCAGTGAGCGAAGAAGGTGGAATCTCCACGCATAGCGTCAAAGATCAGGTTTTCGTAAGCTTCCGGAATATTGCGTTTGCCTGAAGCAAATGTCATATTAATTGGCTCCACTTCACCATGGTTCAATGGGTTCTTCGCATTCAATTGAAGCGAGATGCTTTCCCCTGGACCAATTTCAATCGTCAGCAGGTTAGGCTCGGTCGTATTTTCAGATTCATGACCTGTTTTGAGCGGCGCCTTGAACTCAACTACGATGCGTGTGGATTTCTCTGCCAGGCGTTTACCTGTACGAATGTAGAAAGGAACCTCACTCCAGAATGGATCATCGATCCACAATCTCGCCGCTACATACGTATCGTTTTGGGAACCAGCCGGGATACCAGGCTCGTCCAGATAACCTACAACGGATTTCCCTTGCAGTTCGCCTGCGCCATATTGAGCACGTACCACTTCAGAAGCGATGTTTTCTTTGGTCAGTGGTCGAAGGGCTTCAGCAATCTTTTGCTTTTTAAACTGAATTTCTTGCGGAGTGCAGCGTTTTGGCAAATGCAGGGCAATCATCATCAGCAATTGAAGCATATGATTCTGGAACATGTCGCGAACGGCACCACTTTGGTCGTAATACGCAGCGCGTTCTTCAACACCAACAGTTTCACTAGCCGTGATTTGTACATTGGCAATGTAACGGTTGGACCACAATGCCTGAATGACCGGATTCGCATACGTCAGGGTTTCAATATTTTGAACCATCGGTTTGCCCAGGAAATGGTCAATGCGATAAATTTCTTCCTCTGCAAAGGTATTGCTGAGTTTCTCATTCAGTTCACGTGCAGATTGCAGATCGTGTCCGAATGGTTTTTCAATAATCAGTTTCTTCCAGCCTTTGGTGTTACCCAGACCGCTTTCCTGAATATTCAGTGCGATTGGCTCAAAGAATTCTGGCGCAACCGACATGTAGAACATGCGATTTTCCGGAATGCTCAGTTCCTGTTCACGCTGCTCGACAATTTTCAGCAATTTCGTGTAATCCTCAAGCTTCGTATTGTTCAGGGAACAATAACGGAAAGCTCCAATGAAATCACGTACCTGGGATTCTTCTTCAGGCGTTTGCCGTGAGAATTCATGCAGTGACTTTTCGACATTCGCCTGGAAGTCAGCATCCGACAATTCACGCCGTCCAAGACCGATAACGGAGAAGGATTTTGGCATTTTTTGATCAATGTACAAGTTATATAATGCAGGGTAAATCTTGCGTTTGGCTAAATCGCCTGTTGCCCCGAACAGGACAAATGTCATTGCGTCCATTGGAGTGCCTCCTGTGATCTGTGCAGTATAGTATATGATGGTGCAAAATGTTCAAATCCAAGCATGACAAAAGACGGAATAAGTGGGTGCGTGACCCGCCTTGCCTCCGTTTATATAACATACCCGAATTTAACCATGGAACATTCCTTCTCTCCACAACCTTAAACCAAGGTTATAAATTGTAACCATTTGAATTAACGTTACCCATATTACACCTGTCGTCACAATTCGTCAACAATCATGTCTAACGTGTGAACACCAGTGTTTACAGGGTTTTTATTTATTGTTAACGCTTTATGTGGTAAGATTATAAACAATTGGTATGTGATATTTTATACATAATGATTGTAGACATCCAGGTTACAATAAGTATACTAGTGCTATAATAAGCATAACTAATTCAAAGGAGTACTATTATGAGCGATGATGAGAATGCCAAGCAAATATGCGAAAAGGTGGAACAGTCTTATCAGATCATTGGCCGGAAGTGGGTTGCCCTCATTATTCATGCATTGATGGAAGAGCCCAAACGATTCAGTGAAATTCACGCTTATATCCCTGACTTGAGCAAACGCGTACTGAATGAACGAATGAAAGAACTGGAGGAAGAAGGTCTAGTCGTGCGCCATGTGGTTACAGAGCGACCAGTTCGGACAGAATATATGTTGTCCCGCAAAGGGACGGAGCTGGGAAGAGCATTAAGTGCCGTGGAGCGATGGGCGGATAAGTGGCTGTAATGCAATTACACAATTAGTTTCAACCACTCAATAACGTTCCCTTTGATTCCACAAATAGCGTTTCCTTTGTTTAAGTGGACAGTGGCAGGTAACCGGGGTATTTTGGATTAATTCTCTACAAAAGCACAGTAGATGTTGTAACAAAGTTACATCACGTGTCATTTAGGTTGTTCCAATAAGTAGGATCGAATAGTCCCAGGGAGTCTTGATAGTCTAACTATCGTCCATTTATATGATAAATTTGATGACATATATGAGTGAGATTCTGATCCAGCAAAAAAAGATGCCGCCTCACTTTTATCATGAGACATTGGCATCTTTTTGCTATTTAATCCTTTATTCATTTTGACTCCAACTGGGTCCCCAGCGTTATGCTCAGATCCTCGAAGTTCTCCACTGCTGTCTTCTTTTCGTAAAAGTGCACCGCATGCTGCATTATACCCTCACGTGTGTAGAACGCATCGCCTGCTTCCAGAGGAAAGGTAACTTTCTCCCCCGTACTCGCGGACTTATATATGCCTACAATCAGTTCAAGTGTATTCCGCCCACTCCGTCCATCCACCAGAAGTGGTGATCCGGTCTCAATGGCGTTTAACACATTCTCAACCTGACCCGCGTGACCAACGTGAATGACATCCGGCAATGTGTCTGCTTTCTGCTGTATCTGTTGCTCCAGTTCCGGATTTGGCTCCGGAAATCCGTTACTACGTGAAGTTGAGGCAACCACTTTCCACGGTGCAGATACCCGGGCCTCTTTTCCCTGAAAAATTAACTGCTGTTCCTCTCCGTGATGCACGACGGAACTCGTGATCATGCCAAGTGCCCCTCCAGGGAATCGGAGCATGGCCATCGATACATCTTCCACTTCCGCATTATCATGCGACGTGTTGGCCATCATGGCCTGCAGTTCCACGGGTGGACCCATCATCCAGAGCATGGCATCAATATGATGCACGGCATGGTTAAGCGTACAACCACCGCCTTCTTTTTCCCAAGTCCCACGCCACCAAAGATCATAATAGTTATGACCCCGCCACCAGAATGAATCCACCTGAACATGCACAATCGGGCCCATCAGCTTACTATCCAGTACGCCCTTAAGCTTCATCATCGGTGTAGTGAACCGATTCTGTGCCACGACCGACAGAAATTTTCCGCTCTGTTCGGCTGCTTTTAGCATCTGATCCGCTTCTTCCAGAGAGGAAGCCATCGGTTTTTCAACCAGCACGTTAGTACCTGCATGCAAAAAGTCACATGCAATGGGAGCATGTGTATACGGCGGAGTACAGATAGAGACCACATCAATATTCTGGCTCAGCAATTCTTTATAATCCGCTACTGCCTGTGCATTTTTCAGTCCATGTTCATTCATTCGTTTCTGTGCTTTTTCAGGGTACATATCGACCACAGCTACAATCTGACATCGATCGGGAAAGGCCAAATATGCTGAGATATGCGCTCCACTGATTGCACCAGCACCAATAATCGCTACTTTTAACATCTAAACATACCTCCCTTGTTCCTTTCACAATACACAATTATTAAGCGCTTTTATGCGTGTATCTTGTGTTAAAATAAAAGGATCTTGTGCTCATGTTGAGGGAGGAATAGGCATTGTCCATGTTAGACAAGGAGCAATTCGATCTGGCTTGCCGACGTACATCCACCACGACTTTTCGTGAAATATTTCATGCCCATTCCCAAATGGAAGTTACCTACATTCATGATGGATATGGTCAGTTAATTACGGAAGGCCAAGCTTTTCCGCTTAAACCAGGTACACTGATGATTTTCCGTCCTTTTCAGCTGCATCAGGTACAGATTCAGGTTACGGATGAGCATCCTTTTGTCCGTAGTGTACTTATGTATGATTTGGATGTGCTGAAGGAAACCTGGCGGCATTTTACGGCTACTCATCATTTTGTACAGGAGCTTCTGGGACAACCTTCACCTATTGCACCTTTCATTCTTCCTTCTTCTTCCATGCTGGTGCAATTCATGGAACAGTTCGCGCAGATTCATCTCAACGGACTTCATGGAGAAGGAGAAGAGGAGGCTGCCCAGCTCTTTTTACTGAACCTGCTCGTACAGATTCAATACATCTGGGAAGAAGACAAGCATGCCCTCTCCCAATCCGTGCGTCCAACCTTCAACAGTCTTCTTCATCCTCACGCTGAAGCTATCATGAAGTGGATTGAGGAACATTACCATGAACCCTTTCAACTCAAGGATCTCGCTGCAGAACTGCACATGTCTCTTTATCATCTGTCTCATGTATTCAAAAAGGCCACTGGAACGACCATTGTCGCCTATACTCAAGCTACACGTATTCGTCATGCTTGCGTACTACTTGCCCGCTATTCATACAGCGTCCCGGAAATCGGTCACCGTGTAGGCTTGTCCACGCCTTCCTACTTCTGCAAAGTATTCCGTTCCGTTACGGGTACAACTCCACATCAATATCGGCTGAACGCGCAAAGGAGAGCATGAATTCAGAATCCACATAACAAAGAAGCGAAGGGACATGCCCTTCGCCTTCACTCATTCATTTTCGGAACTATTGTATCCACATCATATTTGAATGTCAGATGAAGGTTACAAGCAGTGTTCAGATTCTTCCCACTATTCACTTTTGCTGGATTCCCTGATTTCAAGTCCGAGCTTCTCCAGATAGCTGTAGAGTTTCTCTCTGATCCAGTTCATTTTTCTGATTGGTCGATAACCTTTCTATTTCAAAAGAAAAAAGCTCATCCCTATCTCTCACAAAAGTAGGAATAAGCTTAATTTGTTTTTCTAAAATCCTTGTCCTATATCATACTTACTATTTACCGATCTATAAACTAAACCATCCGCTGTCTCATCGCTTCGAACATCAAAATCGTCGCCGCCATTGCGGCATTCAACGATTCTGCTTGTCCCTGCATCGGTATCGTAATTGCATCATCCACAAGCCTTGCCGTAGACTCGGATATCCCCTTGCCTTCATTGCCGATTACAAGCCAAACGGATTGAGTAAAATCATAGCTATAACATGAGTACTCTGCCTGCAAAGAGGTACTTACGAGCTTCACACCCGCTGCTTTCGCTTCCGGAAGCATAGATTCCAGCTGCCCTTCCACAATGGGCAAATGAAACAATGATCCCATCGTTGAACGAATCGTCTTCGGATTATACACGTCAGCAGAGCCTGCACCAAGCACCACACCGACGGCTCCAGCTGCGTCAGCACTGCGAATGATTGTCCCCACATTACCTGGGTCCTGCACCCCATCCAGCACCACAACAAGCCCACGCTCTTCAGAGAGCAGGCTTTCCAGCGGCTCACGACCTTTACGAACAATGGCAAAAACAGGCTGCGGTGTCATCGTATCCGTACATTTGGCAATCACAGCCGGCGATACGCTGATCCATTCTATACGTTGCAGTGGTCCTTCGAGGCCAGCCAGTTCAGTAGGTACTCCCTGCTCACCATCGTAAACGATGCATTCCAGATCAGCCTGTGCACGTAGCGCTTCCTGTACCAGGTGAATGCCTTCAATGATGTATTTATGCTGACGGGTACGGTGCTTTTTCTCCAGCAGCTGTGCCCATTCCTTCACACGTGAATTTTGCGGTGATACGATATCCATCTTTCCATCCTTCCCGTCTGCCGTTCAATTTACTCCGGGTGACTCCGAGAGATCACTTCGGATAGGCGAGCTCCATTTTCGTCAAATGGTCTTTGTGGCCCACAATGATCAACACATCCCCAGCTTCTATCCGATCCTCGGCATACGGAGAGATATTCATGGAATTCCCGCTGCGAATCGCCATGACGTTACAACCGAAGCGTGCACGAATGTTGAGCTCCAACAGGTTTTTGCCGATCATCTGCTCGGAGGCTCTCATCTCTAATATGCTGTAATCTTCAGACAGCTCAATGTAATCCAGTATGTTCGGAGAGGTCAAATGATGGGCTACACGCAGCCCCATATCCCGTTCAGGGTAAATGACCTTGTCTGCTCCAATCTTTTGCAGCACTTTACCATGCAGCTCATTCTGTGCCTTGACGATCAGAACCGGTACACCCATATCTTTCAAAATCAGGGTCGTCAAAATGCTCGCCTGAATATCTTCACCGATTGCCACAACGACAACGTCGAAATTTCGTATGCCCAGCGCTCGCAGCGCTTCTTCATCTGTTGAATCTGCCGATACAGCATGAGTCACCACATTGGACATTTCCTGGGTCCGCTGCTCGTCCGTATCAATTGCCAGTACGTCGAATCCCATACCGCTCAGCGCATTGGCCACACTTGATCCGAACCGCCCCATGCCAATTACGGCATATTGTTTCTTAGCCATTAGGGTCTTAACCTCCCGCTGCACTTCAGCTCTTGCGCATCCTTTCAGATGTCAATGCTTACTTAAATATCCTTCGTAGTATACCACAAAGCCGGATAAACTTGAATGCGCTCACGCTTCCCAGGGAACAGTATAGGAGCAGCCGAATATACGAGGAGGGAATTGCGATGCCAATTACATTAAGTCTGCGTGAAGCGATTGTTCATAAAGTTCATGACAAGAGTGATGATCAGCTCCGGGAGATGATTGAAGGTTCTGTCGATGGACCGGAAGCCGCATTGCCCGGACTTGGCGCCATTTTCGAAATGATCTGGAAGAACACTGATTCTGCGAAGCAGGATGAGTTGATTCAAGTCGCGCAGGAGCATCTGCACACCATCCCCGTTCAACCGCTTCGCTAATCGAGGTATTGAAAGGGATCGGTAACCATCATCACGTTTGTTCTGCCTGCAAAAGAAAGCTTTCCCTTATCCGGCTGGATCATACCTGCCATCTAAGTAGGGTGCAAAGCAACAGATCCCCCCGCCAGAAGGCGGAGGGATCTTTAACATTGCTGCATTACTGCCATTATTATAAAGGCTTCATATTAAGCTAAACTTATGGAGCAGTCTCAAGGAATTGAGCAGTCGGGTTTTTGTCTATTGCTGTTCTCATCGCATACTCATTCTCGAACAGGACAACGTAATTCCCCTTTTTATCCTTCACCAGGGCAGAGTTAATCCGGAATTTGCTCGGATCCAGATTCTCATCCACGATCCAGCGAGCAAACTGATAAGGCATGCGCTGCAACTGTACATCTACCCCATACTCGCCTTTCATCCGGTATTCGAATACCTCGAACTGGAGCTGACCTACAACACCAAGCAGTGTTTCATCGAAACTCACGGTGTTAAAGACCTGAATCGTTCCTTCTTCCGTCAACTGGTCGATACCCTTTTGGTACTGTTTATGTTTCAATGCATTTTTGACGGTTACTTTGGCAAAAATCTCTGGCGAGAAGGTTGGCATTTCATCAAATATAACCTCACTTCCCTGACTAAGCGAATCGCCAATCCGGAAAATACCCGGGTCAAATAATCCGATGATATCGCCAGCATATGCCTCTTCTACGATATCCCGGTCCTGAGCCAGGAATTGCTGTGGTTGGGACAGCTTAATCTCTTTCCCCACACGGTTATGCTTAACGCTCATCCCCCGTTGGAATTTACCAGACACGATCCGCAGGAACGCGATACGGTCACGGTGTGCCGGGTTCATGTTTGCCTGGATTTTGAATACATATCCGCTGAACTTCTCATTCGTCGGCTCGATCTCACCCGCGGTACTGTGACGCGGCTCAGGCTTAGGAGCCAGCTGCAGGAAGTTCTCCAGGAATGTCTGCACACCGAAGTTGTTGATGGCACTGCCGAAGAATACCGGTGTCAGCTCTCCACGTTGTACCTTCTCCATATCGAACTGATCTCCTGCTACATCCAGAAGCTCCAAATCCTGACACAGCTGGTCATGAAGATATTCTCCCGCCATCTCGCGGATAATCGGATCTTCGTAGCCGTCTACTTTTTGCACTTTAATTGTGGAGTGGTCGTCCCCTTGGAACAATTCCACCTGGTTTTTCATCCGGTCATACACGCCGCATAGATCGCGTCCTGTACCAATCGGCCAGTTCATCGGTACGGAGCGAATACCCAGTACGTTTTCGAGCTCTTCCATCAGATCAAACGGGCTTTGTCCTTCACGGTCCAGCTTGTTGATGAATGTGAAAATCGGAATGCCGCGCTTCGCACAAACCTGGAACAGCTTGATGGTTTGTGCCTCGACACCTTTGGCCACGTCAATCAACATGACTGCACTATCTGCAGCAGTCAGTGTACGATAGGTATCTTCACTGAAGTCCTGGTGACCCGGAGTATCCAGAATGTTTACACGATGACCCAGATAATCGAACTGCATGACGGAAGATGTAACCGAAATCCCCCGCTGTTTCTCAATTTCCATCCAGTCACTTGTAGCGTGCTTGCTTGCTTTCCGCGCTTTTACCGTACCGGCGAGACGAATCGCGCCCCCGAACAGCAACAGCTTCTCGGTCAATGTGGTTTTACCCGCATCCGGGTGAGAGATAATGGCAAACGTCCGGCGTTTGTCCACTTCCTGTTGAAGAATGTTATCTGCTTTGCTCATAGGTTCTATCCCTTTCGTCCGTTCATTCAACGTTAATTACCGGCCTGGCCGGTCTAATCTCAATCTTTTATGCAATCCGGCGATACCGGTTGATTGTTTCCTTCGATTTTTGCTCATTAGGTTTAATTTTACACATTTACAACGGAGTTCATCCTCCCTATTCCTGTGCTGCTTTAACAGACCGTTAACCTGCTTCTTACCCAACTCTCCTATTGTACCATAATCTTTACCGAAAATAACCGATTACCTGCAACGGATTCTTCACTTTTCCAATCGCAAAAAAAGAGCACCTTTCAGCCAATAGATTGGCATCCAGGTACTCCTAATTCACGTTCCTAGCTTACTTAGAAAATCAATGCATCCAGCGCGTATTGTCCTCCACCAGTCAGAGCCAATGCCACACCGATCACCAGGATCGCGAGATTATACTCAAAACCGTTTTGTGTAGACCAGTATCCATTCGCACCATGAACTTTCACAATCGCTATCACCATGGTCAGTGCAATCAGAATGCCACCTACTGGAGTCAGCAGACCCAGAGCCAGCAGCAAGCCGCCACCGAATTCCGCCAAACCTGCCAGCAGTGCAACGAGTGCGCCAGGCTTCATCCCCATGGACTCAAACCATCCGCCTGTACCCTTGATCCCATAACCCCCGAACCAACCAAACAATTTCTGTGCACCATGAGCCATAAACGACAAACCGATCACCAAACGAATCAACAAAAGTCCTACATCCAACATGTCCTTTTCCTCCATTCAAATAGTTGCAAAATAGTATTCTTAGATTAAAGATATTATGCTAAAATGTTCCTTCATGAATGTCCTCGTAACCCCTTCACCTGGTTTAAATTTCATCTCATGAATAATCTATAGGTTCGAAGAACTCCTTAGAACTCCTTCGTCCGTTTTTCTTTTTGCGTAATTTCTTTAACTCTTGAGTTGAGTATAAGTTATTCACTTACTTTTTGTCAACAACTTATTTTTATTTATTAATTTCCTTATTATTCTGTTCTCCCTCTACGCAAAAAAAAGCCCGGAAGAACGCGCACTCACGTCCTATCCAAGGCTTCTTTACACATGATTTACTGGATTAGTTGTTCACTTGCCAAATAACACTGTCTTCGTCCTGCCCATTCACCGGCCACCAGTGGAAACCATCCTGCTCCAGCAGCTTCCCTGTCGCTTCCGGTCCCCATGTACCTGCAGGATACGTATGCAGTTCTCCATGATTCCCCGCCCATGCGGAAGCAATACGGTCGACAAAAGACCATGCGGTCGCCACTTCATCCCAGCGGGTGAAGTACGTGGAATCCCCTTCTGCTGCATCATGCAGCAGACGCTCGTATGCTTCTGGCGAGTTGATTCCGATCATGCAGCTCTGACAGAAGTCCATTGCGAGCGGCTGAATTTCGGAGTCCGAGCCCGGTTTCTTGGCATTGATTTTAATATAGATGCCTTCCATCGGATTCACCCGAATGACGAGCAGATTCGGTTCCAGTTTATATTTTTTGCCCAAATATACATTGTTCGGCATGGACTTGAATTCAACCACGATCTCGGTCGTTTTCACCGGTAGACGCTTGCCTGTCCGAATGTAAAAAGGTACACCCGCCCAGCGGAAGTTATCCACGAATACACGTGCAGCAAAATAAGTCTCGGTATTCGACTCGGGATCAACCTTGTCCTCCTGACGATATCCCGGAAGCTGTTTGCCCCGGTACTCCCCTTCCGTATACTGTCCACGGACAACGTTATTGTTCACTTCTTCATCGGACGTAAATGGTCGCAAGGAACGCAGCACCTTGACCTTCTCATCCCGGATATCCTCGGGATATAGACGGCTTGGCGGCTCCATGGCAATCATCGTCAGCATCTGAAGCATATGATTCTGCCCCATATCCCGCAGGGCACCGGAATGATCGTAGTAACCACCACGTTCCTCCACACCAACGGTCTCACCAAGCGTGATTTGAACATTCGCAATATGTTTGTTATTCCAGAGTGGCTCAAAAAATGCATTACCAAAGCGAATCACTTCAATATTCTGCACCATTTCCTTGCCCAGATAATGGTCAATCCGATAGATTTCCTCTTCACGGAACACCTCACGGATCTGCTCATTCAACTGCTCAGCAGACTGCAGATCATACCCGAACGGTTTCTCAATGACAAGCCGGTTCCAGCCTCGGCTCTCCAGCATTCCGCCATCACGTAAACTATAAGAGACACTGCCGAACAGCTCTGGAGCCAGTGCCAGATAAAACAGCCGGTTGCCTGGCGTGTTAAACTTCGCTTCCAGGCCTTCTGTTTGATCCCGTAACTCTCTGAAGCCATCCACGTTATTAATATCAAGAGATTTATACTCAAAATGTTCGACAAACGCATTCCACTCATCAGGTTCACCTGCCGGATAACGGCAGAACTCCTTAATGGATTCATGAATGTCTTCCCGGAATTGTTCTGGTGTCCTCGGACGTCTGGCTACACCAATAACCGCAAAGTCTTCGGCTAGCTTGCCTTCGCGGTAAAGACTATAGATTGCCGGAAACAGCTTCCGGCGGGCCAAATCACCCGTTGCTCCAAAAATGAAAAATACTGCGCCTGGCGTCTGCACTTCATCTCGCATTTGTTTTTCGACCATGGGCTCCTCTTCCTTCCGGGAAGACTCTTTCTCTGCTCTTCCCGAGCTATGTAATGGTGTTATATATGCACAACATACAACCGACAATTACCAGTAGCTTCCTCTTGGATGTGATGCCATTTTAGCATATTGCCTGAAGGGTTGCACTAATTTTCCTGATAAAGGAGCCCCTTATTCCTCCAAACATTCTCTGAAAATTCATCTATAAATATTCATGATCAAGCCTATAAATTCACCTAATATCATTTCAATATTCTATAGTAATTACCGGAAATCCTAACGTAATACGATTGCTTCCCTTATCGTGGTCCTGATGCACAGCAATCTGCATGTTCAGAACATCCGAGCCACTCTGGATCGCAGTCGGCAGCTCAGGGACACGGTAGGACACGCTTGCTGTATTGTCATCCGTATAACGCTCAGCTGCATGCATACCCAACTGGCCAGACAGCTTAGCCTCTGTAACTTCTAGTTGATTGCTAACCGATGCATCGGTTGTTCCTGTCCCCTGAACTGCAAGGTTCCATGTCGCTTCCACCTCAGAATTTGCAAGCAGTTGATCTACCTGTTCATGCAAAAAAACAAGTTCGCTTAATTCAGTGGAACGATTCCCCGCCAACTGTACAATAACATAGTATCCGTTCTCTCCAGTCACGACGGCATTTACCAATATGCCTACACGACTTCCTTCAGCCTGAATCTCACTGCGATACACATCATGACCTGTCTGGCTTCCCAAAACCGGTCGCGGCAGTCCCAATTGCTCCGACAAACGTGCTGCTTGTTCCTCTGCACTCCCTGTCCCTTGTCCCTGCCATTTGATAATCATGCGTTCCACCTGATCCATCGCTGCGTTCGAAGTATGTATCAACTGTTCCAGCTTCTCGCCTTCTGACTCGCTTCTCTCTGCATACGCCGTCGTCATACCTATAACAATAATAAGTGCCAAAGCCACTATACCTGCAGACATCCAACGATTTAACATGGTTAACCTCCGCTCTCTCTTTCATTCTATGAATCTATCAACAGCATGCCCCCTTTCCCCATTTGCTAAACTTCTTAGGACATCACAAAAAAAGGCCTGTTCCACCATGTGCATGGTAGAGCAGACCTTTCTTTTGCCTATCTATGCTATTCAAATTCGTTAAGTACGTTTTCTTGCTCAATGAAGTTTGCTAAATAAAGTCGTTTTCAGTACAGTTCTTCTTACTCTGCTAGACCATTTTTATAGGCATAGATGGCTGCCTGTGTCCGGTCGTCCACACCAAGTTTGGCCAGGATATTCGTTACATGGAATTTGACTGTTTTGATCCCGATAATCAGATCATCGGCTATATCCTGATTGGACTTGCCCTTCGCGAGTAAACGGAGTACATCCATCTCCCGGTCAGTAAGCTCTTCATGAGCCGGGGCTGCTGCCTGTGGCTGCCGGAATCGATTCATCATTTTGGAGGCCACCTGCGATTCCAGAACCGATTGTCCACGTGCCGCAGCACGAATCGCATCTGCCACTTCATTGGCTCTTGATGTCTTTAACAGATAGCTGAAGGCGCCTGCCTCAATAACAGGATACATTTTTTCATCATCCAGGTAACTGGTTAGCACGATGACTTTGCATTCCGGATACATTTTGAGCAGCTGCCGTGTAGCCTCGATCCCGTCCATGCCTTCCATGACTAGATCCATCAGAACAACGTCGGGCTTATATTCCTGTGCGAGTCGAATGCCTTCCTCGCCACTTCCCGCTTCACCCACAACCTCGATCCCGTCCTCCGTATCGAGCACGGCCGCGAGGCCGATCCGTACCATTTCATGGTCATCCACGAGCAACACTTTGATCGACGTTTCCGTCTCCGTTTCTACTTCCGGTTCCATTGACATGTTCTTCCTCACTTTCATCGCTCATCAAAGGTATCGTTATCTCAATTCGTGTTCCCTTACCTGGTGCCGTTACAAATTGAATGGCTCCCCCGATCTCCGTAACACGTTCCCGCATGTTGGCCAGACCATAAGAAGCCTGCTTCTGGTCATCCAGATCGAAGCCCTGACCATCATCACGAATAAGTACACGAATCGCATCGGTCCGGCGCTGCAGCCGAATCTCCATTTTTTCTGCCTTAGCATGGCGCAATGTATTGGACATCGCTTCCTGAATAATACGGAACAGATGATTCTCAATGCCTTTGACCAAATCGATATCTTCATCCATCTCAAGGACAATGTCCATGGGTACTTTGGTTTTTAATTCCATGACAAGATCTTTCAGGCCCTGTTCCAAATGTTTGCCTTCCAGATACACCGGCCGCAAATGCAGAAGCAAAGCCCGCATCTCGGATTGGGCTACCGAAGCCATCTCCTCAATTAACGCCACCTGCCGCTGGGCACGTGCAAAGTCCTTTTCCATCTTTCGTCCAACCGCTGTGGCAGTCATCGAAATGGCAAACAACTGCTGGGAAACGGCATCATGCAGCTCTCGTGCCAATCGCTGCCGCTCTTCCACAATTGCCGTTATTCTGGCTTGCTCTGCAAGCTGTGCATTATTGGTCGATAATCGTTGCAGCGAGGTAACCTGATCTTCCCACTTCTTGCCGATCCGCCCGAGCTGTTCGCTTAAACGGCCTACATCGTCGATCCCCAGATCGGGTACGGTGCGCGATAGAGATCCCTTTTCCCATTGTAGAAGGGTTTCCCGCAGCAATTCAAGCCTGCGTTTGACCCGGTAACTCTGATAGAAGCCAAAAGCAGCTCCGATGCCTATCAGCAATAGAAGCAGCGCTAAGCCAGACTGAATCAGATGCCTCCATCCAGCAAACGGAGCAAGATAACCATATGTATACAGCACATATAAGATAACAGCGAGCACAATGAAAACAAGGAGGATCCCTTCACCCATACTTCGGGTTACCATGTCGGTATGTCGTTTTGTCTTCAACCGGGTCTCCTCCTTTTCTTCACTTATTGATTTATTACGGATTACGAATGCTTAGGTCGCCAACAATATAAGAAATAACAAATTTTGCTTTATGTTCACTGGTTTCATAACCAGGCGTTCTCCATATTAACTTGTTCATCATGCCACTGTCTTTTTCCCCATTCAGACTAATTCGTCCAAACATGACCGAAGCCTCAATCTCTACTCCGTAATCCTCAGGCAGTGTCAACCGAACATTTCCCATAACCCCTTGCAGCAATACAATGGTCTGTTTTTCTTCCGGAATGGAGAGAGACAGATCTGCATTAACTTCACCAATAGCGTGCCATAAGCTCATGCTTCGTAACGTCCAAGGCACCTGGTCCCAGTAATAACGGGCCAAAAAATTCTGTTTGCGCATGACATCGCCATGCAGATGCATCTTTTTGTTTTTGGAATAAAAATAGGCTAGTGAAGCCAGTACAATTAAAAATACAATCATCAGGTTCCCAAGCAGCAGAAGACATCCACCAATCGCCAAGTAGCGGTGACCTTTGTGCGCATCTCCTTTACGAACCTGGACCATTCCAATCGTTAACAGGATCAGTGCGGCAGCTGTCAGCAGATTAATATGCTGATTCAATAGCATGATTATACCGATAATAATAATCGCAAATGCAAGCCATTGTTCTTTTTTGTTCATCTCTGCCGCACCTCCTCTGCAAGTTGATTTTCCCTATTCGTTGGAAAAGCCATACCAGGCGATAATGACCTGTATGGCTTAACCTTTGTTCTACAAACCGTTCTTTATTCACGATTTATAGAATATCATATTGTCTGCTGAGCGAACAGTTATTCTTTAGAAGTGCCGTCTGTTTCATTTTTAGATCCGTTGCCCAGTTTGTTCTTCAGGGCTTGCAATTGTTGATCTACCTTGAATTGTTTTTCAACATCTACAGGATTGGTATACGTAGATTGTGTGTTCCGGTAAGGAGCACGGGATACGTCTGCTTCGGCTTCCAGCTGCATGATTTTCTCTTCCATACGATGGAATCCAAGCGATGCACTACCACTTTCGATCGAATGCAGGCTGTTGATGGAAGACATTTGCTTTTTGGCTTTCGCCATTTGGGCACGGGATACAAGCTCATTGCGTTTGTTACGCATTTTGTAGAACTCGTCTTTCATGTCATGAAGCTGTTGCAGCAGGTCTTTGGCTTGTGCTTCAGATTGTGCGTGCAGTTCACTGTACTCCGTAATTTTTTGATCAAAGTAGATTTTTTCTTCCAGCAATTTGCGAGCTACTTCTTCCTGACCATTAGCTAGCGCAGCTTCAGCTTGGGACTCGCGTTGGACCGAAGTACGCTCCGCTTCGTCCAGACGCTGCTTCATGCGACGCTCATTTGCCATTTGTTTGGCTACTGTTACTTCAGCCTCATGAATCTCGGCCTCCATGTCACGCAAGTACTGGTTCAACATTACAATCGGGTCTTCCACTTTATCCAACATATCATTTACCGACGCTTTAGTCATATCCTTAATCCGTTTAAATACTCCCATTTTACTTTTCTCCCTTCTCGTAACGAGATAATTTTTGGCGAAGCTCTTCAACTTCTTTTTTCAATGCTTTTTTCTCAATATCTTTCATCATGGAATCCAGTTCACTCTCTTGAGGTGCACCTGCTCCATAGCTGTTATTATCGTAAGAACGTGGGCCCGAATGCGGTCTGTTATTGTATCCTGGGCCGGGACCGAAGCCACCTTGACCTTGATTGTTGCCCCGGAAAGGGCCTCTGTTCGGGTCGTGATCATAGCTGTTGTATCCTCTGCCAGGGCCGGGACCAGGACCTGGACCGTAACCGTACGGGTCATAGGGTGGAAACGGTTCTTTCGGTACCACCAGGGCTGCGATAAAGTAGATTAACAACGCTGTGCCGCCTGTTACAAAGATACTGATGACGAAGATGATCCGCAGCAGCGTGGAGTCCATTCCAATGGATTCGGATATCCCGCCGATCAAACCTGTTAGCATCCGGTCACGCGTTGAGCGGTATAATTTGCTCATGTGCTTACTCCTTTCGTTTACTTATATCCTGTTACGGAATCATATCCGTATGGATCTGCAGGATAGGGTTCCTTCGGCACCACTAATGCAGCGATGAAGTAGATCAGCAATGATGTACCCCCCGTAGCGAAAATACTGATGAAGAAGATGAGACGCAGCAGCATCGAACTAAATCCAAGATTCTCAGAGATGCCGCCGATCAAACCTGTCAGCCTTCGGTTACGCGTCGAGCGGTATAATCTATTCATGTGACTACTCCTTCCTTTCATTATTCAGCTTCTGTTTCAGGCGCTCCAGCTCTTTATCCAAGGTAGAGGAGGACATGCTGCCTGCTGTTCCTGAACCATCCTGGCTCATGCGGCGAATGTCTCTCAGACTCTGTGCCTCATATTCAAGATCAGAGACTTGGTCGTCCAGGCGATTGAACATTCGAGGTACATTCTGATTTTTGTAGTGACCTCTTTGATTCATTCGTTGCTGCAACTGAATGGTTTGCATACGAGCGTAGTAGTATTGACGTTTGCTGTACACATTCTGATACTCCACTTTCAGTTGATCAATCTGTTCATCAAGTTCCTGTAATGCTGCTTTGCTCTGGGCATACAGTTCATTGTATTGTTCCATTTTTTCTTCATGGAGAATTTTCTCCTGCAGGGCCAGTTTTGCAAGATGCTCTTCTCCTGCTTTCAGAGCCATTGAAGCCTGCTCTTCCCGTTTGTGCACCATACTTGCTGCCTGGTCGGCTTGCTGCTTCATCTGTCTTGTATGGCTTGCATATTGATGACGAAGCTTTTCGGCTTCGCCAATGTCTTGGCGGGTCGAGACCAGAAACTGATCAATCAGTTTGACTGGATCCTGACTTTGCTCCAGATGTTCATTTAATGTAGCTACGGTAATATCCCGCATTCGACGAAATACACTCATTATGTTCTGTCCTCCTTTTCAAGATCGTGATAATTTAGTAGCGGCCACGACGACTACGATTGTTGCTGAGCATCGAGACACCGAAGATGATTAATCCGATGGCGATGATTGGTCCGATCAACCAAGCCAGTTTACCCATCAGTGACAGGATACCGATGATCAAGACGATCCAACCCAGCATCACATTTCCTCGTTTAACCCCGTAGTAACCAAGTGCAATCATTAGAATCGGAATCAGATACCCCATCAGGTGTCCAAGAAGCGGAGTTAACTTTCCGAAAAGGATGAGAGCTCCCAGCGCAATCAGGACAATCGCCCAACCATTTCCCTTATTCCATCTCATAATTTTTTCACCACCCTTTCGGTTTGTATTTTGATTTGTTTATTTGCTCGTTTGTGTTTGTTGTTTCTTGTTCAACCTTATGTCTTTATTCTAGGGGAAACGGGGACTTTTCAAAACAGACCGTGGACGGTTTTTCATCCTAGACTCAGGTCGGGGATGGTGTTGGACCTCCGTCTGTCCTTGCATCAGACCTCTGGCGTTATATAATGAGGCTGTAATTGGTTGCTCCAAATCCTCTTATCAGACTAGGGGACTTAACCTCATCGGAGCTTGCAAGCGCCATTGATATGATCTGCCCTTAAGCCTTATGTACGTTTGCAAAAGGATTTCGTTTCCCCCAAATGATGTGCGGTTGAATGAAAAGCTCTTCTTAACCCAAAATCTAAATACTTTTTTATCCATATAAACAAATTTATGTTGTTATTAATGTAAGCGTTTACTAAAATAGAAGAAGTATTGATCCTAATTCTTAAGTTAGGAGTGGGAGCTGTGCGGTCCATTAGTTATCTTCATAAAATGATCTTGTTTGGCATTCTGCTCAGTACCCTGCCTATTCTGCTGGCCGGAATAGCGGCAATTCTGTATTCCATGAATCAAACGGAGCTGCATCGCATGCAAACGAATAAACAACTTCTTTTACACATGCAGACGAGCGTCGAGCATAAGCTTAACACCATCAGTTATATGCTGGATCAGGCGACTCGCTCTCCTATTACACTTCAGTCCCTTTCAGCCACACTTCCCGGTACATTAACGACAGCAAACCAGCTTCAATCCGAATTTCAACATATGCGATCCTGGGAGCCCTTAATGGATATTACGCTAGTTAACGAAGCTCAGGATTGGCTGGTCGATCATGCGGGGTTATATCTTAACACGGACTTCCCTTTGGCTCTTCCCATGCGAGATTTGTTGTCCAAAACCCTGACCTCTGGCTGGCAGCTGATTCCATCATCTGTGTTTAAGCATAATGAACAGGATTTCCCGGCCGGATGTAACTATCATATCGTGCTCGGCAGATCCATCTCGCTTATGAATGCATCCGCTGACTCGGCTTTAATTGGCGGGATTCCTGCATGCTCATTGCATCATTCTATTGTATCTGAATCCGTAGACATGGATATGTCTGCTTCAGAGTTGATTATTGTGAACCGGGAACAGCGCATTCTTGTTCACCCCGATCCTATGTTTATTGGACAACCCGTATCGGCATTGAACATGGAAGATATTGAATCTAAAATGGACATGAGCGAATTGCTCTCTCCGAATACGTCTGCTGCTTCAAAGGAATACCGTGAAGTTCGAATTGCTGATACGGAATATTCATTAACCTTCGCTAAGACACCGTTAAAGGGATGGACTTATATTTTAATTACACCCATGAATGTCCTATCCCAAGAGTATGTTGAGATTGGACTGTATACCTTGTCTGTCGGCGTAATACTCCTTCTACTCTCCTTATTATTCGTATGGTTAGGTTCAAAGCGTTTGCATGTCCCTATACGTAATCTGCTATCACAGCTAGGAATCACTGACAGAGTTTTATCGAATCAGAAACTACAACAATCCTTTTTACCACCTCAGGATGAATTCGAGCAGATCAAGACCCATATTACTCAGCTGTCAGCTTCACGATCCCAGATGGAGTATAAATTAAATCAATACGTTTTGCAGACACGCACTCAGTATATGATAAGTATGCTGCAAGGTAAGTGCTTGCCCGGCATGCTGCACCAAAACTTGAGCGAACTAGGCTACAGAGATCATTGTATTCAGTGGCAACAAATGGCCGTATTGACCCTACAGATCGATTTGGCAAGTCAAATGAAATATGATCATCACGATCTCGATCTCCTGTTATTTGCCGTTCAGAATATAGTGGAGGAATCCATCGATAAGGATCGACAACTCCTTCCGCTTATTGTGGAACAGACTGTAGTAACCGTAATAGGTACAGTAGAAATGGACAACTCCGTGTTTTCAAAAGAACTTTACGAAATAACTGGGCTAATACACCATCGAGTGAGTGAAGTCTTAAATCTTCAGCTGAATATCCGCTTCAGTCAACCATACACTTCCTTTTCAGAAATACACCTGGCGTATATTGAAGCCATGAAGCTGTTGCAGCAGCAGACCATACCAGGAGCTAACGTCAAACAAAATGAGGATGAGTCAAATTGCTCTTCCTTGTGGACGATACCTTACCCTGAGTCCCTCGAATATCGTCTTATGCAATCCATTCAATCTGCAGATGAGGCAGAAGCTTCCGTACTATTACAACAGTTGCTCCAGCGTATGTACCATATGGAATGGACCAAGGAAGAATACCAGGTTGCTTTAACTCGATTATTAATGCATATATTACAAATAATGCAGGAGTCTGGTATACGACTTGCACAGATCTCTTCAGGACACAGCCCAATGATCAACGAAATGCTCGCTCTGCAAACGGCTACCGATATCGAACAATGGTTTATTTACCGTATCATTAGGCCAGTTATTGGCATTTTCAGAGAAAGGCAATATGCACAGCATCAGCAGATCTCGGAAAAAATGATTGCCATCATCCATCAGGAATACGATACCGATCTGACACTCGAAGAGTGTGCTTGTAGGCTCCATTATAATGCAAGCTATTTGAGTACTGTGTTCAGCAAAGAAACAGGCTACGCATTCAGTGAATATTTGTCACAGTATCGGTTCAAGATGGCCCGAAAGTGGTTGGATGAAACCGAGCTAACCATTAAGGATATTGCTGCTCGGCTTCGTTACAATAACCCGCAGAACTTTATCCGTTCGTTTCGAAAATGGGAGGGAATTACTCCAGGTCAGTACCGGGAACGTAGAGAAAAGCCTCTTCGCTCTTCCATGAAATAATTGTTTGTAATGACGAATGAAAAAGGAGCAGATGATCTGCTCCTTTTAATGATTCACGCATGGTTTAATTTCTTATTTTATCTCTTATTTTATTTCTTAGCTTCATTCTTACGAACAATCTTCATATTCTGTTGGTCCAGCTGAATTAGTATTTTTCCGAACCTGCCGCCACGTAGGAAGTTAACCACGCCATCTGGATAGGTACTTCGGATATAGTGCTCAGCCTTGTATACTGAGTCTGTGTCCGTAGGCAATCCATAGGTGTTTAACCATTCGTGTAAATGATCTACAACTTGCTGAACAGGCATCTCAATGGTGTTGACTTCATTTGTAATTAACGACGTATACGCGTAACCTTTCAAGAATAGCAGCTGTTGTATGTATCCCATATCTCCCGAACGGTAAGGCGGATTAACATGAAGTACCTCTTTTAACTCGTCTATTAACGTATGCACTCTCGGACCGGCCATGGCACTGATATAGACGTATTTACGGGCACTTTGAATTGCCTGTTCAACGGTTTCCCAATCAGACATTGCGGGGCACATGGAAGCAAAGGCAAAATCATATTTCTGTTCCCAGCCTTTCTCCTGAATCGATATTTCTTCAAACCGTTCAGGAACAATCTCGATTTTAGATGCTAATCTATTCGGGATTGTATCTTTCATCAAAGATAAAAGCAGTTCAGAAGGTTCGACTGCAGTGACAGTTGCCCCCTTTTCTGCAAAAGGAATTGTAAAAATGCCCGAAGCCGCACCAATGTCCAATATGGATAACTCACTAAAGTCTACACCTTGATTCTCAATCCAGCTCATGATGCGATCGGAACGCTGCTTACCTTCTTCTGTGAAAGATTGATGGTGATAGTCTCGTGCCCAGCGTTCAAATGCTTCTTCCGTTTCGAATGGCGCACTCTTTTTCTTATATCTTGGATTCCTCGGCCGCTGCTTCCACGCCTCTTCCCAGATCGATAGATCAAATAATAATTCTGAATAATTAACTGAATTGTTTTCCTCAGACACTTTTTGCTCAAGCATTACGTTTCACTCCGTTCTATGTAATAAAATCAAAAGTTCACCAGAAAGGATCTTCTCTTTTTAAACCAACAAAAGTATCTCAATACCGTGTAGCCAATATCACAATGGCTCATATCACAGATTTTATTTATCTACAATATATTTAATTCATTTAAACGTCAACCTCAATTATTGAACTAATTTCATCAATTGCGAAAACTAAAGTAATAAAAATAACCCTGTGAATTGTCTAAGCAATCCACAGGGTTATAC
>NZ_NPBR01000021.1:0-548 GCF_002276415.1 Paenibacillus sp. 7523-1 | reverse complement strand
AAAAACAAAGGGGCGATCGAGGGGAATTGAACCCCCGAATGCCGGATCCACAAACCGGTGCGTTAACCACTTCGCCACGATCGCCATATGCATTATTACTTCAAAAAGTTAATTGGCAGGGGCAGCAGGAATTGAACCCACACCAACGGTTTTGGAGACCGTTGTTCTACCTTTAAACTATGCCCCTAAAAACTGGTGGAGGATGATGGATTCGAACCACCGAACCCGTAAGGGAGCAGATTTACAGTCTGATGCGTTTGGCCACTTCGCTAATCCTCCATAGTGGTGCCGGCGAGAGGACTTGAACCCCCAACCTACTGATTACAAGTCAGTTGCTCTACCAGTTGAGCTACACCGGCGTATTAAGTTGTAGTGATAATGGTGGCTCGGGACGGAATCGAACCGCCGACACGAGGATTTTCAGTCCTCTGCTCTACCGACTGAGCTACCGAGCCATAATAAAGTCTAATCATGAATGTTGCACTTTATCCAGGGCGTCGGTGCCATATAACAGACTTAGTGAACAGATTCCTCATGTATGGTAAAAA
>NZ_NPBR01000020.1:0-235855 GCF_002276415.1 Paenibacillus sp. 7523-1 | reverse complement strand
TTCTTGCATCATCATTTGGTTTGTCATGGTTATATTCCTCCAGTGAATGGGTTTTAAAGTAGATCGTTCAGTCCAAAATATTTAAAAAAATTGTCTATTCTACTCTGACACTTCAGCACCTCCGACTCTAGATGAAATTATTCATCTTTTTTTTAAACTTCTCTAAGGCGAATCGCAGGCTTTAGGAGCGGTGAAATATAGATCTTTCTGGACCGTAAGGAAATTCGAAAATACCATCTTCCTGCGTCAAATTTGCTTCACGAATCATCTTTGATTACGACCTCCTTTTATTCTTGACTATTTGATCTATAATTATCATATCATTACCGGAACGATTGGTCAATAATTATTTTGGTCCTTTTTCATGTCCAGATTTCCTTCACTGTCTCAGCCACAATCTCAAATGATCGCATACGAGCCTGATGATCGTAAATGTGGCTCGTGATAATGAATTCATCCGCTTCTGTTGCTTCATAAATAGCAGGCAGCTTCTCTCGAATGGTCTTCTGATCACCAATAATACCGAAGTCCAGTTGTTTGGAAATAAGCGCCTTCTCCTGAGGTTGCCATAATGCATCCATATTTTCCATCGGTGGCTGGAGTTTATCCGGTCGCCCGTGCAGAAGGCTTAGGACCTGCTGCGCTTCTGAAGTAGCAAGGTAGCGTGCTTCCTCTACGTTGTCAGCCGCCATGACGGTCAATCCTACCATTACATAGGGATCTGCCAACATTTTGGAGGGGACGAAGGAACTACGATACGCATTCAGCGCATGATGCAATCCATCTGGGGCAAAATGGCTCGCGAATGCGAACGGCAAGCCGAGGCGTCCTGCCAACCTTGCACTGACATCGCTGGAACCCAGCAGCCATATTGGAATGTTCAGCCCTTCACCAGGAACTGCACGTACACCTGAATGATTCGGATGCGCGTCCAGATAAGTACGTAACTCGTTCAGCAGATCCGGAAATTCCGCTCCATTAGCTCCTAATGTTCTCCGCAGCGCTTGAATTGTCCGCATATCCGTGCCAGAGGCTCTACCCAAGCCCAAATCAATTCGTCCTGGGAACAGAGATTCCAATGTTCCGAATTGTTCTGCTACGACAAGCGGCGCATGATTGGGCAGCATTACCCCGCCGGACCCCACCCGGATCTTCTCGGTAGCGTTTGCGACATGCCCAATAAGGAGCGAAGTAGCCGAACTCGCAATTCCCGGCATGTTATGGTGCTCAGCGAGCCAGAACCGATGGTAGCCCAGCTTCTCAGCGTGACGAGCAAGATCCAACGTACGTCGGTAAGCATCCTGGGCTGATCCGCCAGCCAATATCGGAGCCAGATCTAGCACAGAAAGTTTAGGTATCCATTTAGACATTTCGATTCAACCTCCATTATAATTTGACCATTCAGTCTGAAAAGAGCAAAAAAAATACATACTTTCATATTTATTTGATGGTATGATGCTCATTAATCATTTATTGTTTGCCCTCTTTCTGATTTGAGTATATCCTTTCTGGATCGAACGGTCAATAATTATTTTTAACTTGTTTCGTTATTCTCAATGAATCTTATTCGTAGAAAAGCTTTTTTACGTCCCTACCCTTCTTGGTTGTATTGAGCTAATACCTTTTTCTTCTCCTTTCCCCAAGGCAAACGATTAGTTAATTCCCTCATGCACCAACAAACGCTGCTTACTCCACTCCATCCATATAATGTAGTAGTATGAACTATATACATTACAAAAGGGAGAACGTTCACTCTATGGAATTTAATATATTTATAGTTGAAGATGATCAGGCATTATTTGAAGCGTTAAAGACCGGGCTGGAAGCATGGGCGTTTCGGGTTACGAAACCGGATGATTTTAATGAGGTCATGCGTTCGTTTCTTGATCAAGAGCCTCATCTGGTGATTATGGATATCACGCTGCCTAAATTTGACGGTTTTCATTGGTGTAGGGAGATTCGTTCTGTATCCGAAGTACCTATCATTTTCTTATCCTCCCGCGATCACCCGTTAGATATGGTTATGGCGCTTAATATGGGTGCGGATGATTTTATCCAGAAGCCCTTTCATACAAATGTACTGTATGCCAAGGTTCAAGCGATTCTTCGACGGACATACGCTTATGGGGAAACCCAGGCAGATACACTCGAATGGAACGGCGCCTTAATTGATTTAAAGCGAGGGGTTATCCGAAAATCAGCCGCGGAAGCAGATTTGACCAAAAACGAATTATTTTTGCTGATTTCGCTGGTGAAGTCCAACAATTCCGTCATTTCACGTCATGATCTGATTCGTAAGCTATGGGAGGATGAACAGTTTGTAAATGATAATACACTTACAACCAATATCACCCGTTTGCGACAGAAGTTAGACCCGCTTGGACTTTCAGACGCTATTGTGACAAAGAAAGGGATGGGTTACATGGCAGTGACTTTATAGGAGGAAATGCATTTATGTTAGTACGTTACGTTAGTTCAAAAAAAAGCTGGATTCTGCTATTCATCAGCTTGCTTGGTGTGACTGATCTGCTTATCCTTTTCGATCAGGGAGTAAGTGTCACACCCACCTCTTTCATATATTTAAATGCACTTTATATTATTGTGTTTGTTGTATTTTTCATTTGGCGGTACAGGAAAGAAACCAGGTATCTGGAAGCAGTTGCCAAACTACAGAAAGACATGCAAACTAACTGGTTCGAGAGTCTCCCTCAACCTGACAATGAATTAGATAAGATAACGGACAACGTATTAAGAGAGGCCTCATCCCATTTCAAACAATTGCTCTCTCAAGTGAAAGAAGCCCAACTGATTGAGAATGATTTTACTGCCTCCTGGATTCATGAAATCAAAACACCACTTACCGCTATGAAACTAATAATAGACACGCAAAGTAACCCGGATATAAGTAAAATTGAAACAGAGTGGCTGCGGATTCATCTGCTTGTTGAACGGCAGCTGTACATGACACGCCTTCCTGCCCTGGAATCAGACTACGTCCTTGAACGGCTGTCTGTACAACGTCTTGCCATTGAAGAAATCCAGGAGTTGGCTCCCTGGTGTATGGAGAAAAATCTGGCAGTCAACATTGAAGGCAATGATGCCGCTGTTGTTACAGACCGTAAATGGTGCCGCTTCATCATCAGACAGATCCTGACCAATGCCATCAAATATAGTCCTTCCGATACGTCACTCACGTTCAGAACAGCTGTTACGGAACAAGAGAATATCTATCTGGATATCATTGATGAGGGCCCGGGTATTCAGCCCCATGACTTGCCGCGTATATTTGATAAAGGTTTTACCGGCGGGAATGGAAGGATTCATAATGCCGCTACTGGACTCGGCCTCTATCTTGCCCAAACTGTTGCAGCCAAGATAGGAATCACACTTCAAGTCCACTCTAGCCAGTCGCAAGGTACAACAATGCGGTTAACTTTTACAGACTCTAATGCATTTGAGACCGTTAGAAGAGGACAAGCGGACCATATCCCGTTATGAACAGCCAAGGTTAACTTGGTTGTTTTTTTGTTAACCTGACGAATTCGTCACCTTCCGCTTCAACTCGTCACCCAAAGCGTGCGACACCAGGGATATTTGCACGTAAACTTAACCTATAACCACATATGGGAGGTTCATCATGAATGAAATAAATGAACAAGATACAGTATTGCACGCCCGCAATGTTCAAAAAGCGTATGGCTCGAGGGGCAGCACGCAACATGTTTTGAAAGGCATTAATTTACGTGTTCTGCGTAAAGAGTTTGTCGGTATCATGGGTCCCTCTGGTTCCGGTAAAACCACCCTGCTAAATGTACTCGCGACAATTGATCGAACAACTGACGGTACAATATTGATTGATAATGAAGATATATCCGCCATGACAAATGCCGCCCTTTCTGCGTTCCGCCGTAACAAGCTTGGCTTCATCTTCCAGGATTACAATCTTCTTGATACGTTGACGGTGAAGGAAAATATCCTTCTGCCGGTATCACTTAGCAAGCTAAGCAAGAAGCAGGCGGAGAGAGAATTTGCAGCGATTGCAGACGTACTGGGCATTCGGGAATTGTCGGAGAAATACCCATTCGAAATATCAGGAGGGCAAAAACAGCGAACTGCAGCCGGACGGGCTTTGATCCATCAGCCTTCTATCATCTTTGCAGACGAGCCGACGGGAGCCCTGGATTCCAAGTCCGCGTCATCGCTGTTGTCCGTAATGGATGAGGTGAATCGGACTAGAGAGGTCACCATTATCATGGTCACACACGATCCGGTCGCATCCAGCTATTGTAACCGCGTGGTCTTTTTAAAAGACGGGAAGATTTATTCCGAACTGTACCGGGGGGAGAAATCCAGACAGTCGTTTTTTAAGGAAATCATTGATGTGCAGGCTGTACTAGGGGGCGATAATATTGACGGTATTTGAACTGGCATTCCGAAGTATGCGGCAAAATGTGAAGCATTACTATCTGTATTTCTTCGCACTCATTTTCAGCATGAGCCTGTTCTTCATCTTTGCATCTCTCAAGTATGATCAGCAGGTACAGAATATGCTGGATTCAAGTGTGAATTTCACTACAGCCTTTCAGTCTGCAGCGGTCCTGCTTATGGTAATCATAGGGGTCTTCGCTGTTTCATCTAACAGCATATTCTTACGAAGACGCAGCCGGGAATTTGGATTATATCAGCTCATAGGGCTTTCCAAAGGTTGGATTATCCGTTATTTGCTCCTTGAGAATATCCTGCTGGGTTTGGGTGCTTTGATAACAGGAATTATCTGCGGAGCGCTCGTATCCCGTCTGTTTGTCCTGATCTTAATGAATCTGCTCAACTTGAACGGTCTGCCTTCGATAGACTTTTCTGTACTAGCAGCGTTAGAAACAGCCGTAGTGTTTATTCTCGTCATCGTTATTACTTCTATTCAGATGATAGTCATGATTAATCGCAGAACCCTGCTCGGCTTATTCCAGGCAGATAAGCAGCCTGATCTTATCAGCAAGCGGCCCTCTATTTTTACAGCTATAATCGCTGTACTTGGTGTTATATTGATTGGCTACGGGTATCAATTATCGGGCCATATGGTAGATGAACAATTAGTGTTTAATGCACTGCTGGTGATGGCATCTACAATAATAGGAACCTATATCCTGTTCAGGGTGACGATCAGATGGTGTCTCTACTGGTTCCGCAAACGTAAAAAAGGACATTTGGGCTTGTACAACAGTCTGTCGCTTGCTCCGCTGATGCACCGCATGAAGGCCAATGCCAACTCGCTTACATTAATAACTGTGCTGTCGGCTTTAACCCTTACACTTGTTACCATGGCGTATTCTATCTACTACTCTGTTGAGCAAACTACCCGCAAGGATTATCCATATGATTTCGCAATTGAGAATAACCAGCGGGATTCAGATGCATTTACAGCCGAGCTGGAGAGCAAAGGGATTAACTACAACCACTATACCATCAATACGTTCCGGACTAACGGTGTTGTTCTGGATCCGTTAACTGAATCCGGGTTTAGAGAAGGCACGCTATTATGGCTATCGGCAGAACAGTTGCAAAAATCCGGCAGAGATGTCTCTATACCTGACTATGGCGAAGCAATAGAATATAATGCTTCTGCTCTGAGCGCATATGATGACATTGATCTCACCAAACGTTATCCAACCATGATTGAACTGCGCTCAGAAACACAGACCAAGAGTTATCCTTTGAATGAAATATTGCTGGAGAATATCGTGAACGCCGGAATATCAGGTAGACAATTGTTAGTATCTGAAGACACCTTGGAAGAGATTGAGAGAAGAATGTCCAATATGGACGGTTTTGAACGGGTTGAGATAGATACATTTCTAGTCCCGGACAATAAGGAACTTGCGCTGGCTTCCTCTCTCTATCAGAAATATAATACGGACGAATATTATTCGGCAGACTTTTATTCCCGGTACACAAGTTTGCTCCAGCAATCCGGATTATTAATTTTTATAGCTGCCTTTCTGGGACTTGCTTTTCTTGCTTCAACCGGCAGTATTCTCTACTTTAAACAGATGAGCGAAGCCGAGCAGGAAAAACAGAGCTTTAGAACTTTGCGTCAGCTTGGTTTTGATGAAAAGATGATCATGAAAGGCATCTTGCGAAAGCAGATGCTGGTCTTTCTGCTGCCGCTGTTCATTGGAATATTGCATTCGGTCTATGCAGTCAAGGCAAGTTACTTCATAACTCTTTCGGACGATACCATCCCTGCGATGATTTCGATGGGAGCTTATGCCTCCATCTACTTCCTGTTCGCTTTCTTCACACTTGGGTATTACAAAAAAATCGTTCAGAACGCTATGTTATAACAACGACTACGGGGAGGTAATGTTGCATGAAAAAAAGCGTTATTTTTATTCTGACCGCACTAATTGTTTGCTCCGCCCTGTATTTAACATTCAAACGGGAGTTTGACCAGTTCAATCCATTCTACGAGGAACAATATGTGTACGCAGTAATCAATGAACCAGCCAAGAAGGAAGGTAAAAATGAATGGATTCGCTACAGATATAATCTGACAGGATATACAGGAAAGGGAGAAAAGAAAAAGATCACTTTCTCCTCAAGCAAAGAACAGAAATCAGAAAGCTATGTCAGGGTGCTTGCTAAGGGAGCCTATACCAAAGAATGGACTATAATAGAAGAGAAAATGATTCCCGGGAACGTTTTGAACCAGTTACGCTCCCATTGAGCATATGCCTGAACAGCAACTCCAAAGACAGCCAGTGCTGCTGCTTTAGAGTTGCTCTTTTTTGAGCGTGAGACGATCTGGCCAATGAAAGATAAGTATTTTGGGTTCTCCACTCCATTCTAAAGCAGCAGCATGGTTGCGAGATCAGGTTGGATTTTGCCCTTGCGCGCAAAAAAAAGACCCGCCCTTCATAAGAAGGGCAGGCCTAATTATTTTACTTCGTTGCCGTCTGAGCCTATTTCAGTTTATCAGCAGCAGCTTGAGTACCTGATTGAATGGCAGCAGTTGCTTTGGCTAGTGATTTCTTCCCGTTTACTACCTGTGTCAGTTCTTTTAATAGAATCGAACGAAACTTTAATTCGAAATTGGGTGACTTGTTCATGAGAGCATAGCTTGTTATCGATGAATCCAGATTAGGTCTTAATTTATAGAACGCATCCAACTTGTAACCTGAGTACTCCTTAGTCATGCGAGATAGAGGAGCACCGATACTATTATTAGAGCTCTTGGATTTATAGTATTCGCCAGCATAGTCTTCTCCATTAAAGTATTTAATGAAATCCCAAGCGGCATCGACATGATCTGCTCCTGCTGGAATCGCAAATATCTCATTAATGGAAACATTCCCTGTTGACTCTCGATCCTTAGAAGCCGCTGGGCCGGCAGCAATACCTAGCGTAAAAGGTTTATAATTCTTCACACCACTTTTTGCTGCTTGTAAGGACTGCAATTGACTAATCGGTGCTACGATCATAGCTGATCGTCCCATAATGAACGAGCTGCTTTCTAGGTAACTTTTGCCCGACAGACTGATCCTTTCGTCAAGTACTCCGGACTTCGTTGCTTCGCTCGCCAGATGATAAGCATTTTTCCACGCAGCGGTATTCGCGCTAGCCTTTAGAGTATTCGGATCCAAATACGTTAACCCTTCTGTTCTGGCGATATCCATGACCAAATTGCTGGATCCAAAGGAGCTTAAGCCCCAAATTCGGGAGTTCTTATCTCCTTTAGCAGGGAATTTTTGAGCAAGATTCAATATCTCTTTCCACGTCATTCCATCACTTGGTACTTTAACTTTGTACTTTTTAAATAAATCAGCATTATACAGAAGAGCATACGAATCTGCTTTTGGGCTTAACCCGTAAAGTTTGCCACCGCCTTGTTTCTTCAATTCATCAAGCAAGCCAGGGTATAACGTTGTCGTGTCATACCTATCTCGCTTAATTAACGGTTCTAAATCGACCAGTTTTTTATCTGTAGACAGTTGTTTGTAATGGTATGGGGGCAGCATAACAAGATCCGGTGAATACTTTTGGATAGCCCCATTGTAATCCTTAATCGCTTCCATACCTGCAGGTGCAACTACTTCGATGTTTGTATTCGGGTACTTCTGACTAAACAAATTTCCATACGTCATGTTGAAATCGTCTTCGTTCCAGTACAACACTTTTAAAGTACGTTTCGTATCTGCCTCATTGTCTGAATTTGCAGAAGCTTGTTTACCTGTGCTAAGGCCTGCTGAAATACCGATTAACATAACACTAAGACTAACAAGCATGGCCTTCTGTAAAAAATTTTGCTTCAAAAATAAAACCTCCACTCCATTTTTGTTCAAACGATTATTCGCTTGTGTTGAACTAAGTATAGAGGTGAAAGCTTATCATCTAACTACCGTACTTCTTATCATTTCCTTAATTAATACTGGCGTTACTCCATGCATAAAAAATATCACTTATAATTATCGTGCTGCCTTCCAAAGTAAGGTGGATACAGAATCAAGGAGGATCTATGGCAGAAAGTACGATTTTAATGGTGGATGACGAAGCGGAAATCATCCAATTAATGAGTATCTATTTCAATAACGAAGGCTACAAGCTCCTGCAAGCGTCAAATGGTGTAGAGGCACTGAAGATCCTGGATTCGCAACCAATCGATTTGATTGTACTTGATCTAATGATGCCTGAGATGGACGGGTTGCAAGCCTGTATGAAAATACGAGAAACGAATCCTATACCTATCATCATGCTATCGGCTAAAGGCCAAGATATCGATAAAATATCAGGTCTCAGCATCGGCGCTGACGACTACGTAACCAAACCATTCAACCCACTTGAGCTGATCGCACGTATCAAGTCGCAGCTTCGACGGATGAACCAGTTCAACGCCATTGCGGCTAACGCGAACGAAATACACATCGAAAATGTGACCATTAATATTGCGTCCCATACGGTAAAGGTCGATCAGCAGGAAATTAAATTAACTCCCCGCCAGTTCGCACTTCTTCATATGTTGGCAGTTAATAGAGGGACGGTGCTTCGTATGGATCGTATCTACGAAGAGGTCTGGAACGAGCCCTTTATGGAGTCAAAAAATAGCGTTATGGTACATATCCGAAAGCTCCGCGAGAAGATAGAATCTAACCCGCGCGAACCGCGAATCATCAAAACCGTATGGGGAATTGGATACAAAATAGAAAGTGATGAAAAAGCAAGGGGTGAGTAATATGCAGCCACAGTGGCTATATACGATTCGTTGGAGATTAATGCTGATTATGGTTGCAAGTCTGGCTTTAACAGGCGCAGCTATTTTTTTGGGGTATGTCATGGCGGGTGCAATGCAAAAGATTGAATACGCGGCTGTCCCGATCAATTGGATCATTGAGCAAGCCGGGTCCATTCGCGTGATGATCATAACGGGTATAATTCTGTTTCCCATCACTTTTTTCCTTGCCAGCCTACGTTTGGTTCGAGATTTGCGCGCGATCAATGCAGGGTTGCAGGAAATATCGGCAGGTCGTTTCGGACATGTGGTAACGGTCAAAAGCAAGGATGAGATAAGCCTGATCGCAGAGAGTATGAATCAATTAAGCACAGATTGGGATCATTACTTGGCGGAAATCACATGTGGTTTAGAGGAAATTGCCAGCGGACAGTTCGACCATCAAATTCCGGAAATTGCCGGTAATAAATTGGGCGAGGTCGCGCGCAGCATTAACCAGATGAGTATGCAATTGAAGCATTCTATAGCGGAGGAACGCAAGGCTGAAAAGACTAAAAACGATTTGATTACCGGTGTCTCCCATGATCTGCGTACTCCACTTACCTCCATTCTCGGCTTCCTCGAAGTGATTGAGAAGGATCGGTATCAGGATGAAGTGGAGATGCGTTACTTTGTTAACATTGCCTATGAGAAATCTTTGTCACTTCGGCGATTAATCGACGAACTG
The DNA here is from genome assembly GCF_002276415.1 of Paenibacillus sp. 7523-1. NCBI lineage: Bacteria > Bacillati > Bacillota > Bacilli > Caryophanales > Paenibacillaceae > Paenibacillus > Paenibacillus sp. 7523-1. The sequence continues at coordinate 225,905 of NZ_NPBR01000020.1, read as the reverse complement.
TTCGAATATACGCGTATTAACAACGGCATGCCTCTTGAAATCGGTGAGCTTGATATCGCCGGGTTAATCGGTCAGCTTGCCGAGGAATTCGTGCCGATCACGGAGAAAGCAGGTATGGAAATCAGACTTAATATACAAGAAGGTGAATTCAAGACCTTAGCGGACGGAGCATTGTTGGTACGGGCGTATGAGAATATAATCGCTAATGCCATCCAGTACGGGCAGACAGGCAAATATATCGATATTGATATCGCACAGGATGAAGATGTGCTGATTGTTCGGATTCAAAATTATGGTCCCCCCATTCCGGAAAGGGATTTGCCTTATATTTTCGACCGTTTTTATCGAGTAGAGAACTCCAGGTCAAAGCAGACCGGGGGCACCGGTCTTGGTCTGGCTATCACGAAAAGTATTATCGAGGTACACGGAGGATGCATTACCGCGCGCAGCAGCAGGAAGGCCACCCTATTTGAGATGAGGTTCTCGGTTTACGGCCCCAATCGGACACATGCAGCAGTATTAGAAGAAGTTCATGATGAACATGAAATCGAGCAGATCCCGACTGTGCACCCTAAACAAGGTCAGACTCCGAAACAAAAATTATTTACGCAGCAGCGACGTATTTTACACTTCAGGACTGCTGCGCTACCGATGATGGTATTACTCGTATGTGCGGTGGTACTATTCAGCGTTAACAATTCATTCACCTCCGCCCTCGTGTTAAAGTTGCCTTCCATCTTCTCTGAAGCTGACGATTCAGCGATGATGTCAATAAGCGGAAATAACGAAATGGCTTTAATAACCGGTAAAACAGACAAAGGCTATACACTTCTCATTCATAATTACTTTTTCGACGGTCAGAGCCTTAGCATCCAGTACTCCATGAAACATACTAATCAGATATCAGAGTCGCAGTGGGTGAAACAATCGGTCAAACCTAATTTCACTCTGGATGTTTCAACGATAAAAGCAGTTCCCGGCATCGCCACGGATTCAGGTGTAACGTTAGCCAAAAACGGGACCATCCGATATTATTTTATTGAAGCTTCACCACCTCCAGACCAGTTCCTGTTGAGTGTCAATGTAAACCAGTTAGTCCTGTCCGATGACCAGGCTCAGCAGAATCTGATCACCGGAGACTGGAGCTTCCAAATCCCTGTGGAGAAAAATTATAAACGAAAAGCGAACGGCCAAAGCGAGCCCTTATCCAATTCAACAACATTGTAGTAGCCCCGTTCATTGAAACCCCAAACTTCAACTTATACTGCTAGTTAATTAAACAAAAACAGCCGATCACTTCTATCGGCTGTTTTTTTAATTCTTATTGAAAAGCACTTTCCATTAGCTTAGTCCCTGGTCTCATTCATGATGGTGATGGCTGTGATCATGGCTATGGCGGCTTGCGAGTTCATTCAGCTCATCCACATATGTAACAGAGAGCTCGGCATAGAGCACTCCCTTTTGCACCTGAATCTGTTGATGCAAGTGACGCAAGCGTCCGAGGTTCCCTCTTACGGCGATAACCTCCAAGCATTGGTCGTGGTTCAGATGTACGTGCATGTTGGAGATAATGTCATGGTGGGCCAGATGCTGCAGTTCCATTAAACGGACCGGCAGATCACTGATATGGTGGTCATAGACCATGACAATCGTTCCTGCCACATCCTGCTCGGATCGCAGACGGGAAGGCTCCAGCAATGTTTTGCGAACCAGATCACGAAACGCCTCGGACCGATTTTTGTACCCCCGCTCTTCGATATATTCATCAAACTGTTCAATCAGCGGAGTAGGGAATGCCACGCCGAATCGGGTCAAATCTTCTTTATCAGCCATTCATAGCCTCCTGCACATCGTTTACACCTGAGTGTACCATAGTCCGGCTGCTTCATCGACGATGCTTCTGCAAAAATCGGACAGCCTCCTCCAGCGCCCTTTTCCCGCCATCCGTCTGAAGTTGAAATTGATAGTCATGTCCCAGCTTCTCCGTAGAGGCTGTAAAAAACAGCGTTTCCGTTTCAACATCCAGTCGTTTCAGGGTCTGTGCGAGTTCAACCGATTGCCCGGTTAACGGGTCATGATTGCCCGAAGTAATAAATGAAGGCGGATAGTTCGGCGTAACCTGCAGCACGGTCGACATCTCATCCAGACGGGGAAATTCTTCAAAAGCTTTAATTCCCGTATAAGACCAGAGGAATGTCCGAATGAGAGGAAACCCGCTTTCGCCAACGGTACTCATATTATATGGTCCACAGTATAGAAGGACACCTCGCAGCTCTTCTGGGTCAATCGAGGGTTGTATGTTCATGAGCTGCGCAAGGGCCTGATTCGTTACTATTGCTGCGGTCTGACTGGCAATCTGAGCACCCGCGGAATTGCCTGCGAGAAAAATATTATGGGGATCTCCCTTAAATTCGGTGGCATGATCCTGGATATAAGTTAGGGCCTGATTGGCTTGGAACACAGGCGTCGGATATGTGGCCTCTGGTGCAAGTGCATAGTTCATACTGACCACCACGAACCCCCGATCAGCCAACTGCATCGCATAGTCGGCTATGTCTTTCTTGTCACCCAAGACCCAACCACCCCCATGCACCCACAAGACAACAGGCAGCAATTCAGTTGCTGCTGACGGATAGTAGATATCCATCGTACTGTTGCTGCGTCCCCCTTCGATATAGGCGACATCCTTCAGATGGCTTACCCCTTCAGCCATAACGACATCGGAGTCAGATGGAGCAAACTTGATCAGCGTTTTTAAAAAGAAAACAGGAACTTTGGGTGTAATCTGTGTGCCAATATAGAGAGTAAGTATAGTTACCATTACGATCACGCCCGGAATCCAATACAACCTGCGTCTGTACCACGGCCTTGCCGTACCTTTGGTGTCTAACTTTAACTGCAACAGGGTCACCTCTGTTCATTTGTCTGTCTGCATCTAAAGTGGTGTACGTGGCTCTAAGGTATGGGTTTCCGTTTATTGTATTTTCTTGGCAGATTTATTATTGTTTCTTAGCCAGTTCCTTTTTTACTTTCAGGTAGGTATCCGCAACTTTTTGCTCCAATGTATGGATATTTTGTTTGGAGCCAGCCCACTTCTCCGCAGTAGAAGAGAGCTGATTCAATGAACTCAATACACGTGAAGGCTGGCCGTCTTTGATATTCTGTTTGAACAATTTCAAGGCGTTCGTATATCGCTCTTTGGACAGGCTTGCCTGTTTTTTGGCGGTTTGGATCTGTTTCTTGAACGGATCAGCAGTCGCAAGCATGGTACGCAGACGCTTATCCTCTGTACTTTTGCGTTTGCGGGCATCGGCCAGCTGCTGTTTCTTGATGCGAATGTCTGCCTTGGCCAGCTGTACAGCCGGTTTCAGCGTGTCTGCCTGCGCACGGAGTGCGGCAGTCCAATCCTTGTTCTTGGCGGCTCTAGCTGCAGCAAGCTGCTTATTGACCGCCGTGTACAATGTAAGCATCGGCTCATATCGGGTTTGGGTACGCTTCAGCGTATCAGCCAGTGCAGCTAGTTTCGCTTCATCCGTTTTTCGTATTTCCTGACGAAGCCTGGCTAACTCAGCCGTATTCGCTGCATGAAGGGTTTTGGTTTTCTGCTCCCAGCTCTGCTCCTGCGCTGTCCATGTGCCCACTTTTTGATACGTTTGCTGAAGAGAAGCTTTCGTCTGGGCGTCTGCCTTCTTAAGCAAGGCATCCCACGACTTCTGGGCGGTTACGCCAAGATCCGGGCCAGCCGCCTCGGCAGCTGACGTAAAAAGATGCATGGAACCCATGCTGGCTACCAGAAGCAGCGCGATGCAAAATCGAGCGATAAATCCTCTACCCCTTCTGCCACTTACGCTGCCGGAACTCGCAGTACCATCCATCGTGTAGTGTTCTTCCACCTTGTTCATTGAACCTTCCTCCTCATTTACTCAAAATGTAGTACATCTTCTTCGTTCTCCAGTTGATCCAAGGTGAATCGGCCGAAACAAACACAAAAAAAGCACCCGCAAAATCAGACGATTGCCTGATTCTACGGGTGCTTCCCTTATTAACCGTTCCCTATATGATTCGCGGTTATATCTTATTCTGGAGCGAATCTCAACCTTTTCAAATATATTCCAATACAATCATTTCGTCAAGCAAGCCTCATGGGCTACACATTCGGCAGCGGGAGAACCCTTCCCGCTCACCATTCGATCTACTTTTCGGACAAAATGGCTTTCATCTCTTCGGTCAAATCTTCTTCCTTCAGCATCATATAGATGTTTTCCCCACGTATGGCATTCAGCTTGATCTGATAAACGGTCGCTTTCTCCGTCCGCTCTCCTGATCGCTGACGTTCTAGCAGATCGCTAATTATTTTTTTGTTTTTAGTTGCGACCTGCTTGCTGCTGCCCAGACTTCCATCAATATATTCCGGCTGAGCATATACCCACTGAGGATTACCCGGACTGTCGATCTCCTGCTTCACGAACTGCGCCGAAGCAATTTCGTCTGCCGTAACAAGCAGTTGATCATATAATTTGTTCTCTTTCAGCCACCCGATTACACGGTCATAGCTTGGTTTGATTTCGTAACTCCACATATCTCTCGGTTGATACGGATCTTTGGAGTGGGATTCCTGATTTATCTCCGCATTTGCAAACGACTGCCAAGGGGAACGTTGTTCCTCATAGGTTTGGTCGAGAATATCCTGCTTCAACAGTTCCTTGAACTCCCGGACCTGGTCAGGACTACCAATGTATATTTTGCGATACGAACTGATGGTGGAACGGATTCCAATACTGAGGATATCCTCATCCAGTTTGTACGTATCATAAGCCACCTTTTTATAATCCTCTAACTGTTTCAAGGCCATTAGTTCCTGTCGGAATTCAGTTTCAGGAATTTGATATTTACGCTTCATGACCTTGCCGTTATTGAGTTTATAGCTGATATACACATACTCGTCATAATCATCATCCGGATTTACAGGGTCTAGCAACGGCAAGTCAGAATCGATGATTTTCTGATGAAGAGCAAGTACCGCCCCCAGAAATTCAGGACTATCCGAGTAAAATGGATGATCATCCATCCTCTGATTCACTCCATTAACGTAAGTGTAACGATCTCCTCCAAGCTTAATGCTTTTGACATCATTCACTTCCGGCACTCTGGCAGCGTAACCGTTCCAGTCAGCGACAGGCACGTACAGAATCAACGCGGACAGGAGACCATACAAGGCAAGCTTGGGCAGTAATCTGACGTTCCAGATCAGCCACGTTTTGCGAATAATCATCTCGGCCACAATGTAACCGACAATGCCGCCTAGAACATATCCGAAGATAGTCCACCCTGCGGATCCTGGCGGTGCAATAACTGTGAAATAGGCTCCACCAATCAAAACCAGCGTAAACATCAAGCCAAAGCGAAATATAGGTTTTACAAGGGTAAACGTAATCGCCTGAGTAGCGGATTCCACTTTACGCTTGGCATATAAAACATAAGCTAGTGGGATGAACAAGATGGCCAAGGCCGAGTAAATGATGAGTTCCAGTCGTATTACAGGTATCAAATTAATGGACCCCATACGAAGGACAAGAGATATCTTCTCCGCATAGCTGTTCATATCACCATATGGATATCCAAGCAGATAATGCTGCAGGTGCAGCGTAAAGATAAACCAAAACACGACAGGCAATAACAAGATTGCATATACCGTTAGACCCTGCAGTACAGATTGGCCGATACACATGCCCACAGCTACAGTCAGCATAAACATAAACAGTGAATAAATGCTCATGCTAAGGCCCCACATCCAGATCTCACTGCCGTCAAAGATGAAGGCCATACGATCCTGCGCAGCCCACACCCAACCTGTAATCGCCGTGGTAAGCCAGATCGGGATCAGGATCATTCCGAAGCCGGAGAGCAGATTGACCGTTAACAGATGTTTGCGCTTCAGCGGCAAACCGTGGAACAAGTCCGACGGCGCTCCGGATTGCATATAACGGAATAGAAATATGCCCATCGCCACCGGGAATGTGATCGCAAATAAAATATGAGTTTCCCCATTTGCCTGAAACAAGCTAGTAATCTGCTGCGGGATATCCCTATGTGCCGTCGCAATATATAGTGGCAGCGAAAACAGCAGCGTGATCAGGTACAGTATTCCGAGCCAACCGTGCTGCCTGAAATTTTGGAACAGGATGCCCCGGTTACAGAATAATCGGTTGAATATCATACCCTGCATCCTCCATTTCATAAATAAATATTTCTTCCAGCGTCAGCGGCAGCACATCCAGCAGATAAGGATTCAAGGCCCGGAACCGTTCCGTCACTTCCTCGCGACTGCCTTTGACAATGTACAGCGAGACACTTCCCCGCATCTCTTCATGTAAAATGTTCAGCTCATCCATCGCCTTGGCATCGTCAGGATGACGGAAAGCCACCTGAATCTTATGGGTATCGGCCTTCAGATCATCGAGATCCTTCTCTACAATAATGCGGCCCTTGTGCATAATGGCGACGTGGTCACACAGATCTTCGATTTCGCGCAAGTTATGGGACGAAATAATAATGGTCACCTGACGCTCAGCGGCTTCCTGGAACAGCAAATTTTTGATCTGCTGCCGCATCACCGGATCAAGACCGTCAATCGGCTCGTCCATGAGCAGCACTTCCGGCATGCAGCTCAGCCCAAGCCATACAGCTGCCTGCCTGCGCATTCCTTTGGACATGCGATGCAGCTTGCGTTTTACATCCAGCTTGAACACCGTGGCCAGTTGTGCGAATCGCTCCTCATTCCAGCGCGGATACACGGAACGATAGAAATCCGCCATCTGGGCAATGGAGGACTGCGGGAAAAAGTACGGCGCATCCGCCATGAAAATCGTGCGGCCTTTGAGATCCATATTTTCATAAATCTCGGCCCCGTCAATGCGAACTGTCCCACTGTCCTGGCGATAAATGCCGGCCATGATTTTGAGCAGCGATGTCTTACCTGCCCCGTTGGAGCCAAGCAAACCGTAGATGGATCCTTTATGTATGTGCATCGTAACGCCATCCACCGCTTTTTCATGTTCAAACGCTTTAATCACCTGATTCAGCTCAATCATTCGGCTCCCCCTTTTCGATACGGGCCATCGCTTCCTGGAACAAAAGCGTCATATCCGCCTTGGTTAAACCGGAGTACGTCGCTTCTGCAATCAGCTTCACCAGTGCCGCTCTAATCTCATCTCTCATGGCTGCATTCGGATGTTCCACAGACGATGATACGAAGCTCCCTTTTCCCTGCAAAGAGTAGATATACCCTTCGCGTTCAAGCTCCCGATAGGCCTTCTGAATCGTATTCGGATTGACGGTCAGCTGCGCTGACAGTGTGCGAACCGAAGGAAGCTGCTCATCAGGTTGGAGAACACCGTATACGATCATTTCCTTGATTTTGTCCATTAGCTGTTCGTAGATCGCCTTACGGCTGCGTACATCTAATTCGAACATCCCGCACCTCCTCTCCCCAAAAATAATGTAATACCCCATAAGCGAATTGAATGACTGTATATAAAGTGTATGCTTTCTAACACCAGGTGTATTAACTGTACTATTATTATTAATACAGTTGAAATAGATTGTCAACGTTATCTTTGACTTCACTCTTAATACGCGATACCTTTATATATATGAAGTGACATATATAAGATCCAAGTCCCGTTAGCGAGGCAGCACATGTAAGCGGATCATGTTCAGACAATTACATGGAAAGGTTGTTCCTCTCTTTCCCATTCCGTTATGATGGAGATGACCAAATATAGCGTTGAATCAACACCTTATAAGGGAGAACTCCGATGAATCAGCAAAATCAGGCTTTAAATCATACAGAGACAGACGGCTCGGCACCGAACCAAGCAGTTCCGCGCGTATTAATCGTAACCGCCGTGGATGCGGAGAAAGATGCCATACTTCGCGGTCTGGGTGACCAAGCCGCGGAAATGTTTGACGTGATCGCTGGCGGGGTAGGCCCGGCAGCAGTTACAGCAAGTACTGCAGCCAAGCTGGCATTCGCCGCAGCGTCTGGCGGGAAGGCGCTGGCGCAAGGTCCCACCGCGCCAGACGGACCGGATGCGGCACAGGCATCTGCCGCATCCCCGGGGCCCCTTGCCGGAGCAGGCCTGACCCCAGCGTACACGCTGGTGATCAGTGCCGGCATTGGCGGCGGGTTCCCCGGCCGGGCGGACGTCGGCTCACTCGTGGTGGCCGACGCCATGGTTGCTGCCGATCTGGGCTCGCAGACGCCAGACGGCTTCCTGAGCGTGGACGAGCTCGGATTCGGCTCGTCCCGTGTGGCGGCGGACGCAGAGCTTGCCGCTCGCCTGCGCCATGAGCTGCAGCGGGCCGGGCACGCTGTCAGCGGAGGCATAGCGGTCACCGTGTCCACGGCGACCGGAACGGCCGAGACGGCCGCGGAGCTGCTGCGCCGCGTGCCGGATGCCACCGCCGAAGGCATGGAAGGCTTCGGCGTGGCAACGGCGGCCAAGCAGTTCGGCGTACCTGCGCTCGAACTGCGGGCCATATCCAACGCGGTCGGTCCACGCGACCGCGATGCCTGGCGCATCAAGGATGCCCTGGATGCGCTCCAGGCGGCAAGTTCCATTTTACGGGAGGTACTTACATCATGAAAATTGCATTTTCCCCTTGTCCTAACGATACATTTATCTTTCACGCCTGGGTGCACGGACTTATTCCGGGTGCTCCGGAACTGGACGTCCGCTATGCGGATATTGATATTACGAATGGTCTGGCTGCTAACCCCGGCGGCCCGGATGTCTTGAAAATTTCTTATGCAGCTCTTCCTTTCGTGCTGAACGAGTATGCTCTGCTGCCTTCCGGCGGAGCACTGGGAAGAGGATGCGGACCACTCGTTCTTACGGCTAACGGCACTACTGATCCTGCATATCTGTCCGGACGGCGAGTTGCCGTGCCGAGTGAACGCTCAACCGCTTATCTGCTGTTCCGTCTATGGGCAGCGCAGAATGTTCCAGGAGGCGTGGGCGAAATTGTTGTGATGCCGTTCGATCAAATCATGCCAGCGGTACGGGATGGCAAAATCGATGCAGGTCTGGTCATCCATGAAGCGCGCTTCACGTACCAAAACTACGATCTGAAGCTGATGACTGATCTGGGCAGCTGGTGGGAAAGCGATACCGGCCTGCCGATCCCGCTCGGAGCAATCATTGCACGCCGTAATCTGGACGCTCATGCACTCGCTGGATGGGCACGTGCATCCGTGGAATACGCTTGGGCACACCCGGATGAATCCAAAGAATACGTCATGGCGCATGCACAGGAAATGGACCCGGATGTTGCAGCACAGCATATTGATCTATACGTGAACGAGTTCAGTGCCCATCTGGGCGATGACGGCTATGGAGCAATTACAGCCCTGCTTGGACGAGCGATGAAAGAGGGCCTCGTTCCCGAATTCGACCTGAATCTTCTGCGGATCTGATCTGAGCCAGCAAACAGCAAGCTGTTCGTTAGGATGAATACGGTGCCTGCCTACCTTCGGTTTTAGTTCTTTTTGTCGCTAACGAACCTGTCGCAACCTATTCGGAGAATTCAGACGTAATGGACAGGCTGAAGAACAGTAGACACGTTATTCGGGCAGAAACTGGGGACAGAACAAGTGAAACGGTGAAATAAGTCATTTACGATGCGTCACACCCAACAAACCTCTGGTACCTTTTTCAATAAGAGATACTGAGTTCGTTAGCTTTACTCATCAGATCTACTCATTAGCTCAAATCATCAGCTCTATTCATCTAAGCAGCGACACTGGTTGCCTGTACAGTGCCACTAATTATGTATCAAAAAAGGGGCTGTCCCATAGTCATCAACATGACTTCATGGGACAGCCCCTCTATCTAATTTTCGTTACTTACAATCGAATCTAGCACATTACAAGTTAGAATAGGACACATTTCAGAAAACGTTTTAGTTACTCCATTCAATCCCTATTGCTACGAACGTTACTCACAGGGTAAGTCTCCCTTAACTTAGCTACTACCTCACATACAAGAAGACCATGATTTACGCTTCTGCCACTACGGTGCGTATCATGACCCGCAAGGCATCAAGCATTGCACTTTTCGGCAGCGAAGGCACCGACGGCTGCAGCAATGACATCTCCGTTGAAGCCGGGAAATGGACAAATCCCGCCCGGATCGGCAGCTGCTGCAATCGAATGTAATCCAGCACACGATACATCGTATTATTGCAAATATACGTTCCGGCAGTATTGGATACCGCTGCTGGAATACCTGCCGCAGTCATATTATTCACCATCGCGCGGATGGGCAATGTCGAGAACAGGCCGTCCGGACTGCCTTCGGTTATGGGCTCGTCCACAGGACGTTGTCCCTGGTTATCGGCATAGGAGCCAGTTGGAATGTCTTTTACATTCACAGCGATACGCTCAGGTGTCACAGCCGTCCGGCCTTTGGCAAGACCGCAGGCAATCACGACATCCGGACCATATGCTTCCATCTCGGCAATCAGCAGATCCGCACATTCATCGAAATGTACCGGCAGCAGTACGGTTTTTGATTCGGCGCCTTCCACCACTTCCTGTGCGAGAGCTTCCATCAGTTCTCCCGTGGGATTCACGGCATCCCCGCCAAATGGCTCAAACCCCGAAATCAGAATTTTCATCCTAGTCCCACTCCCATCCATTCATTTCGTATCCCGTATGATTTCTCTGCATACTTACCTACATAGAACCATCCGGTTATGATGGTTTACCATTACTCAAATTTATATCGCAAGCCCCACTGTCCACGAATGGTATCCATCAGTTTCATAATCTCAAGGGATTCGTCCAACGGTATAATTGAACTTTCCGTTTTGCCTTCCAAGATGCAGCGTCCAGCCTCTTCTGCTTCAAATGCATAGCCGATGCTTGTCCGATCATCCGTAAACTTCTCGGGCTCGTCCTGACCATTCACATGCAGATATGCTTCTTTACCAGCGAGGAAAAGCGGCAAACGGATATACCCTTCCGTACCGTACACGACAGCTTCGTTGCTCAGGTTCAGACGGACTGCCCCGTTCAATGATGCCGAGCGTCCTTCCGAATAAGAGAGCAGTACGGAGAATTGTTCATCCACACCGGTCTCTCCGATGTTCGCCGTGCTCCAGACATGCTGCGGCTGCTCGCCAAAGATCATGGACGCGAATGAAACAGGATACACGCCAGCATCCAGCAGAGCTCCCCCGCCCAGATCCGGGTTCAGCAGTCTTCCTTCAGGCTCCCAGCCGATACGGAAACCAAAATCCGCTTTGACAAGCCGCACTTCACCGATTCGTCCTTCGGCAATCCACTTCCGCGCCTGAACAATCGGAGGCAAGAAACGCGTCCACATGCCTTCCATCAGGAAGAGCTTGCGGCTGCGAGCCGTCTCCACCAGCTGCTCCAGCTGACGTCCGTTCATCGTAAACGGCTTCTCACACAGCACTGCTTTTCCCGCTTCCAGACAAGCCATTACATTTTCTTTATGAAAAGGATGCGGTGTAGCAACGTAGATAATGTCCACTTCTGGATCCTGCAGCAGTTCTTCATACGATCCGTATCCGCTTGCAAAACCATATTCAGCTGCAAATTTCTCCGCACTTTCCCGTGTACGCGAACCAACTGCTGCCTTCACGGCATTGCCGGCATGCTCCAGATCTCTGGCAAACTGGGATGCGATCCATCCTGTGCCCATAATGCCCCACTTTACCTTGTCTTGTCGTCCCGTAACTCCTGTCATATGAAAGCCTCCCTTGTACCCTATTGGTAGAACCAATTCTGACTCACCTCTATATTACCAAAAAGAACCTCTCACGTCAGACGTTGGTTTCAACTCCTATTCCCCAGGCTTGCATAGAGCTGCTTTCATTTCAATTCTCAAGCATTTTTGCTAAGATTATCAGCAGATCACGGATGAAAGGAAGATCCCGCTGTGTCTACTCTCGTAACCATTCAACAACTCACCAAGCATATTGGAACGACCGAGCAGCGTCTCTTGTTTGAGAAAGTGAATGCCTCTGTCGATGAAGGAGAGCGAATTGCCATACTGGGTGCATCCGGACAGGGCAAAAGCACGCTGCTCCGCATCCTGTCCTTATTGGATGTGCCTGATGGCGGAGATATCCTCTGGCAGGGCACCTCTTACCTCGATTCCGATCCCAGGACCTGGCGCATGCGCATGTCCTATGTTGCACAACAGCCCATTATGCTCGCAGGCAGTGTTGAAGATAATTTGAAAACCGTTCACTACCTCCACCGGACACCCTATGATTCACATCTGGCTAGCCGTCTGCTGGCCGGAGTGGGGCTGGAAGAACTGGATATACATAAGCGGGCCAGTGATCTTTCTGGCGGAGAAAAACAGCGCATAGCGCTGATCCGTTCCATCATGCTTCGTCCAAAGGTGCTGCTTCTGGATGAAGTCACGGCTTCTCTGGACCGGACCAATGCCAAGCTTGTCGAACAGCAATTGACCGAATGGAGCAAGCAAGAGGGCATTTCACTCGTATGGGTCACCCATGATCAGGAACAGGCACGCTCGTTCAGCACAACGACATGGTTCATGGGCGAACAGACCCTGCTGGAACGCCAGCCCACCTCCCTTTTCTTTGCCCATCCACATTCCGAACTGGCCCGTCAATACATTCTGCGTCCTGCCCCCGAGGCAGATAAGGAGAACACATGTCCATCCTCGCACTGAGTTTCACTATCATATTTATTATGCTGACCATGCTTATTTCAGTTTGGCAGAAGCTTGGTTTGGAGAGAGATATTGCTGTAGGTACCGTTCGTTCGGCGGTTCAACTGCTGCTGGTCGGATATGTACTTCAATTTATCTTCAACTCGGACCACCCTGCACTCATCATTGCGATTGTCGGTTTTATGATAACCGTGGCATCCTTCAACGCGGGTAAACGAGGCAAGGGACTACGCCGAGTCACCCTATATATCGCAGCAGCCATTACGGTGACCGAATTATTGATGATGGGACTCCTGCTGGGTCTTCACATTGTCGAGCCGACCCCGCAATACATTATTCCACTCAGCGGAATGACGATTGGCAATGCGATGGTTGTCTCGGGGCTGTTCCTGAATCAGATGAAACGTGAGGTTGAGGCCTCCAAAGGGGAGATTGAGACACTGCTCTCTCTGGGTGCTGCGCCCAGACGTGCATTTCAGGATGTATTGAAACGCTCTGTCAAATCCAGCATGATTCCGACCATTGACGGCATGAAAACGGTAGGCCTCGTTCAGCTTCCCGGCATGATGACCGGCATGATTATCGCAGGCGCCGACCCCGTCGAAGCTGTCCGTTACCAGATTCTGATTGTGTTTGCCTTCACCAGCTCGGCAGCCATAACCAGCATCATACTGAGTCTGCTGACGTACAGACAATGGTTTACCTCAGATATGCGTCTACGCTCGTTATAGAAAGAATCGATTCATTGAATATATAGAACGAAGGGAGGTCCCTCCATGATAAGCAAATCAGATATAGTTCATCATCCAAACGCTCATCCCCCTGTGTCCAACAACATGAAACTCAGTATTATGGCCACCGGCAAGGAAGCTATTTCACCGAGTGATCTGGGGCTTTTCCTGGAAGATACCCTGCTCGAAATTCATCAAACAGACCTGATCAGGTTCACGAGCAAGGAGTGGACTTGGAGTAAACCCGATATTAACCACCATACCTTTATATACATGCATAAATTTACGGGGAAACTGAAAATGAATGGTACCGAGCACCTCGTTACCCGCAAATCTGCCTTCCTCTGCAATCCAGGCACTGCTTTGGAATTATTCAGTGACGCAGGGCATGAGACCGAGCTGTATATCATCAATTATGATCTGTTCCGGGCAGCGGAGAAAAGCGAAACACGAATTATTTATGAGCGTGAATCAAGCTTCCCGGTACAGGGCTGGATTCAGGGCCCTTATTACGGCATACAGCGCATTGCAGCTCAGTTGACTGCGGATGACGGACCAACCTCACATAAAAAGAAAATGCTCATGACCGAGTTGCTGCACATGCTCTGGCCTCAGGAAGAGCAGATAAATAACGATAGCGCAGAGGACGACCCGAATCAGTGGCTCCAGGTAACGATGCAATATATGCGCGACAACTATATGCATGAGATCAAACTGGAGAAACTGGCCGAACTGGCAGGCATGCATCCATCGTATTATTCGCAGCTTTTCAAGAGCCGGATGTACAAAAATCCAATTGAATACGTAACCCATCTGCGCATGAACCGTGCCAAGGAACTGCTGTTGACCTCGGACATGCGCATTCGCGATGTGGCCCGGAGTGTCGGTTACCGGGACGAATTTTATTTCAGCCGGCGTTTTCGAAATCATGCCGGCTACGCGCCAACGTCCTATGCGAAGCAGGTTCACCGCAATATTGTTTCGCTTTCATACCCCTACACCGATCATCTGATGACTCTCGGCATAACGCCTTGTGCGGCTCAGATCCAGGGACATCTACCCCATATCCCGAAATCTCTCCGTCTGCCATTTCATGCCTATGAGCCCTGGGAGCAAGGACGTCAGGCATTCCTGGATGTGAACCCCGACCTGATTCTAACCAAGGACAATGCAGCTACAAAAGCTATGGAACATATCGGGGATATCGCTCCAATCATCACCATCCCCTGGAATCAGACTGACATGTTCGGTCATCTTCATACGATTGCATCCATCGTGGATCGCACCCAGGCAGCGAATGACTGGCTGGAACGGCATGAACGCAAGGTTGAGCGTGCACGCAAAAAGATCAGGGAGACGATTGGACAGGTAACGGTTGCGGTATGCACATTAACTGCGAAGGGGCCGCGTATGTACAGCACCCGTAACTTCGGTCATGTGTTTTATCGCAGCCTGCAGCTGACTCCACCTGAACGTATTCAATCCGAGCTCGCTGGTAAACCTCCAGGTGTAGGTTTCAACTGGATGTCCATCACTCCAGGAGAATGGGATGGACTGGAGGCTGATGTTCTGCTGCTGGCCGTGACCTCGGTGAAAGAACGCGCCTCCCTGCTGCATCAAATCCAGGCTGATCCACGTTGGAATCAGTATCCGGCCGTCCGGAATGGGCATGTTCATGTTATTGATTGGAATTCGTGGGTTGTATATGCACCCTATTCCATCAACATCCAGCTGGATGAGGCCTTCATGTTATTGACGAACAAGGCATCCTTTTTGTAATCTAAAAAATGTCCATCACCCGAATCTTAATTTATGCCATGTACGGGCCTGAATTAAGATTTTATAATGAACTCTAATTGATAATGATAATCAATAACAGCAGAGCTGATCTTGCTGGCAACAAAAGGAGTGACCCCCATTCAACATCCGGGACTGCCACATCGTCCGTCCAATTCAACTAAATCCCCGGTGACAATAAGCCTGATGTTTTTGTCAGCCATCGCCATTCTGCTAATTAGTCTGTTTGTCGCCATATCGCTTGGTGCCAAATCACTAACACTCGAAACGGTATGGGCGGCCATATTTCAGTACAATCCGGCTCTGACACCGCACCAGATTATTCATGAGCTCCGTCTCCCCCGCGTAGTTGCTGCCGCTGTCGTAGGCGCAGCCTTTGCGGTTGCAGGAGCGCTGATGCAGGGAATTACGCGCAATCCGCTAGCGGATACGGGAGTACTCGGCATTAACGCAGGTGCCACCTTCATGGTGGCGTTGAGCTTTGCCATCTGGCCGGGACTGCCTTATGCCTGGCTTATGGGTCTTTCATTCATTGGTGCCGTGCTGAGCACCCTATTTATTTTCCTGCTGGGGTCGGCCGCGCCGGGAGGACTGACATCCATGCGGCTGACGGTTGCAGGTGCTGTCGTTGCCGCCATGCTGAGCTCGCTCAGTACAGGTGTCGCGATTTATTTTGACCTAAGTCAGGATCTCGCCTTCTGGTATGCCGGTGGCTTTGGCGGTATTGAATGGCGGCATCTGAGACTCATTGTTCCTGTTCTTCTGATCACATTGCTGCTGACCATGCCTCTTGCCCGGAGAGTATCCCTCATGTCGCTCGGAGAGGAAGTTGCGCTGGGCCTGGGGATTAATATTCGCATGACCCGATTCCTTGCACTCACGGCTGTGGTTATACTGGCAGGCGTGTCCGTATCCGCCGTTGGCTCGATTGGATTCGTCGGGTTAGTCATTCCGCATATTTCCCGTAAACTCGTTGGTGTCAATTATCGTCTGATCATTCCCATGTCCTCCCTGCTCGGGGCCATCCTTCTGGTATTGGCCGATCTGGGGTCACGCATCGTAAATCCACCGGAGGAACTGGCGGTAGGCATCATGGTTGCTTTTGTCGGTGTACCGTTCTTCCTCTATCTGGCCCGCAAGGAAAGGAGGGCATTGTAACATGAGATCCACTGTGCCTTCACGGGGAAAACGATCCATCGCAGTCAGCGTTACGCTGCTCTGTATTGCATGCGCAGTTATCGTGATTAGCCTGAATACGGGTACGATCCGTCTCTCTCCGCTCGCTGTACTGCAAACGCTGCTTGGCCATGGCAGCCCGGACGATCAGATTGTGTTGTTCGATTACCGTTTGCCTCGCATTCTCATTACAGTCCTGGCTGGAGCAGGACTTGGTATCTCGGGTGCGGCCCTTCAAGGCATTACGCGCAACCCGCTTGCCGATCCCGGGATTCTTGGCCTTCATGCAGGAGCAGCATTTGGGCTGATGGTTTCCGTAAGTCTGTCCTATTCCATGGATGGCTCGATTGCCCTGCTGATCCCCTTGTTTACTTTTGCAGGCGGAGTCATCTCGGCACTGATCATTATGCTGCTCGCCTATGACCGGCATAACGGGGTATCTCCCATCAAGCTGATCCTGGTCGGTATCGCTGTCGCCGCAGGGTTTCATGCGCTAACGTTATATCTGTCTCTTCGGCTGGATGAAGATACGTATTCCTTCGCTGCCCGCTGGCTCGCCGGCAGTGTGTGGGGTCGGGACTGGATTCACGTGCAGGCTCTGCTTCCATGGATTGCAGTTTGTGTTCCCTACATCTGGAGCCGTTCCAAAACGCTGGACTCTTTCGGTCTCGGAGATGCAGCTGCCACGGGTATCGGCACACCTGTCAGGTCCCAGCGCATATGGCTTCTTCTATGTACTGTAGCGCTGTCAGCCGTAAGTGTATCCATGGCGGGAGGCATTGGCTTTATCGGGCTGGCCGCGCCACATCTCGCCCGCAGACTTGTCGGTCCGATGCATCGCCACCTGATTCCGGCGGCCGGTCTCATTGGCATGGTCATCCTGGTTACCGCCGATACGATTGGACGAACCATTTTCCAACCGAATGCCATCCCCGCAGGTATTGTGGTGGCTGCCATTGGTGCGCCTTATTTTTTATATCTGCTGGTGCGAACCAAATGATCAAAGCCGTTGATCTACTTTATTCATCTAATTATTAACATCCAAGTGATGTCCAAGGAGAATGTGAATCTTCATGTTAAAGAAAAACCTATTGCTTGCTCTGAGCATTTGCCTGATATTTGTGCTTGCCGCTTGCGGAACTGCCAGCAATTCTGGCTCTTCTTCCGCTACTGGCAGTACTTCCACGGGTAGTACTTCCGAGCAGCAGAATAACAGTGCGGCTTCCGGAGAACAACGCATCGCGTCGATGTCCATCCACCTGACGAATGACTTGCTGGCGCTTGGCATCACACCCGTGGGTTCCGTAATTGGCGGCGAAGCCAAAGCGTTCCTGTCTCATGTTGCAGATCGCCTGCAAAACACGACGCCGCTAGGTCCGGTGAAAGATCCCGACATGGAAGCTCTGCTTGCCCTGAAACCCGATGTGATCTATCTCGATGAAGAATATTCCGGTGAGGACATTGCCAAGTTTGAGAAAATCGCTCCTGTGCATGTATTTAATCTGGATGACGGTACATGGCGTGATCATCTCAAGGACATTGGCAAGCTGGTCAATCGTGAAAAGGAAGCAGAGCAATATATTCAGGATTATGCAGCAGAGACCGAAGAAGTAAAATCATTAATTCACGACGAGATCGGTGATGGTAGCGTGATGGCCATCCGTGTTACTGCCAAAGAATTGCGTGTATTCAGCACGCGCCGTCCTATGGGGCCGATTTTGTATGATGATCTTGGACTGACCCCGGCCAAAGGCATATCAGATATCGATTCCACAAAGCCTTACCAGGTGATCTCTCGTGAAGTACTTCCTGATTTCGATGCAGATGCCATCTTCGTAGTGGTGAACTCGGATGAGGAAGCGGAGAACATGTTCAAAGAACTGCAAAACAACCCGATCTGGCAAGGGCTAAAAGCCGTTAAATCCGGTCACGTGTACACCATCGGCGCGCAGCCTTGGCTGGACTATTCCGCAATTGGCAATAAAATGGCACTGGATGAGGCCAAAGAGATGTTTATCCAAAAATAAACCAGCATCACACTGGAGAAATCACAAAAAAACCTCGCTTACGAACTGGAGAGGGAACGGCAGACTTGCGGTCCTGTTCTCCTCCGTCCGAAGCAGAGGTTTTTTCTCTATATATTAATGAAAGCCTGGCATTCCTCATCCTCATAAGGTGCAAACGACAATCTCAACATCCGTGTCAGCAAACGTATCCTGAATAATGCTGCTTACTTTGTCCCACTTCAGTCTGTCGAGTCCGCAACCAATCTGCGGCATGGCCAGCTTACTGATTTCCTGTTCTACACAGACGTCTCGCATCGATTTCACCGCGTGGGTAAACGATGAATAGGTCGGTTTATTTGAAAACTTTGCCTTGGTTACCAGATTCAACGTACGCCCTACCGGGTAACACCGTCCAATCTCAAGCGCTTCCTGCTTCGCCTGCTCCTGTAGAACCTGAAGTCCGAATCTTTCCCGAAACTGTACTGCAATTCCCGCCCCCATGCGGGCATCAGCGGAAATACAATGAGCGAGCGTATAAGCTTCATCCATTGCAAACAAATCTTGTTGGATCTCACGAAATTGCATCTGAATCCTCCTTCTTCACATATTAAAATGACTTACTTGCTGTTCAAAGCAATTGTTCTTGAAACGCCTTGATTATTCTCTGTCCAGCTGATCTGTCCAACACAGCAAAGACAATTTGATCAAAGGACTGCCTGAAATTCTCCTGTACCAGGACTTCATGGAAATACCTCGCCACATCCACCGGGTCATTCCGGAACACCCCGCAACCATAAGCTCCAAGAACAAGGGTACGATGACCATTCGTCGCTGCCACGTCCAAAATATACCGAATTCGCTCCTTCATGACCGATTCGATCTGCTGGTCATCTGCCTGCTCCCGTTCCTTCACAACGCCAGCATTTACAGCAGGAGCCGTAATAAAGGCAGTCGTGTAATATTGGGCTAGCAGCCGGTCCTCATCATCACGTATGACCGGTACACCCGGTGAATAGATCATATAGTCTGAATACAGACAGGTGCGCAGCTTACGATTATGATCATACATTTCATTCATTTGAGAAATACAAGGATATAACCCGGAAGCCCGGGCGAGACTCTCTTCCTGTGCCTGACTTCCACCCAGGAAACCTCCACCCGGATTTTTCGCTGAGGCAAAGTTAAGGCAAACGACATCCGTTCTCCCCTCATCTACCACGAGACGTGAAGCTGCCGCAAGCGTTGTCTCACCAGTGACTTCAATCTTAGCAGCTGCAGACTTAGGCGCTGCCTGTAATTGGCGCACCTGCTCCCGAAGTGCCGGAAGCTCATCCGGACGGTATAAAACGGAACCCTGAATCGCTTCTTTCAAATCTTCCTCAATCGATACCCTGCGGTCATATCCGTTGATGTACTGCCCCTCTTCCAGGATGGCCAGTGTTTCCTGGGCAATACGAGCCCGGCCCGTTCGCTGATTCGTGCTTTTTAGCTGGTTATTTTTCATATGCTGGTTTGTATTCATTCTAATCACTTCCTATCTCATCTCTTAGCCTGGTCAGAATCTCACCGAGCCAGTTGGTTCCCCGCCATGTTCTGCGATAGCGGATACGCGGATCTTCTTCTGCCAGTCCAACGCCCCAGATTCGGTCATCCGGGCTTGCTTCCACAAGGGTCGTGCCACGGGTGGCGAGCAATGCGGCGAGCAGGTCTTCATTTTGTGTAAATTTGGCCTGATTGCCTTCATAAACAATGCGTTTGCAGTTTGCTTCCCATATCTCTTGGTTGAACCCGGCTACCTGTCTGCCCAGCTTTTTTTGTACTGAAGTCGAGCTTGCCTTCAAAATCTTGTCCGCCATGGCCTGATCGCCAAACAGCAGTGCTTTTTGATGCATCATGTACTGTTCAGCACTCGTATAACTGATTCCGTTCACCGTAAAATCAGCCGGATGCCACTGGGAAAAGGGTGATGCGGTACGCCAAAAAAAAGTAAACTTCTCCATAGTTCCTTATGTCCTCCTTTCAATAAAACAATTATGTTGTCATACGCTCCGGGTTCAGTCTGTATAAGCGGGAAGGACGATGTCCTGCATTGCCCGTAAACTCTCCGGTTTCGATCACCCAATCCGCAATTTTGCGCCGGAAGGCTGCAGCCAGCAGCTTTTTGCCACTAATAATCTCATAGACCTTCTGCAGGGCCGTCAGCGTAAATGTCTCGGGCATCAGATTAAAAGCAATATCCGTATATTCCACTTTGGATCGTAACCGTTCCAGCGCATAATACATGATCTTGGCATGGTCAAACGCTATGCCCTCCACTTCCAAGATGGTCATGCTGCTGCTTCGCACGCTTCCTTCCACGGCTTCCTTCACCTCAATGACAGCCGATAGCTCCTCGGTTCCGTTCGACAATGTCAGCTGCACTCTTCGTTCCGTCGTTCGACCTCGTTCATGAATATGACGTTTCTCCTCAAGGAGCCGCTGTTCTACCCTGAACCAGTCCGCATCACTCGCATCGTCGCCTGCTTCCAGTTCAAGCTCGCTGCTATCAACGAGCGCCATATACGAGCAGCTGATTACCCTTGTACGAGGATCGCGATGCACATCACCCCATGTGTACAACTGCTCCAGATAGATATCATCCAGCCCGGTCTCCGTAACCAGCTCGCGGCGTGCTGCATCTTCCAGGGATTCCTGCATGGACACGAATCCACCTGGTAATGCCCACTTCCCTATATAGGGATGACCACCGCGGCGAATCATCAGCAGCTGAAGTGCAGGCTCAGCCAGTTTGCGATAATTGGACTGAGCTTCACTCCTTATCGTGAAGACAAGCATATCTACCGTCACCGAAGGACGCTCATAATCGCCTGCATTATATGTCTCCAGAAACTGCTGCTCGCTCATATTGCCATGATTCAGATGGTCCAATGGTCGGCCCTCTGAATAACCTTCATTTGTCATATTTAAAACCCCATTCTGTTATTAACATAATGTTATTAACAATTAGATAATAAGAAGTTAACATATCTATTAGCCTTCGTCAATATTTCCCATATCAAAAAAAATAAGAACTGCTGTACGGGTTGGGATTGGGTGGGTGTTAATCGTGGTGTAAAAGTTTGACCTCTTCTGCATACAGGTGCCGGAAAATTGAAAGGGTGGATTCCGTTTTGTGTTCGCACAATATCGGAGTCAGCTCTCTTTTTTTTTGCCTGCACACCAGTTCGAAGCAGTTGTTAAACGAACAGTGTGGTAACTGCCCTAAGCCAGCCTTTCAAACTGCATCATTTCAATGTCTGAGGGAATAAATTCCTGATAAATTCCTGATTCAGGAAAAAAAGGGTTGACGGTGCAAAGTGGAGGTCTGTATACTGTGTATATTGATATATACAGTATACACAGCTTGCATAGTAAAAGTGTGAGATGGAAAGGCAGGCTTGGTGGCTAACCCGCAGCGATTATTTCAGTACAACTGTATTATATCCATTTCAATACAACTGTGTTATATTAAATTCAATTCACTCGTATTAATAAGGAGGATGTTTCGCTGGAATGAAAAGAATCGTATTATTGGATGTTCTTAGAGGATTTGCGATTATTGGTACATTGGGGACGAATATTTGGCTTTTTGCATACTTAGGCTCTCTGAACAAAATGTTTGGCGATCCGCTTCAACCCTGGTGGACCTCGGGTGATCGTTTACTGCAAACACTGATGCTTTTTCTGGTGAACGGAAAATTTCTAGGACTGCTTACTCTTCTCTTCGGGGCAGGCATGGAATTAAAGCGGCAAAAAGCACTTCGTGAAGGATATGTCTGGCCAGGGGTTTACATATGGACATGTGTGCTGCTGCTCATTGATGGATTGCTGCACTACACGTTGGTCTTGGAATACGATGTGCTGATGAGTTATGCAATTACTGGCATCATCGTGTCCTTCATCATCAACCGTTCCCGCCGCTTTATTTTGATCGTGATGGGGCTCATGGGTGGTATACATCTCATCGGAGTGGGCGGAATTACTGCACTGTTGGCCCTTACAGAAAGTGGTGCCACCTTCAATAACATGGACGTGATTGCCAAGCTATACGCCACAGGAACATGGTGGGAGCAGGTTCTATTCCGGCTGGACAACTTTGCTTTCTTTCGAACAGAGTCCATCATCATCATTCCGCTGAATATATTTCTGTTCCTGCTGGGTTCCATGCTCATGCGTGCAAACCTATTCTCAGACGAAGCATCCGGACGTCTTAGACGCCGCAAATGGATGAATTTCGGGCTTGCCGCCGGCATTCCTCTGAACCTGCTCCTGCTGGTGCCGGGAGGCAGCATGGACTTGTTTGTTCGGTACATCAGTGCACCGATCCTTACGTTCGGCTATCTTGGGCTAATCGCTTACATGCTGGAGAAAAATAGGTTCGCCGGTCTCTTCAGGCGGTTCGAAGAGATTGGCAAGATGGCATTGAGCTGTTACATTCTGCAAAACATTCTGGCTTCCGCCATCTTTTACGGATGGGGTCTGGGACTTGGTGGTTATCCCTCTTCGCTTGTGATTGTGTTACTGTGGGCCGGCATCTGTATTGTATTAATGTTATTCTCACATGCATGGCTGCTCAAATTTAAATCGGGACCGGTCGAATGGTTATGGCGCAAGCTCTCCATCTCTCCTGCCGTCAAGTCAGAGTCACGGACTGAACAGATGTAATATCAAAAAGGGTAGGGTTACCTGTAAGGGCAGCAAAGTATTTCTCTCTCTTCAGTTCGAGCTCCGGAGCCGTTCCGGAGCTCTTTTTCTTATGTTGCAAAACCTTCATCGCTCCGCCGCTGGGGATACGATGCCCTCACATATTTAATTTGACCCTACAAATGCCTTGACGATATGTAAGATCAAACTTATGATTTAGTTAGTCGACTAATTAATAGGAGGGTAGCTTATGCATTCAGCCCGCAGCGAACGGCTGCTCGGACAATTATCCGAACTTGTGAAGCTGCATCGCTATAAAGTTCATGAGAAGCTGGTTAATCACCCCGAGCTGTACCCGGGACAACCTCCACTGCTGTTCCAGCTTGACCGTGAAGATGGTCAAACCCAGAAAAGTCTGGCCGAGAAGCTTCGCCGTGCTCCTGCAACCGTTACAGTCATGCTGAAACGCATGGAAACATCGGGATATGTAAGGCGTGAAGCCGATCCGAATGACCAGCGCAGTCTGCGTGTCTATCTGACCGACCAGGGCCGCAGCGCGCTCAAGGATTTGAGTGAGGTATTTCAGGAACTGGAGCTCCAGGCTCAGGAAGGATTTACGCCGGAAGAAACGCAACTCATGTCAGCGCTTGCACAGCGCATGATTCACAACCTTCGTGAATCCTGAATGACGCTGGAATTTTTGCAAGATGATTTTAGACTTCATTAAATGAGGTGATTTCCCTATTGTGGACGTTAAAACGATTTTTGACGCCTTATAAGTCAGCCGCCATACTCGCTCCACTCCTCATGGTGCTGGAGGTAGCCATGGACCTGCTTCAGCCGAAGCTGATGTCCAGCATTGTGGATGATGGCGTACTTGCCGGTGACCTGCCCCATATTGTACGCACGGGGCTGTTCATGCTTTTGTTTGCCCTCATTGGCTGGGTTGGCGGAGCAGGCTGTACGCTCTTTTCCAGCAAAGCGTCTGTTGGATATGGCACCGATCTGCGCCAGGAGCTGTTCGATCATATTCAAACCTTTTCCTTCCGTAATCTGGACACATTCCAGGAAGGGTCGCTCATTACACGTTTAACGAGCGATATTACGCAAATGCAGACCTTTGTGCAGATGCTACTGCGAATGTTCATCCGGTCGCCGATGCTGATCATCGGCAGTATTATCATGGCATTTACGATCAGTATCAAGCTGGCGCTGATTCTCATGATGACCGTACCCGTTCTCTTTGTCATTCTGTATATTCTCATAACCGCTTCCTACCCTCTATTTGCCAGCGTGCAGAACAAGCTGGATCAAGTCAACGCCGTTCTGCAGGAAAATCTCGCTGGGATTCGTGTCGTCAAGGCTTTTGCACGGGCGGGCACGGAGAAAAAGCGTTTCAATCAATCCAATGAGGATTATACGGGAACAGCGGTGAAAGCCTGGCGTATTGTTACGCTGAATGCACCTGTACTCAGCCTGATGCTGAATGCGACCATCGTAGCCGTATTATGGTTTGGCGGGTTTCAGGTTGTAGGAGGCGATATTGCAGCCGGGGATCTGATTGCTTTTATCAACTATGTAACGGTGGTGCTCTCCTCCCTCACTTCCATCGGCATGATGATGATGAGTTACTCCCGGGCCAAGGTGTCTGCTGCGCGGATCAACGAGGTTCTACATACAGAGCCGGACATTCAGTCAGGCCAGGAAGCTCAGAGTGAGAATGCATTGCCAAATCTGGCCACTCAGGTTGGCTCCAATCCGGCATCCAGGGGTACTCGCCGACCAGGTGAGGTGGAATTCCGGGACGTTTCGTTCCGTTATGACGGCGAAGATGCTCTCACGGGAGTTAATCTTACTGCGCGAGCAGGGGAAAAAGTGGCTTTACTCGGTTCCACCGGTTCAGGCAAGACATCACTCGTGCAGCTGATCCCCCGCCTATATGATGCCTCACTCGGTGAAGTACTCGTTGGCGGCGTTAATGTACGGAACTGGGATCTTCAGCTGCTTCGCAGCAGAGTGTCCATTGTATTGCAGGAATCCATTCTGTTCAGCGGCAGCATTCGGGATAATATCAGCTTCGGCAGACCGGATGCCACGGATGCCGAGATCCGTGCGGCAGCACGGGCAGCGGCAGCGGATGAATTTATCATGAACCTGAAAGATGGATACGACACGGAGCTTGGACAGCGGGGAGTCAATCTCTCCGGAGGGCAGAAACAGCGTATTTCCATTGCGCGTGCCCTGCTCATGCGGCCGGATGTTCTTATTTTGGATGACAGTACGAGCGCAGTCGATCTGCGGACCGAAGCAAGCATTCAGAGAGCACTGCATTCCCTGATGAAAGACAGTACAACCTTTTTGATTGCACAGCGCATATCTTCGGTGAAGGATGCTGACTGCATTTACGTGCTGGATGAGGGGCGAATCGTGGCAAGTGGTACACATGACGAACTCATGGCCAATTCCACACACTATCAATCCATTTATGATTCCCAACAACGGAAGGAGGATGTTCAATTTGGCTAAACCTGCATCTTCCTCCGCGCAGCCATCTGTCGTCCCTCCTACCTTAAGACCTGGACCGGGCCGGGGACCTGTTCCGAAAGTAAGAGCCATGAATGCCAAGCACGCCATCCTGCGAGTATGGTCTTACATGGGACGTCATCGCAAAGGGGTTATCATAGCTCTGGTCCTTACCGCTCTGGGTACACTGCTTAATCTGGCGGGACCTTACCTTCTGGGCCGTGCCGTCAATGAGCATATTGTTCCGAAAGTGACAGACGGCCTTTTGAAGGACTGTCTTCTGTTACTGACGGTATATGTCCTGAGTTCGCTCATGATGTGGGGACAGTCTTATGTCATGATCGGCGTATCCCAATTGACAGTGAAGGATCTGCGTCAGGCTTTGTTCTCCAGGCTGCAGCAGCTGCCCATAAGTTTTTTTGACAAAAATCAAAGCGGAGACCTGATGAGCCGGGCTACCAATGATATCGATAACGTATCCACTACCCTGAATCAGAGTGTGACTCAGCTGATGTCCAGTGCGATCCTGCTTGTCGGTTCGCTGTCGATCATGCTTGCTCTGGATATCCGGCTGACACTTCTCAGTCTGGTGACCGTGCCGTTAATCACCATTGCGACCAAGCTGATCGCTTCCAGAACACGCAAACATTTTTCTGCCCAGCAGAAGCTGCTCGGTGAGCTGAATGGTTATGCGCAGGAAACGATCGCCGGACAAAAGGTGGTTGCCGCCTATAACCGTCAAGAACAGGCGCACCAACATTTTGAAAACCTGAATGAAAAGCTGCGTACAGCCAGTACACAGGCCCAAACCGTATCCGGGCTGGTTGGACCTACGATGAACGTCATGAACAACATTGGATTTGCCATTCTCGCAGCAGTGGGTGGATGGATGGCCTACCACAATTTAACGTCCATCGGACTGATTGTAAGCTTTCTCGCTTATTCCCGGCAGATTGAGCGGCCTCTCAACGATCTTGCGAACCAGTACAATCTGATTCAGGCAGCCATTGCCGGTGCCGAGCGTGTATTCCAGATTATGGATACTCCAAGTGAATACGATGAGAAACAGGAGAAGCAGCTGGACCACATTCAAGGCAAAGTTGTTTTTGATAATGTATCCTTTGGATACAATTCCGACAGAACGATTTTGAAAAATGTCAGCTTCACCGCGCAGCCTGGCGAGATGATTGCCCTCGTGGGACCAACGGGTGCCGGCAAAACAACCATTATTAACTTGCTCCCCCGCTTCTATGAAATTACAGGCGGAAGCATTACCATTGATGGCACGAACATCTCGGAGCTGGAGAAGGATCACCTCAGGCGCGGACTCGGCATTGTGCTGCAGGATGCCTACCTGTTCTCGGGAACCATTCGTGATAATATTGCCTACGGCAAGCCGGATGCGACCGATGAGCAGATCAGGCAGGCAGCTGAGCTGGCCAATGCCCATTCATTCATTCGCAAACTGTCCCAAGGTTACGACACCCCCATTATTGCGGGCGGAAGCAATCTGAGCCAAGGACAGCGGCAATTGCTGACGATCGCTCGGGCCATCCTCGCCGATCCGGCCATTCTCATTTTAGATGAGGCAACGAGCAGTATTGATACCCGTACGGAAATGCAGATTCAGGAGGCGATGCGCACGTTGATGAAAGATCGGACCAGCTTCGTCATCGCCCACAGATTGAGCACGATCCGGGAGGCGGATCAGATCCTGGTTATCGATTCAGGACAGATTGCCGAACGGGGTAACCACGAGGATCTCATGCAGCAAAAAGGGTTTTATTATCAGCTCCATCAAGGTCAGCTAAACTGATCCATCAACTGAGCGACAACATCAAAACGCCGCACGAAGGTTCCGTTATTTCGGACCTGTGCGGCGTTTTCGTTTGTTCTTAGAGGTAGCTTGTTAACCAATTATTCCACGGCTACTACAGGGAGCTCCAGCGTAAACGTAGAGCCGATTCCCACTTCACTTCGCACTGTAATCTCTCCATGGTGATCATGAGCAATCTTCTGGCAGAGCGATAGACCAAGCCCTGTCCCCTCTTCCTTCGTTGTATAAAATGGATTAAATATATCGGCAAGGGCCTTCTCCGGTATGCCGCTTCCCGTATCCGTGATGGATGTATATGCTTTGTCTCCTTCATGAACAAGAACAATATGTACTTCTCCGGGATCATTCATCGCTTCGAATGCGTTGCGTATCAGGTTGATTAACACCTGTACAATCTTGTCCCGATCCATGTGCACCATAACAGCATGTCCCGTCAGCTCAAGCGAAATCCGGTGACCGCGCGATGCTGCATCTGACTCGGTTAATGACAAAACACGTTCAAGGCACTGGTCCAGCTTCTCCGGTTTCATTAGATGAGCCTGCGGCTTGGAAAATTGCAGAAACTCTGCAGTCAGGTCCGTGACCCGGATCACTTCGCCCATAATCACTTCATACCATGGGGCAATATTGAACGCTTGTCCGCGTGACAGCTGCAAGAATCCACGAATCGCCGTGAGCGGATTACGGATCTCATGCGCCATGCCGGCTGCCAATTCTCCAACAGCCCGAAGCCTTTCTGAACGGTAGATCTCTTCTTCATTCTTGATCCACTTGCTGCGCTGTGCCTGAAATAACCGCTCCTCTGCAACCGTTATGAACTGCTGGAGGGTCTCTGCTGTCTCCGGATAGATCGAAATGCTATACGTGACCTGTAATCCTTTCAGATCTGTGGTTTGCATCGTGCTCATTCGTTCCTCGATACCCGCAACCTCGGGCAAAATGATCGAAAATCGATCTCCGGCATAACGGGATACCCCATATGCATCCGCAAAATGCTTGGAGATGCTCCCTCCTGTCCCCGCTATGATGGTGCTCCAATTGTCTTCCGCTTCCTTGTTGAATCCGTTGAAGTTCTGGATGTTCAAAAGAATGAGCAAAAAGGAGCGCTGCTTCTCTGCCGTCTCTTGCAGTGCATTCATATATCCTTCATAGTTGAGCAGCCCTGTAAGCGGGTCGTGCAGGGTGAGGAATTGATTTTTTTCGCGCAACCTGCGCTTTTCGGCTTCGCTGTTAATCAGCGTATGATATAGAAAAATGATAACGATTGCTGTGAGTAAATCGAATAGGGAAACCGACAATGTGTAGGCATCTATCGTTACGTAGGATAGCCGAATCCCTGTATATTGAAGAACGAGCAGAAGAGAAATGGGCAGGGTCTGCTCTACACGCTGTTTGTCCTGAATCATTGTCATGATGAGCAGGTAATATAACATGTTACACCAGTTCAATTCACTGAAATAATGGAATAAGCCAAGGAAAATCCATTGGATTTTTTGTAATACAGGATATCGTCTTTCTCCATAAATGCTAGCAACAAATAAGACACCGGCAAGGATCATCCATGTGAGGCTGGAAGTACGGTCCAAAAAATAAGAGGACAGGATTACAAGCAGGCAACCCAGTGGGAAAATAACCCTTTTCATCGTGTACGTTAGCAAACAGCCTCGCCCCCTTTGACAATCTACTCACATCTAACATTTTAATTACATGTATTATATCGATTATGACTAGCTAATGTTGTCGATTAATGGAAGCTCTCCAAATCGGAATGGATAGGGCTCATGGGTTATATACCATTTATTTAGCGTCTTGAATAGCTGTTCTGCACATAATTCATCCTTTTTCTGGTATGTTATAATACAATAATGGATTTATTTTCAATAAAAGTGGAAGTTGAAGGTGATTTTCATGGTGGAACGTAGAAGACCATACGGAGTTGGCACATTTTCTCTGCTCATTGTGGCTTTGGGATTTGCATTTAATTATGCATGGGGGCCTGAGGATTTTCGATTCAGTTATTATCTATTTCATCAGATGAATTGGCCCATCTATAGCAAAGGTGACGAAGGATTTGTCATCCCAACCGTCATCACTGCGATCTTCTGGATCCCTGCCATCATCATTGCCAGAAAACACAATGTACACTATGGTACAAGAACCGCTTCGATCTTGGCCGGAATGATGCTGCTCGTCTGTTTCATTGGCCCTTTGGCTACTGTACTCGAGTGGCTTATCTATTCTTAAACACAAAGCCAGCGCTCTGACATTCCAGAGCGCTGGCTTTGTTCTTTCCTCTCAACATAACTATTTCTTCGCCATATATTTGCGGATATCAAATGCAACGGCCGCGACTATAATCAATCCTTTAATAATCAGCTGCCAATAGGGACTTACACCGATAAAGGTAAGACCGTAGTTGATAACGCCGAAGATGAGCACACCGGCCATAACGCCCGGCACCGTACCGATGCCTCCGGCTGTTGAAACGCCGCCAACGACACATGCCGCAATGGCATCCAGCTCATACATGTTGCCGTAGTTATTCGTCGCTCCGCCTGTGCGCGCTGCCTCCAGCACACCACCCAGTCCATACAATGCTCCCGCAATGGCATATAGAGCAATCAAATTACGTGCGACGTGAATTCCCGACACATGTGCGGCCTGGATGTTACCACCAATGGCGTACATATTTTTGCCGAGACGGGTTTTGTTGAAAACGACCCAACAGATTAATGCTACTGCAATCGCAATCAGTACAATATAAGGGATCGAGTAGCCCCCGCCCAGATCAATGTAGCCTGATCCGATCACCGTGAAGTCCGATCTAAGTCCTCCAATCGGCTGCGACTGGTTGGGCTCTGTGTCAAAATAAATCGAGTTCAACCCGTAGACAGCCACCATCGTTCCCAATGTCGCGATAAATGGAGGCACATGCAGTTTGGCCACTATAATTCCATTTACCAATCCGACAATCAGACCAGCCACAATCCCGATTATAATGGGGAACCCTACCCATAAGTGAGGCAGATCCGGGAAGAACCGATTGGCATATTCGTCAATTTGCAGCATGGATGCGGATACGACAGCCGTCAGACCTACCACCCGTCCAGCAGACAAATCGACTCCGCCAGTGACAAGAATGAAGGCCGCCCCGAGTGCGATGATGGCCCGTGTGGAGGATTGCTGTAAAATATCCCGAAGTGTAGAGAAAGCAAGGAAGTTCGGGTCCGCAATGGCAATGCCGATGACAAGCAGAATAAGTACGATAAAGATGGCCCGCTGCGTTACATACTGTTTCACCTGATTGATTACTTGCGTGTTCATCTGTTTCCTCCTGTCTAAGCCATCCGCTGCTGAGCGGCCAGCCTCATAATATCCTGCTCTGTGGCCTCGGCTCCATCTACAATGCCGGTCAGCCTTCCTTCACTCATCACCATGATCCGGTCGGACATCCCAAGCAGTTCGGGCATCTCCGAGCTGATCATGATAATGCTTTTGCCCTGACGAGCCAGTTCCGTAATAATGGTGTATATTTCAAACTTCGCGCCCACATCAATGCCACGCGTTGGTTCATCAAGCAGCAGAATCTCCGGGCTGGTCAATAGCCAACGTGCCAGAAGCACTTTCTGTTGATTCCCCCCAGACAGGTTGCGAATCAGCGTGTTAACTGAAGGCGTTTTGGTTCTGAACTTCTGGACTTGCTCCCGTGCCTCTTCGCGTCCCTTCTTCTCATCCAGCAGTCCGACCCGGTTTCGGTACCTTCCCAGACTCGCAATGATCGTATTTTCATACACGGACAACACCGGAAATATGCCCGTAACCCTACGTTCCTCGGTCAATAGCGCCATATGATGACGTTTCGCCGCGGCCGGTGAGTTAATCTTCACCTTGCGTCCATGAATCGAGATTGTACCCGAAGAAAGACCGCGCAGTCCGAACAAGGATTCGATCAGTTCCGTCCGCTGCGCTCCAACGAGTCCGCCAATGCCCAGCACTTCGCCTTTTCGGAGTTCAAACGTAATATCCCTGAACGAGTGGGCCTGACTCGATGTTAACCCTTCCGCCTTCAAGATCACTTCGCCCGGAACGTTGGTCCGTTCCGGAAAGCGTTCGTCCAGATCCCGTCCAACCATGCGGGTAATGATCAGATCGGTAGTCAGATCAGCGGCATCCCAGGTACCGACAACAAACCCGTCACGCATAATGGTGACTTCGTCCGAAATCGTGAGGATTTCCTCCATTTTGTGTGAGATGTATATAATCGACACACCCCGGCTGCGAAGCTCGTTAATGATGGTGAACAGCTGCTCGACTTCTTTGCCTGTCAGAGATGAGGTTGGCTCATCCATAACAATGACTTTCGATTGAAAAGAGACCGCTTTGGCGATTTCCATGGATTGTATTTTGGACACCGATAACGTTCCTGCCTGTGCCTTCGGGTCGATATCCAGATTCAGGTCTTTAAACAAGGCCAAGGTATCAGCGTACATCTTCTTCTCGTCGACCAGTAACCCTCTCATCGGGAAACGTCCCAGCCATATATTCTCCATCACAGGACGATGAGGCACCGGATTCAGCTCCTGGTGGATCATGGATATGCCGTGTTTCAGTGCTGCTTTGGAATTCGGAATATCCACTTCTATTCCATCTATTCGAATCGTTCCTTCATCCGGTCGGTACATGCCAAACAGACATTTCATCAGTGTCGATTTGCCCGCTCCATTCTCTCCCATCAGGGCGTGGACCGTTCCGGGCTTAACCCTCAGGGTTACCTGACTGAGTGCCTGCACACCCGGGAAACCCTTCGAAATCCCGTCCATTTCCAGCAGATATGGTGATGCCATGTTGGTTCCTCCCTTCCATATGCCCAGAAAAAAGGACGCCACCTATTAAGACGGACGTCCCTCTCTGCTGCTGTTATTGGGCGTCGGCAATGTTGTCTTTCGTAATTTTCTTGTAGGCGATCCAGACATATTTGCCATCCGTAATGTCATACCCCGTATTTTCCTTCGTCGGCGTCTCACCCTTGGCGAGTGCAGCAGCCAAAGCCACCGTTGCAGCCCCTTGGTTCTTCGCATCATTCAGTACGGTGCCCAGCATCGTGCCGTCCTGAAGCGCCTGAATGGCAGGAGCGGTTGCATCCACACCAACGACAGGCATTGCCTTGCCGTCCTTGAAGTATCCTGCTGCCTTCAGTGCTTCGATGGCACCGAGTGCCATGTCGTCATTGTTGGCAAGTACAGCTTCAATCTTATCGCCGTGGGAAGCGAGGAACGCCTGCATTTTCTCCTGTCCTTTGACCCGATCCCACATCGCCGTGTCTTCTGCCAGTGCCTCTACTTCAATACCGGCATCCTGGATCGCCTGTACGGAGTATTTGGTCCGCAGCTCTGCATCCTGGTGACCCGGCTCGCCTTTCAGCATGACGTATTGCAGTTTGCCGTCTCCGTTTTTGTCCGCTTCGGGATGGGCTTTCCAGTAATCCACAATCAGCTGGCCGGAGATCGTACCCGACTCTTCCGCCTTGGCACCAACGTAGTACACCTTATCCCATTTATTCATGTCTTCGGCAACCGGCTCACGGTTCAGGAACACGACAGGAATGCTTGCCGCCTTGGCCTTGTCAATGATGACGCCTGCCGCAGTCCGGTCAACCGGATTCACAGCCATCGCGCTGTATTTCTTGGATACAAACAGGTCCACTTTCTCATTTTGGGTCGGCTGTGCGTTCTGGCTATCCACGATATCGAGTGTGGCTTTGCCTTCTGCTGCTGCCGTCATCGCATTCCGTACGCCCGTCATGAACGTATCATCGAATTTGTAGATCGCAACGCCAATTTTCGGCGTCTCCGTTCCTCCTGCTGCCTGCTCTTCCGTACCCGTTCCCGTACTTCCGCCCGCACTGTCTCCACCGCTGCTGCAGCCCGCGGCCGCAATCATGAATGCAGTAAGCAGCAGTGTCATCCACGTTTTCTTCATATCCTAATGACCTCCCCCAAGTTCATTCGGCTTCACCGATGTCTTTATTATGAAAGGGTTTACACGATTTTCGAATACAATATCTTCATCTGTTTTATCGAAATCTTCCTCTGTTCGGTTCATGTCTTCTATCCTCATTGAACAAACGGAAACAGCAGCTTCTGGTTATCCATCCAGAACATATTGTCCGTACTGACCAGCTTCGTTTCCAGCGTCACTCTGGCTTGCACCTGCTGATTATTCAGCCGTGCCACGGCCTGATTCAAACCAAGGTACCCTGCGCTGAAGCCATTTTGCACAATAAGGTGCTGGAATACCCCTTCCTGCAGCTGCTCCAGCTGCTGCTGCTCACTACCGAAGCCTACAATGTTGACCTGCTGCTCCAACTTGCGGCGATGCAGTTCATCCGCCGCTCCCAGAGATGCAGGCTCCTGCAGGGCAATGAAACCATCTATCTGCTGCTCGTCCAGCAGCTGCTTCGCTGCCTGCCAGCAAACTTCCCGGGTGCTGCACACGGACTTGGGCTCAACCTGAATACCCGGATACTGTCCGAGCGCTTCCATGACCCCCTCCTCCCGGTGGATTAGCCCTGGATTCACAGGATCGGGCCCCAGCAAGGCTAAGCTGCCCCTTCCTCCCAGAAGTTCGGCCATCGCTTCACCTGCCTGCCGCCCAGCCTCCACATTATCCATGGAAATGACACTTGTAATCCCTTCCACAGGGAACTCATCATTGAGAACAATTACCGGAACACTCATGCCGCTCTTATTCATCGTTTGGGCCTTCTGAATAATGTCGTCAAGCACCTTCTCACTCAGTGGATCAACGAGCAGAGCGGAAGCGCCCTGTTGCAAAGCCTGCGTGACCGCTCGGATCTGAGCCTGTTCGCGCTGACTGTACGCCGAAACTTCCTGCCCGAACAACTCCTGAGGCTCTCTGGCTCGGTGAATCGTCGAATCAGGATTGGATGGTGCATACGTTGCCGCCTCGGATGGAAATGCCTCCACCGTCAGCAGTTCAGCTCCATATTCCTTGGCTGCCGCTTCTGCGCCGAGCCTTATTGCTTCAGCAAGTTCACCTGTCCCAGCAGGGGTGATTAGAGCAACACGAGGTGGCGGCAGTACCGAATCGGCATTGGAGATGCCGCATGCTGTACCCAGGAATACACAGCAGCCCGCCGCAACGATCCCCATACATCTGCGTATACGGGGGATGGACTGACTGAACTTCTTGATGGGATCTGCACGAAAGATCCTGCGGATGATTGCTTTATCTTCATTACCTTTTATCATAAAAATCACCATCCTCCCGTTCGCATTGAACCGGTATCCGAATCCAGACCGTCGTTCCTTCCTCCAGCTCACTCTCAAATTCAAGACCGCACCCTTCCCCGTAATAGAGCTGAATCCGGTCATGCACGTTGCGCACGGCTACCCCTGATCCAGCACCACTCTTCACGATGGGGCTGCCCTGAAGTAGTCCTGCCACCTGCTCCTCCGTCATGCCGACACCATTATCCGTGATGCGGAATACCAGCTGGTCGCTCTCCCGATAGACGCGGATCTCGATGCAGCCTTCATCCGTGTGATACTCAATCCCATGAACGATGGCATTTTCAATTAACGGCTGAAGGACCAGCTTCAGTGTCAAACAGTCCAAGGTATCCTCATCCGCATTCAGGCTAAACCGGAATTTGCGCTTGAACCGCATCTGCTGAATGGTCAGGTAATGATGCGCATGCTCCAGCTCTTCACGGACGGTAATAATGGTTTTTCCTTGGCTGAGACTTATGCGAAATAGGCGTGATAGCGATGTGATCATGGTGATCACCTCTTCATTACGACTCATGCCCACCATCCGCACGACAGAATTCAATGTATTGTAGAGAAAATGAGGATTAATCTGGGCCTGCAATGCTTCCAGTTCTAGACGCCGTTTCTGCTCCTGTTCATGGATGATCTCATTCATCAGGGTACGAATTTTGTACACCATCAGGTTAAACCGACGGGATAGCCGCTCCACTTCAAGTGGTCCCTGAATGGGCAGCTCCACGTTGAAGTCCCCTCTCTCCACGGCTTTCATCTTCCGCTCCATCCGCCGGATTGGACGTGTCAAACTGGAAGAGAGCAGCATGGACACAAGAATGACGAGTATAAGCACAACCAGCAGTACCCGGACGAGATAGCCATTGACCTCCTGCCGGGTTGTCATGATTTCATCCAGGTAGGCCACACCGACAATTTTCCATCCGATATTGGCAACAGACTTTACGGTGTTCAGCCTTTTCTGTCCATCCGCTTCATCTTCATAACTGCCTGTAGCCACCAGGGCCTGTTCGATATTTTCGCTTTTGAGTCCCATGTACATCAGCTGCTGCTGCGGATGATAAACAATGTTGCCTGCACTCTCGTCGATGATGTAGACATATCCCCGCTGCCCCAGACTGACCCGGCGACTCAATTCATCCATCTGTTTGAAATTGATATCCACCAGCAGAATAACCTGTCGATCCTGACCATTTTGCCGTACAGTAATGCCTTTGCTCATCGATACGACCCACTTATAGGGGCCTGAATACATGTTCTGAATATGAGGCAGCGAAAAACTAAGGTGGTCCGGCACTCTGAGCGCAGATTGAAACCACCCTTGCTGTGTCACATGGGCGCTTGATTTTAACTCGGCGGAAGGTCTGTTCTTGAGCAGTTCGCCCTTGGAGTCGAGCAGCGTAATGGAGATAATGTCCTCCCTGCTGCTGAGCAGGGTATCCAGCTGTTTGTCCACCTGCTCCCCTTCCCAGGTTCCGTCCCGCAGCATATGCTCCTCGATGGCTCGGTAGAGATGCGACATGCTCCGAACATAGTCCTCCAGGTTGTAACTGACCTGATCGACAATCTGCCTCGTTGTCAGTTCGGCGCTGCGTTCGGCAGCCTGTGTGAATTTGTCATGCAGAAGCAGGGCCATGATGGTGAGCACAAGTACGATGAAGATGGAAAAGGACCACGTAATAATAGACCGAATACTGCTGACCTTCGAGGATCGGAGACGGAAACGAAGCCGGAGCCATAGCTGCCCCATCCATCCGGCTAACGTTCTCATCATTCTGCACCTTCACGCGTTATCATCGCGGACTGCTTGCGATATTCTTTGGGCGAGACGCCGATATGTTTCTTGAAGCAAAAACTGAAATAATTCGGTTCGGCGAAGCCTACCCGTTCCGCAATCTCAAACGACTTCAGCTCCGTGGAGCGAAGCAGTTCCTTGGCCGCCTCCATACGGATCTGCATCAGATATTGCAGGAAGGTAAGCTGCACTTCTTTTTTGAAAATGCCACAAAAATAACCTGAACTGATATGCAGATAGCCGCATACCTTCTGTATGGATAGATCGGGATCCGCGTAATGTTCCTTCGTAAACCGCAGCGCCTGCTCCACAATATCCTTGTATACATGCTGGCGCCCGCTGGCAATTCGGTGCTGCACGAGCACGCAGACTTCCCTCACTTTGTCTTGTGCCTCAGACAGTCCCGGCAATCGGAACATATCCGCATACAATTGGAATCCTGTACCGAAGATATCCTCCATGTCCTCACCAGATGCCTGCGCGGACTTCCATACGGTTGTCAACACTTCAATCAGGTACAGCTGGATGTCCCCTCGACCATGCTCCACCGTAATTTCCCGGAAAATGATATCCAGTGCGTCTTCAAGCTCCGTTCTGGTTCCTGCCTTGAGCGTACGGGTCAGCGCCTGCTGCTTCAGCTCGTCAAAACGCAGCTTGCCCGCAGTCTGCCGCTCCACATCTGCAATATAGATAAGCGAATCCGTCCCAGGCACCAGTCTGTAGTCGAGAGCCAACAATGCATCCTCATAAGCATGTTTCACATCCGAGAGGGTATCGACCATAGATCCAGAACCCACGGTGGCTGGGATGCGCAAGTAGTGATTAATGCTGCGGATGACATTTTCAAGGGCCTGCTGCTGACGTTTCTCCCCTTCGCCCGAACCCCAGCGATCAATAAAAAGCAGAACAATGGCTTCCTGGTGCATAAAAGCATGTCCTGCCCCGTGTTCCTTCCATACCTCTTCGGCAATGTTAAGTGCAGCGAACTGCTTCAGTTCCGCATCCTCGGAGTGACGCAGTGATCCCCCGGAACCGTGGTGATCCTTCTCCTCCGATACGTTGTCTGCCTTGACCAATTTCTGAGTATTCGCTCCCACTTGGTGGCCATTCTTCTTCCCGTCGCCCTCCATGTGCAGCGTCAGAACAGATACCCCATACCGCTCACCGTGCAGGTCCAGATTGCATTGCTTGGCTTTGCCATGAATGTACGCCGGGGATTTCTGCCGATGCAGCAGCGTAGCCATCAGATCGGCTTGCACCAGCGGCAAGCTTGTATAATAATGATCCCTCAGCTGCTGGACGTCTTCACGTTCTGCCACTTCGGATGCCATCTGCGCTCGCAGACGTGTAAGCAGTTCGGTCAGATGCCCGGCTGAGAACGGCTTCAGCAAATATTCATCCACACTCAGTGAGACCGCCTGCCTCGCATAATCAAATTCATCATACCCAGTCAAAATGACAACCTTTACGAGCGGGTTGCGTTCCCGCAGCCTTCGCGCAAGTTCCAGTCCATCCATAAACGGCATACTTATGTCGGTTACCACGATATCCGGCTCAACCCTCTCGGCCATCTCCAGCGCTTCACGGCCATTCTCTGCCAATCCGACAATTCGCAGGTCCAGTGCCTCCCAATCCACCTCTATGACTAATCCTTCGCGTACGTCTTCTTCATCATCCACCAGCAATACCCGGTACACGTCCGAATTCCTCCCCCAGCTCATTGGAATAAGGCAAGATGCCTCATGTATATGTCGTTTCGATCCAAGGTTGCCATCATACTATACAATATTATTTCATTTGTGTAACCGCTTACTTTTGAGACGGAAAGGATTATATTGATATCACATTCCTCTTGAATTCATGGTAAATTATAGTTAAATTATTTCGAAAAATTCAAGAAAGGAACATGTTATCTCAAATGAACAGATTACAAGCTGGATTGATAACCACAGGGATCGGCGCCGTATTGCTTTGTAGCGGAGCCATCACCGAAACCATTCGATCTGATCAACTTCATTCACCTACGGAAACATTGATGTGGGAAAATTATTCTCAGGACCTAAGGAATAAATTAACACGTTCGTGGAGTGAAGGATTAGAGGCCATCCACAAGGTTATGGGTGAAGGCGAGGATGAAGATAAGGAAAACCTAAGCAAGTGGAAACTGTATTATGATTTGGAGCATGCCAAACACCAGATTCCCCGCAAAGAGCACTCCTCTTTCATTCATGTCTATTACGGTGAAGCCCGAAGATCCTTGCTTGAAAATGGTGATGTCATGCCTGCCCTGCTTCTGAACCCAGACCATTCAAAAGCCATTCAGTTCTGGGAGAAGCATGATGGAACGTATGCAATCATAACAATGGAGAAACGATTAGATGAGGATGGATCGCGCAGATGGCTTGAAAGTGGTGCGCAGATCATCAATAAGCCCTGAGCCGCTCAACAGCGGATCAGGGCTATCATTCGTATGAAGTCTAGATTAATAATTACGGTTGCAAGACTCCTTTATATCTTTTTATCTAATCCAATTGGTAAGATTCCTTCTCCTGCTCTACGGGATTGGCATTTAACTCTTTTACATAAATCATCGTTCGATCTGGATTCGTATGTCCCATCATTTCAGCCAGACGATGCAGTGGAACACGCTCAGCCATGGCATAGCCAAACCGATGACGCAGATCATGTGAACTTAGTCCTTCCAATCCGGCTACGGTCATCACTTTTTTAATCAAATGGCGAAGCGCCCTCTCGGTCAAACGATCATTAGTCTTCTCCGAAGGAAACAGGTAAGGGCTACCTGGACTCAGATCTTCCATATACTTTCTCAACATCGTAACACACACGATGTTCAGTGGAATTCTTCGTTGTCCGTTTCGTTTATCGGCCCGCACCGTAAGCTGCCCGCTTCGCTTACCCAGTTCAATATCGACCGGCTCCAGATTGCATACCTCCATCGTCCGCAGCCCCGTATGAAACATTAAGATCAAGATGGTCTGATCACGCAGAGAGTTTCCCTGTCCGATCGCGGAGAGAAAAGCTTCTTCTTCTCTGGGTGTCATTCGGCGAGGACTCACCTTGTCTTCGGGAATGAACTTTAGAGGTTTGGAAGGATCACTGTTAAGCTTGGACTCTGCTGCAGCCCATTTGAATAAGCGCTTCAGTGTAATCAGTCTGCGGTTAATCGTAGCTGGCTTCAGCTGTAAAACGTTCTGCGAATAATCAAGGTAGCTCATTAACGTGGATGTATTTATGTTTTCAATTCTGATATCCTTTTCTCCAAATGCTGTACTTCCTTTGCACCATTCAAGAAAATGCTTCAGATCACTCGCGTATTCCTTTAATGTTTTGGGAGTCAATTTAGCCTGAATTGTAAGCATATGTATGAATTCCTGAACAACCATTTCCCCATGTACCGGCATACCAGATACCTTATCCATTAGAAAAAACCTCCAAATCTTGACTTATATTAGCGGACATGGTATTATCATATTAATCGATACATTAGCGGACATCAAGTCTGTGGTTTAAATGCACCTGATCAGCGTTAATTTCACATTAGCACTCATCAAAATGGTCGCTTAAAAACTTATTTTTTGGAGGAATCACATGCAAACAGGTACAGTGAAATGGTTCAACGCGGACAAAGGGTTCGGTTTTATCGAAATTGAAGAAGGAAATGACGTTTTCGTTCATTTCAGCGCAATCCAAAGTGACGGTTTCAAAACATTGGATGAAGGACAACGCGTTCAATTCGAAGTAACCCAAGGTAACCGTGGACCACAAGCTGAGAACGTTACAGTCATCTAATAATATCCAAGCTGCCTTTACAGGCAGCTTTTTGTTTTTATTCTCTTCCTGCTCTATTCAGATCATCAGATCGACCCGAACGCCACAATCATACAAAGCGAGGGATTAAGATGGATAAGGAACAATTGATTACCGAAGTTGCCAAAGCTGGCGGATTCTCCAAAAAGAACGCAGAAAAAGCCGTAACCGTCGTACTCGATTCGATTTTGGAAGCTTTAAAAGAAGGTCAAGAAGTTCAGCTTGTCGGATTCGGAAAATTCGAAGTGCAAGCACGCGAAGCACGCATGGGTAGAAGCCGGAGAACCGGCAAGGAAGTTCAGCTTCCTGCAGGGAAAGTTCCTGTATTTACAGCCGGATTAATGATGAAAAAAGCTTTAAATTAAGGTAGCACAACACAGTACCGGAAAGAAGGTTTTTATTCAAACGAACAACAATAATTATAATGCAAATGCGACATTTTCTACGGTTGATGACATTCTTAACTATTATTCTGACAAGAAGACCAACCAGGATCACGCAAAGGATCACACCCATTCAACAGCCCCTTCAGCAGAGTCTGAACACACTCCATCATCACCAACTCGCTAACGAACCCTTTCATATTGGACAACAAAAAGCCCTGCTCCGCATATAAACGGTCCAGGGCTTGATTTATGTTAATCCAGTACCCAGGGCGAATGAATCTTGGGCACATCGTTAATCAACTGCCTTGTATAAGGATGCTCTGCACGGTGAATGACCTCCTCCGCTTTTCCAGCCTCCACCATCCGCCCGTGTTCCATAATGCAGATCGTATCGCTAACATAATAAGCGAGACCCACGTCATGGGTGATAAACACAATGGTCATCCGGTTCTCATCACGCAGCTTGAGCAGCATATCGAGAATCGTGGAACGCGAACAGGCATCTACCATGGAGGTAGGCTCATCGGCGATCAGTACTTTCGGGTGCAGCATGAAGATCCTCGCAATCATTAACCGCTGCATCTGTCCACCGGACAGCTCGAACGGATATTTGTTGTACAACTCCTCAAACTTCAGGTTTACGAAGGAACAAGCTTCCTTCATTTTAATGTACGCCTCATCCTGGCTGAGCTTCACACCTTGCAGCTTGATGCAATCGACCAGCAGCTTCTCTACCCGGTGAAAGACATTGAACGAGGAGAACGGATCCTGGAAAATGGCCTGAATATCCTTCCAATAGGCTTTGCGTTCACGGTATCGCCCCAGCTGCCTCGGTTTTCCGTTATATTTGATGGTCCCACTCGTTTCCTTAAGCAGGCCCATAATCATCTTCGCAAGCGTGGTCTTGCCACTGCCGCTCTCGCCAACAATCGAAATAATCTCGCCTTCGTGAAAATCAAAGCTGACATCGTCTACCGCCGCCTTTTTACGGTTGCCTGTACCGTATACCTTCGTCAGATGACGGCCGCTGATCAGTACCTTGCCCATCGCCATGCGAGTTCACTCCTTCCGGGAGTCATGAATCAAGCTGCTCCTCTTTCCTGATCTGCTCCAGGATTTCCGGTGTCAGCAGGCAGCGATAGATCCGTTCTTGCACTTGGATATTCTCAATCTTCCCCTGACGACATTCATCCGTAACCAGCGTGCAGCGCTCTGCGAATCTACAGCCTTCAGGCACATGCTTGAGATTCGGCGGAGCGCCAGGTATCGCTGCAAGCTTATGTTCCTTCATCCCTTCTTCTGGCACAATGATGGACCCCATCAGCTTACGGGTATATGGATGCAGTGGATCGAAGATCATCTGGTCCGCCGTTCCCCGTTCCACAATTTCGCCGGCATACATGACCATAATCTCATCCGTGACGTGATACAGAAGCGGCAGCTCATGGGTGATAAACACCAAGGACTTGATCACTTCACGTTTCAACAAATCCTTCAGTAGACGGATGACCGCCTTCTGTGAAGTCACATCCAGAGCGGATGTCGGTTCATCCGCAATGAGCACTTTGGGATTCAAAATGGTTGAGATGGCAATGACTGTTCGCTGCTTCATGCCACCGGACAGTTCATTCGG
This sequence comes from Paenibacillus sp. 7523-1, assembly GCF_002276415.1. Classification (NCBI taxonomy): domain Bacteria; kingdom Bacillati; phylum Bacillota; class Bacilli; order Caryophanales; family Paenibacillaceae; genus Paenibacillus; species Paenibacillus sp. 7523-1. Next base: position 183,469 of record NZ_NPBR01000020.1, on the reverse strand, counting down.
ATACATATCCAGCACATCCGGGGACAGATTCAGCGATTGGAAACGCTCGGCTGCCATCCTCCGCACTTCCTGACGCTTCATCTCCGGACGATGTTCCTTCATAATATCCTCGATGAAACGGATGATGCGCAGCGTTGGATTAAGTGCATTCATCGCAGCCTGCGGAATATAGGCAATTTCCTTACCGAGAATGCGGGAGCGCAGCTGCTCCTTGTTCAGCTGCATGATGTCCGTGCCATTGATCCGGATTGAACCACTGCCATAATGCAAGGGCGGGAAATAGAAGCCCATCAGGCTGAGTGCCAGTGTTGACTTACCGCAGCCGGACTCCCCCGCAATGCCCAGCGTCTGCCCTTCTTTCAGTCCAAACTCCACCCCGTCAACCGCATAAACATTTTCTTTGAGCCGGGTACGGTAATAGGTTTTGAGGCCGCTGACCTGAAGTATAGGTTGGTTCATGGTCTTAGCTCCTTATTTTCGGATTAAAGATTTCGTCCATGCCTGTATTCATCAGATAGAGCGAGAACGTAATGACGGCAATGGCCATTGCCGCAGGAATGAATGCCCACCATGCTCCTGCTACCGGAGCTTCAAATACCAGTGCCCAGTTCATCAGAATGCCGAGTGATATCGTGTTATACGGACCGAGCCCCAGCATCGAGATTGAGGCTTCGGACAGAATGCCCGAGGCGGTCTGGAGCACAAAGGCCATGACAACATAAGACGCGATATACGGCAGAATCTCATGAATAATAATACGCGGCGTGCTGTGTCCCGAAATTTTCGCAATATGCACATGATCCCGGCTCCGCAGGGATGTGGTCTGTGCACGGACCGCCCTGGCTGTCCACGGCCAGCTCGTGATGCCAATAATGATGGCCGTTACGAGCGAACTGCGGGAATCGATACTGACCGAGATCAGAATCAAAATGATAAATGAGGGAATCACGATGAAAATATTCGTAACGGCTGTCAGGAAATTGTCCAGCATGCCTCCGATATATCCGGATACCAAGCCCATAATCAGACCAATGACCGTTGCAAAAACGCCCGCGATCAGCCCCACCCGTATGGAAGTCTGGATGCCATACATCAATTCCAGAAAGATATCACGCCCAAAGTTGTCTGATCCCAGCAGCAACCCATCCCCCGGAGGCTGAAAAGCCATCGCAATCATCTCCAGCGGATCACTGTGATTTATGAGCGGATAGATGGTAACAAGCAGCAGCATGCCTACAAAAGTCACCGCACCGATCATAAACTTGGGCGACTTCAGCAAAATAGAGATCGAATGCTTCATGTCATTGTTCCTCCATTTGAGCAGCCTTAATGCGCGGATCAATGAAGCCATAGATTACATCAATCGTGAAATTGGCCAGCAGCACGGCGATGGCAATCAGCAGTGTACATCCTGAAATGAGCGGATAATCGAGCTGACGTATGGCCGTGAACAGCCAGGTACCTATGCCCGGATAACTAAACACAATTTCACAGATCAGTGATCCGCCAACCATGGTGCCAATGGAGAGCGCTAGTCCCGTGATCTGCGGCAGCATGGCGTTGCGGAACACATAACGGGCAATGCGGCCGTCCCGAATGCCAAGCAGTTTGCTGTACAGCACATAGTCCGAATTCAGCTCATAGATGGACATCTCCCGCATGCCAATCGCCTGACCTCCAATGGTTACGAGCACAATGGACAGGAACGGCAAGGTATGGTGGCGTATGACCGACATGATAAAGTCGAAGCTTAGCTGAGGCACCATCTGGAAGTCGTATCCACCGGACAGCGGAAACCATTTCAGTGTTAAAGCAAAGACATACAGCATAATAATAGCCAGAGTGAAAAAAGGAATGGAATTGATAAACAGCGCTACAGGAAAAAGCACTTTATCAAAAACACCTTTCCGGTACGCCGCGATGGCACCGAGCAAATTGCCGATCAACCAGCCCAGCAGGATAGCTGGGAGCTGAAGCCCCACCGTCCAAGGGACGGCGGAGGCCAGAATGTCCGTTACAGGCTTCGGATATAATCCGAAGGATGTGCCGAGATTGCCTGTGAAGAGATTTTTCAGATAAATGCCAAACTGGGTCCACAAGGGCTGATCAATACCAAATTCAACGGTAAATGTCTCATACACCCGCTTGATGGAATCCGAATCAGTCATGCCTGCGGTCATTTTGGAAGCGATCATGCTCACCGGGTTGCCTTCAATCAGTCTTGGCAGAATAAAATTCAATCCGACGGCGATGATCAGGGTCAGGCCATACCAGAACACTTTTTTCGCTACATATCTGGCGTAGGCATTCATTGGATCCAGCACCCCCCGAATTTTACGGATAAGGCCATATCTGTACTAAGGTGAGAACCTTCTTGCATCACCTAATTATGAATTTGGTAAAGCGCCTTGATGCCTGAGCCATCCATGGAAATCTGCGGCGGAATGTTGGTGCCGTCCCCTTCGGACGGGAAGCCTTTCCAAACAGACTCATTCACGGTATCAAACACCCACGGTCTGTACATTAGTGGAATGGACGGGATGTCTTTGAGCCAGATCGTATTGAGTTCGGTGTATAGGGATTTCAGTTTCGCCTCATCGGATACGGAAGGAATCTCTTCAATGATTGCGTCTGCACGGTCATTCTGGTAACGTCCCCAGTTCCAGAATGCCATCTCGCCGAGTGGTGCAACGCCTTTCGAATACATGATGGTCATGGCACGGTTCCACGGCTGGCTCGGACTTACACCGCCCGCAGGTGTGTTCATGATAATATCGAATTTGCCGGTCTGCAGATCATTGGTCCACACCGGGGATTCCGGGAATTTGGTTCGAATCTCAATGCCGATTGCTTTGGCGCTCTGTGCAACAATCTCCAGCGCCGCATTCCAGTCAGACCAGCCGTATGGACACTCAATTTCAAACGGTCCGAGACGGGTACCATTCAGTACACGAATGCCATCTTTGCCTTTGGCAGCCCCAATTGAATCAAGCAGCGCATTGGCCCCTTCCACATCAGTGGTCCATTGCAGAGACTTGATTGCATTCTGATCAATATATTTGGACTCGGCATCCGAGTTCAAGGTCAGCGAAGGCTGCATTGGTGCAGAATAACCGCTCATTGCCAGTTCGGAGATCTTGTCATAGTTGATGCTCATAGCTATGGCCCGGCGGACATCTGCGTTATCCAGTCCGGCTTTGGAGAGATTGAAGAAGATGCTTGGCATGGAACCAGGGAGATAATAAGGAGCATCTTTCAGATAGGTTTTGACCGGAGCGCCGCCTTCCCACATTTTCCACACCTGCGGGATAAACTGTTGGGAGACGTCCACTTGCCCACTCTTGAACGCCAGATCCCCTGCCGCATTATCCTTGTAGATTACATGGGTGATATACTTCGGTGCCGGCAGCTTGCCGAACAGCTTTTGCCCCCAGTAGTTGTCGTCGCGAATAATGGTAATTTTCTGATCATTGTAGAAGTGCAGTTTGTAAGCTCCGGTGCCCACCGGATTATCGTTGATTTCTTTGCGGATCGCTGTCAGATCATTATTATTTTTCTTCTCAATCTCTTCCCAGATATGCTTCGGCAGCATCGGGATTAATTCAATGCTATCCAGCACGGTCAGTTTGTTGGGATTATCAGGGTTTAGCTTGATCTCCACGGCTTGTGCTCCATCAGCTTTCACTTCCTGAATATAGGTCCAGAAACTACTCCAGTTAATGTCGTATTTCTTGCCCAATTCATAAGTGTACACCACATCATCTGCGGTAAAAGCCGTTCCGTCACTCCACTTCGCATCTGCGTTCAGCTCAATCCGCAGTGTCGTGTCATCCGTCCATTCGTATGACTTGCCGAGCAGCGGCTCAAGTGCTCCATCCAGCTGGTTCACCATAAATAAGGTCTCGTACAGGAGTTCCCTGGAGTTTCCGTAATTCACAGGGAAGGCGGGATTGCCGCTGAGCAGATTGAAATTGGTGGGGGGGCCCCATTGCAGTCCATTGACATACAGCGTCTCGTTGCGTGGAGTCTCCTTATTGGTTTGTGGGGCCGGTTCATTTTGGGTCGTTGCAGCAGGTGGATCTACCGTTCCTTGCGGTTCACTTACCGACGGTGGCTGAACACTTTGGCATCCGGCCAATAGAGCAGCCGACAATAACAGGGCGATGAGCGGTTTTGCAGCACTCTTGACTCGCATCCTGAACCCCTCCGTGAATTCATATTGGTATTTGGAAGCGCTTACTTAACGATATTCTATGAGATATATCACATGAAACATTCCATCTCTTTCCTCAATGTCGAGACATTATTTCTTAAAGCTAGGCCAAAGGGGATAGGCATATGTTGACCAAATAAAAACAGCTGGCTCCGTCAGGAACCAGCTGTTGCTTCGTTTTTTTGAAAACCAATCCTATCTGCTATCTAAAAGTTTCTTCAATGTCTGCAGATCATATGTGGAAACCAATTGTTCCAAATGGGTATCCAGCCACTCTTCATCCTGATCCCACCATTTCAGTTCCAGCAGCAGCTCAATCGTTTTGTCGTCAAAGCGTTTTTTAATCGGCTTGGCCGGGTTGCCACCAACAATGACATAAGGCTCGATGTTCCGTGTTACCGTCGAATTGGACGCCACGATGGCTCCGTCTCCGATCGTGACGCCAGGCATGATCGTTACATTTTGCCCAAGCCATACGTCGTTACCCAGTACGGTATCGCCCTTTAATGGCAGCTGATCCAGAGTGGGCGTCACTCTCTCCCATCCTCCACCGAAAATATTGAAAGGATAGGTCGTCATGCCCTCCATCCGGTGGTTTGCACCATTCATAATGAAGGTCACACCTTCTGCAATCGCACAAAACTTGCCGATCACCAGGCGATCCCCAAGAAAATCATAATGATGCAGAATTCGGTCATAGAAATGTTCAGGCGGATTATTATTGTCGCTATAGTAGGTATAGTCACCGATGTCCACATTGGGGCGAGGCGGCAAATTTTGAATATAACAAACGGTGCGGATATTCTCGTTGGGGAAAAGTTTTGTTTTATCGGGAGCCATACTTATTCCTCCTTTTTCCACCATTGTAACAGATGTTAGATCTTAAACGGGCTGAGCGATGTCTGAAGCTCTGAGGAAACATCGGACAGCACAGCGGCAGACGCCTTAATCTGTTCCACCGACTTGAGCTGTTCATGAACAGAACCGGCAGCCTGCTGAGAATTGGCACCGGCCGTCTGTGCATGGCGTGCAATCTCGTGCACGGAAGCAACGATCTGTTCTACACCGGCAGACATCTCCTCACTTGTCGCTGCCATGTCCTCAATTTCTGTTGCGATCCTTAAGTTTGTGTCCCGGATCAGGCTGAAGTTTTGTTCCGTTTCACGGGTCAAACGCAGCCCTTCCTGCACTTCATGCTTCACTCGAGACATGGCTGATAGGGACAGCAGCATGTCCTGCTCCATGGCTTTGACCAGTTCCTCAATGCGGCTAGAAGAGTCCCCGGCCTGTTCAGCCAATTTGCGGACCTCGGTAGACACGACGGCAAAGCCTCTGCCATGCTCCCCTGCTCTGGCCGCTTCAATGGATGCATTAAGAGCGAGAAGATTGGTTTGATTCGCGATCTCATGAATGGTCGTAACCATCTGGCTAATCTGTGCAGACTTCACTTCCAGCGTACGAATGACTTCATCCGTTGTTGTAACGGAAGATTCGATCGTCGACATTTGCTGAACCGTCAGCTGCACTGCTTCCCCTCCGGTTTCCGCCTGCCTCCGGGAGTACAGGGCAGATTCCGAGATGCTGGAGGCCTTGTCTGCCATCCGCTGCACTCCAATGGCTACCTCTTCCATGGCCTGCAGGTTCTCTTCGGTACTGATGGTCTGGCTCTCTGCCCCTCTCGCGACCTGTTCCACCGACGAAGCAATCTGTTCCGATTCCCGTGCCGTCCGTTCGGCAATGGTCAAGAGAATTCCGGTCGAATGTTTAGCTTTCTCCCCCGCTTGAAGGCCACCCTGAATAATTAGTTGCAAGCTGCTTCTCATCTCGTTGTATCCGGCACCCAGCATGCCAATCTCGTCGTTGACGTGATCGACGACCGGTTGAGTGAAGTCCCCCGTGCCTGCAAGCTTGATGGCCATAGACACCCGTTCGATCCTTAATTTCACTCGGCGGACATACAGAATAATGGCTGTAATTGCTACCCCCATCGCGAGCAAGAATACGATCAGAAAGGTCTTTAGAAATGAAGAAATAATGACATCAATCAGCGATTGAGATGCCCCTACATAGAGAATCCCGATGATTTCCCCGGTTGCATCCTTGATCGGTTGATATGCCGTCTGTACATTCTGTCCAACGACAACGGCCTCACCGTAGAATTTCTCTCCCTGCTGCAAAACTGCCTGGGCGACCTGTTCCGATACTTTTGTCCCGACAGCACGCTCTCCATCCATCATCACATTGGTTGCCACGCGCTCTTCCCCGCTAAAAATGGTGACGGTATCTCCAGATGCCTCACCGATTTCATCTACAAGTTCGAAGTTGCCCTCCATTGCTGTCTCGCCTTTGTACAGCTCGCCATCCTTGATGGCCCAGTCGCCAGGGTGTTTGTATGTAATGATTCGGTCCGCCATCTCCAAATCCCGCTTCGCCTTTTCCGTTGCAAATGTCGTAATTCCCTGTCTCATTTCCAGAATTACGCTTACCGCTACGGCTGAGGAAAACACGATAAATATGCTGATAACGATCAAACTGATTTTGGTACCGATGCTCATGCTTCGCATGTGTTGAGCCACCCATTTCCCTATTTAATTGAGGTGATATCGAACCGATTTCGAATCGATTTCGATTATCACATATAGAGTTATCGGTAGACATATTCACATTATTTATAAGTTTTCAGTGATATTTATCACAATTTTTCATTGAAAAAACCAAAACATTTCCGTGTTTTCCGTAATCGTGTGCGAATGTCCTTCTGTCTGGAAATTTAGACGTCCAGAACATAACAATTAGATATGTCTGGATTCATATATTCAATTAAACAGAAGAACACAAGGTCGCTTATGATTAGGGAGTATGGAACGAAACATATGGAAAAAAGGAAAACAAAAAGAGACCCGATGTGCTCATCGAGTCTCTTGTTCCATTCTAGATTATTGGGATGTAAGACTTACTTGTGCTGCCGTTTGATCCCAATCGACAGTCAGTCCCAATCCTTCAGAGATGAAGCGTACAGGGACCAGTGTACGGCTGCTTAGGATAATGGCCGGTGCATCGATATCTATCGTCTCCCCATTAACCGTTGCCGTGCTGCTTCCAATCTGGAGTACGAGTGTCTGGTCGTTCAGAACAGCAGTTACCGTCTTCGCCGTTTTGTCCCAAGTTACCTCTGCACCCAGCGCTTCAAGAATGGCATTGACAGGTACCATCACCCGGCCGCTCTGCTCCAGCGGATCCTGATCCGGGAACGAAATGGCTTGGCCATCCAATATAACGGAAATGGTTTGGTCTGTTGCTCCCGTTTCAGAAGAAGTTTCCGAGCCTGCATCTTCTATGGTCTCAGGCAGCGGTGTCACTTCGCGTCCGAGCTGCTCTTGCAAGTTCGCAAGTCGGTTCAAGGCAAACGTCGTCAGCGATCCTGCTGCCATGGAGCCCATGCCTCCACCACCGCCGAAGTTACCACCGGGACGTGTCTGTGTATTTCCTGTGCTCGCGGCTGCATCTGTTGGTTCTGTTCCACTTGTGCCATCCGGCTGCGAAGGTGGTGTCGTTCCATCTGGAGGTGTTCCTTCAAAACCTTCCGGAGGTTTCATTCCCTCCATGCCCTCTGGCGGAGTCATGCCTTCGAACCCTTCCGGTGGTGTTCCACCCATACTGCCTGCTGCATCAGCGTTTGCAGAGTAAGCGATGTTGGATTCGAACTGTTCGGTTGTGTAGAATTTGGTTGGATCTGCTTCTACATAAGGACGGATGACATCAGCAAGTTCTGTAATACGGTCTTGGATGCCTTCCAGGTAATCCGTCAACTCGTTGACATAGTTCAAGTATTTTTCCTTATACTCCGGCACGGCAAGCAGGTTGTTAATCATCGGTACATTTTCCATGCTTATGCCGAGTACAGGCTCGTCCACGGATACGTTCGTTGCGTTGGTATTGGTCGTAGTTGATCCGGTTGTCGTTGTTCCACGTCCGCCTCCACCCGAATATCCATTGAAGGACATGTTAAAGTCCCAAGGCACAACCGTGAACTTGCCATCGGCATCGCTGTAGAGCATGTAGTTATGCCCTTTGTCACCGTTATAGCTGTCATAGTTGCCGAAGACCATGTTCCCCGCGATATATTGAAGTGCGGAATCAACGTCGAGCACGCTCTCGATATCACCTTTTTCTCCTTCAGGCATGTCATTCAGCGTTTTGATGAAGCTTTTGAGTTTGGTTTTATTCTCGTCCGTACCCAAATCTTCTGTGAGTGTGCTATAGTCGCTGCCCTCTTCATATTGAAGATAACTTCTCTCGTCGGTATCATAGAGAACACCGTCTTCGTAATCTTCACCGTAGTTGCGCTCCAGGTAGCTGTCATCCACCGCTTCAACACCTGTATAGAAACCAACCAATTCGCCGTTGACATACAGGTTGACGTAGTTCGTCATTGGTACATCCATACCAATACTACGCAGCGCTTCATAGTGAAGAACTTCACGCATGTACGATGGATCCGCGTAGTTGTTGTTCAATACCATTTTATCGAGGCCAAGCAGGGTTTGCGTTTTGTCATATTTATCAAACTTCAGTCTGAAGCTGTAACGGTCCGAATCTTCCATGGATGCCACGGCCTTCAATGTCAGATTGCCTTTGGTGGAAAAACCGACATTATCCAGCTTGGTGCCATCCACTTCCACACTGACCTTCTTATAGTCCTTATCCAGCGGACTTTCAAGCATGCTCTCCCAATCCGCATCATCAATCGTAACGTTGATATCAATGACATTATCCGTCTGGAATAATGATTCGTATGCTTGTGTAACGCCTGTGCTGTTCGTTGTCGCCGCTGTATCCTCTGCGGCATACGCTGCGTTAGGGCTAGCAATCAGGCCGAATGACGACGTCACCATCGTCACGGACAGTGCCGTTACTGCAACTTTTTGTAGTAGATTATTCAAATGGTACATCCTCCTTCTAGGTTTCTGTTAAGCACCTGAGGCTTATAGGAACCATCGTAGAGGACAAACCTTTAATGAATCTTAAATGTGTCCGAGGTTATATCGACTAATGGGCTGGTGATCCTATTTGGATCCCCAGATCGATTGATTGTTGGACCCGATCAACGAGAAGGTCATGACTTCATTATGACTGGCCGACTCATTTTTCTGTTTGAAGAATATGCCCTTGTAGGTCACCCCATTAATAACCATCGTGCAGTAATACGTACCGGCAGTATTGGACCACGTACCGGTTACTGCACCGGTTATCGTACCATTGGAATTCAGCGTCACGCTTTGGGTAGGCAGCATGCCCACACCGCTGATGGAAGCATCCAGCCCCATGTTGACGAACTGATACGTTCCCGCCATGTCGCTTGCGCTATAACCTGTGGACGAGATGCTGCTTCCCAAAAATTCGTATACAGCCGTCACCGGCCATTTGTCAGCGTTCAGGAATTGCTGATGCGCACGAACCTCATGATACTCGGTTCCATTATTAAACCGGGTGTGGTAGATCAAATATCTTGCACCATCCGTATCTAGAAAAGCGGAGTTATGCCCGCCTGATTTGTAACCGAGCGGTATGCCGGAGAATGCATAGTTACCAAACAGCTTGATGCCACGAGTCGACTGGTCGACTGAAGCAGAGGCATATACGGCCTGATTGCCCGCTGCGTCGGTATAAGTTCCGTCAATTGTAGTAGAACGGTACAAGCGGATATGGTAACCACCTTCATTCGCCAGTCCGCCGTAGGTTACATACAGGTAGTAATATCCTGCATCCTTGTCATACACAATATAGGGAGCTTCTCCTGTTTTGCCGTAACCTCCGGCTATGCGCTTGCCAAAATAACGGTCGGTATTGCCGTTATCCGATCCCGGATAAATGGGCTGTCCGGTATCCGGATTAATTTGCAGAATATAAATTCCTCCTGACCAGGACCCGTAGCTCATCCACAACTTTCCGGAATTGTCGTAAGTTAAGGTAGGGTCGATGGCATTCGGGAACAGGGTATTGTTAAAGCCTCCATTGCTCAAGAACCAACCGCTCCGCGTGCCGGACAGACTGCCTTTGTCGATTAGCTCAGGAATGTTGGTATGCTGATACCACGTGTTTACGGTTTTGGTTCCAAGTGAGGACGTGGTCGTAATTGGATTGCTCCCATTTGTGAATCCAGAGTAGATAATCGTATCGATGTATTCGTACGGCCCCTTCACGGATTTGGATACGCCGAATCCGATAGCTGAGCGAATATAGGTAGAAGACGTGGAGTAATACAGCATATAGGCTCCCTTAGAACCGTCCGCCCATGTGTATGAAGCATTGTAGATTGGCGATGCAGGCGCCCATACCGCATGACCACCAGAGCTGTCTTGGTCATTATATCCAGCCCATGCATAGGAAACAGCCAAGGCGGATGTCAAGGCAGCTCCCGAGCTGCGAGAAGCATTACCGGTACCGCCTGCCTTGACCAGCTCCCATTTCTGCATCTCTCCGCCCCAGTAGTTCCACTGCTGTATATTCGCCCCAGCCGTTGTGCTGCCGCTCGCCACATCCAGTGCACTAGTATATCCGGATGCCTTGGTCAAGAAAGCAACGGAACCATCTGCATTTTGCTGGATCCGGAACAACTGCATTGTACCGCCCCAATAGGCCCACTGCTCAATGAGAGCTCCATCGGCAGCCGAGCCGCTATTTACGTCGATGGCACTTTTATAGGCCGAGTTGGCGGTAAGGAGATAGTAATCCCCGTTGCCGTAATGCATAATTCTGAACTTTTGCGCGTCGGAACCATTATAGGACCACTGCCGAATGCCTGTCCCATCGGCAGATGAGCCATCGGTAACATCCAGATAGAGGTTGCTGTTTTTATTTTTGATGTAATAATACCCTTCGAAGGTAGAGGGTGCGTACAAGGTACTGTTGGCATACCCCTGCGTTCCCTCGTAAGACCAGTTTCGGAGATCCGTGCTGCTGGCTTGAGCCAGATGAGATCCGTAAATGTAGTACTTGTTTGTGGACGAATCATAATAAATGGAAGGGTCATGTACAGACACCCGGGTTGTATTCGAAGTTGTTGATGAACTTGCGGCCCCCAGTGCATTACCGCTGCCAACGCTGACAGCCAAAAGCACAAATACGAGCATCATCGTGGTCAGCTTATTCCATAACTTGTATACACGTTGCATGATTGGATCATTCTCCCTTCATAATAGGTTGCTTGTATTGCAAATTAACAATTACATTTCTGTGCACATCCACATTGTAAAGCGCTTTCATATTTTAAAATATAAAATATATTCTCTCTCTTTTGCAATCCATCTTTAATAGAACATACTTTTGTTACTTATGAATGAATATATTAACCTCCTCTCATATTGATAAGCCGTATAGCGATTCTGAATTCGAACACTATACTCCACCTCATAATAAATGCATATCCTTGTCGAAGTAAGGGGACTCATGTCGTTATGTAAAATAAATATATTTATTAATAAATTTGTAATTATGTAATCTTTGAGCATCCTCTTACTACTGGCGGGAGTGGTTGTTCGACGGGTACATCTCTTAAAATGAACTTAAAAAAAGTGGTGCTCCATGTTTAATGGAGCACCACTTTCATTTCGTTTTAAGAATCTACTTCCACCCGCTGAAGAAAGGTTCGGGTGCGATTCAGCTTGGGATTACCGAAGATTTGCTCCGGCGGGCCCTCTTCGGCTATTTCACCGTTATCCATGAAGAAAACCCGATCCGCAACATCACGGGCGAAACTCATCTCATGGGTAACGATCATCATCGTCATATTCTCCTGTGCGAGATCCTTGATCACTCGCAGCACTTCTCCAGTCAACTCGGGATCGAGTGCTGAAGTCGGCTCATCAAACAGCAGGATGTCTGGCTGCATCATCAATGCGCGGGCAATGGCTACGCGCTGTTTCTGTCCACCGGACAGATTGGCCGGATAGGCATCCGCCTTGTCGGACAGCCCTACTTTACCGAGCAATTCCAGGCTTCGCTGGCGGATAATGGCCGTGCTTTCTTTTTTCAACGTCTTCGGTGCGAGTTCCAGATTGGCTTGTACAGTCAGATGCGGGAACAGATTAAAGTGCTGAAACACCATACCCATACGATCCGTGATTTTGCGGATCTCCGCAGTCCCCGCATAACGGCCATTATCAACCAGTGTCTGATCCTGAATGCGAATCGTTCCACCGGAGATATCCTCCAGATGAATCAGGCTGCGCAGCATCGTACTCTTGCCCGAGCCCGAAGGGCCAATCACGGCAATGACTTCACCGGGCGTCACATTGAAGGTTACCTGCTTCAGTACATCAAGTGTGCCGAATGATTTTCTTAACTGATTCACTTCTATAATATGTGTCATATGCAGACAGTCCTTTGATTAATCAGATTTAATTTATTCAAATGAAAACCGCTTCTCCAGCGCTTTGAACAGCAGTGTAAGCACCAGTGTCATGAGCAGATACATGATCGCTGCCACAAAAAATGGGATTAACTGCAAATCTCGGTTGACCGCGGCTTGGGCATAATACAGCAATTCAGGAACCGCAACCGCATAGAGCAGAGCCGTATCCTTAATCAGAGTAATGGACTCATTCGCCGTTGCTGGCAATACGACCCGGATCATCTGTGGAATGATGACTTTGGTCATTGTCTGCCACTTGGTTAAGCCGAGAACCTGTGCAGCTTCATGCTGCCCTTTGTCGATGGAGAGCAAACCGCCTCTGAAGATTTCGGCAAAGTACGCCGCATAGTTCAGAATAAATGCAATCGCCGCAGCAACGAAACGATCAAACACCAGGTAATCGCCAATCACAGGAAGCAGCGGAAGACCGAAGCAGAAGAATAATACCTGCAGAAGCAGCGGTGTTCCCCGCATGACATAGACGTACGTATGTGCAATCCATGCCAATAGTTTAATTTGGCTTCTCATCGCCAGGGTGACCACGAAACCAAGCGGTACGGACAGCACGATGGCGAGCAAGAACATAAAGATGGTTGTCTGGGCTCCCTCAAGCATAGGTTTCAAAATAGTAGATATATAATCCCAACTCATGATTTTTTGTCTCCTCTAATCTGTTAACCCCGCATTCCAATGGAGTCGATGCTCCAAGAGGAATACGGGGTCATATTGTTCTGATCGTATGTCAGGCGGCTAACCTGTCTATTTCAATACCTTGTCTTCACCCAACCACTTCGTTGAGATGTCTGCTGCCGTTCCGTCTGCATTCAGTTCATCCAGTGCTTTTTGCAGCTGATTGAGCAGTTCCTCGTTGCCTTTTTTGATACCAATACCATATTGCTCCGGTGCAAGGGATTCATCCAGCAATTTGAACGTACCCTCTTCCTTCGACATGTAGTATCTTGCCACCACTTCATCAATGATAACGGCATCCAGACGTTTCGTCTTCAGATCCGTCAGTGCAAGAACGTTATCCTTGAATTCGGAAGCTTTCACTTTGTCCTTCAGTGGACTGGCTGCGAGTGCATCTGCGGCTGAAGACAGAGCCTGCAATCCCACATTTTTGCCATCCAGCTCATCCAGCTTCGTAATTGGGGAATCGGCCAGTGTAATCGCAACCTGACTGTTTTCCAAATAAGGCTTCGTGAACAGCACTTTCTCCTTGCGTTCGTCCGTAATCGTGTACCCGTTCCAGATCATGTCAATCCGGCCGCTGTTCAGCTCTGATTCTTTGGAAGACCAGTCGATCGGCTGAAAGGTAACTTCTTTACCCATTTTCTCCGCTGCAGCTCTGGCGTAATCAATGTCGAAACCTACAATTTCATTTTGTTCATCCCGGAATCCCATTGGAGCGAACTTGTCATCAATCCCCACAACAATGGAGTTGTCGTCCTTGCTTCCCGAGCTGGAACAACCTGCTACAACGATCATGCATATGCTGATGAATAATAGGAATATCGCTTTTTTTCTCATCTCTAGAACCCCTCCATGTCTGTAACCAAAACCCAAACGCTTTAGTTCGTTACCACGTTATCAGAGACTTATAATAACATAGCATGGGAGCAGAGTCGAGTGTCTTGCCTATTTCCTACGTTTTCATGCAGCTCAATTGTCAACAATTTGTGAAAATGCCTCTTGGACTTTTGCTGGTTTCTCCAGCTTCGAACTTACCACGGAATCCCATTGGACTGGGTCCTGAAGTGCCTTCAACTCCGTGCCCACCCATTGCTGAGCAACATTCCTCTGTTACTTTTCGTATGGAATATATTGGGGGGTGTTTGAGATTAACTTCATAAATACTAAGAAAACTTGGATTACCTTTATGTTGCTTGGATCTGTGTTCCTAATATCCGGATGCAATACCAACCAATACAACGTTACCAACGAGGGGAATCCCTCTCACGCAACGAGCAGCCGCAAGAACTTACCGAAGGAACTCCCTACGCCAATGATTCAAACTGCAAGTGGGAGCGCCATTCCTGCTATACAGGGAAGTTATTGTTGGGAGGCCAGCTGTGCTGACTACGCAGGAACCATGGAACTGCTGGAAGGAATAACTCCTGTTACTTTACTTGTAGGAGAAGATGTATCCATTGATATGGGCACTGACGTTGCCCCGGATGAATTTACTTTAGTCGAGATTGTGGATGGAAAAGCTCATCGCGTGTCATTTACAGCGGGATCATTCCAGCTGGCACAGGAAACAGGCATTCACTATTATGGAGCATTTGCCCGCTGGTCCTCTCCTGAAGACTCCAATGTCTCCCTAGGAGATACTTCATTTGCTTTTGCCGTTCATCTCTTGGAGAAAAAATAAAAAACAAGGCCCCTCCAACACATTGGAGTGGGCCTTGTCATGGTTCACGTTCAACTTATGTTCTGCTCAGATGAATCTTACACTTATTGCTGCACTTTCTCGCGGTCTTTTCCCTTATCGGACTCACCCGCATTTTTGTTCGCTGCATCACGATCCTGCTGCATCTCTTCGATCGTTTTCACCTTGAGACGTGCTGCACCTTCATATTCCTTCGTAGGAATAAGATCACCGGCAGCAAGTCTGGCTTCTGCGGCTGCAATGGCTTCACCATATTGCGGCAGCCACTTCGCCTGAGCAACCAGCATTTCGTTAACCATCTGCCAAATTTCTTTTGGATTACATACGGCACCGACAAGCGGATCCATCATGAATGCTTGACGAAGCAGCTTGTCGTCTCCGTGTACAGCCGCTTCAACCGCAAGCCGTTGCACCGAAATACTCACATTACATACCGCAGCCGGACCCAGTGGCAGATCACCAACATGAGGCATCGAGATCCCGTTACGATCCACATATCCCGGCGCCTCTATGATCGCATCATCTGGTAGATTGGAGATCACGCCGTTATTCACTGTATTAAAGTGGCCGCGATATACGCGTCCCGTTTCCAGACTTTCTATAATGTATGAACCATGTTCTCCGCCACGTTTTTCCGGAACAAATTGCATCGGTTCATCCTTCATCCAATTGGGAAAATCAGTCTCGAACCAATTTCTGCCCTCTGTACACACGCGTAAATACCCGCCCGTCTCTCCGTTGATCCAGTTGCCCAGATCAATCCAGTCCTGAATCTCTTCTGGACGTTTGCGGTACCATGGCACATATTCGCTCAGATGCCCGTTCGATTCCGTGCTGTAGTAGCCGAAGCGGCGCAGCATATCGATCCGGACTTTCTCGGTACGGCTGTACTCGGGGTGCTTTTCAAAAGCTTCAAGCAAATCACCTGTAAGATCCTTGCCTTCATGAGAAGCCTTGATGTACCAGGTCTGATGGTTGATACCCGCGCAAACAATATCCACTTCATTCATCTTCAATCCAAATGCTTCCGCAATCTGGTGATGTCCATGCTGCACACCGTGACACAACCCGATGGTGCGAACTCCGCCATATTTATTACAAGCCCACGTTAGCATAGCCATCGGGTTGGAATAATTCAGGAGCAGCACGTCCGGTGCACTCTGTTCGCGAATATCTTTGCAGATGTCCAGCATTTCGGCAATTCCGCGCTGTCCATACATAATACCACCAGCACACAACGTATCGCCGACACATTGATCCACCCCATATTTGAGTGGAATGTCCACATCGGTTGCAAATGCCTCCAGCCCTCCAACACGAATTGTACACAGTACATACTTCGCGTCCTTAAGTGCCTCTCTTCGGTCTGTCGTAGGCTGAATCTGAATATGGAGTCCATTCTCGCGAATATCCCGCTGGCATAGCTCTGTTACCATGTCCAGATTGTGCTGATTAATATCGCAGAACGCAATCTCAATGTTGTTAAACTCCGGTACCGTCAACAAATCCCGCAGCAAACCTCTTGTAAAACCGATACTCCCTGCCCCGATAAATGCCACTTTAAACGACATTCGCATGTCCTCCCGTAATCCGAAATGATTCGTTTCGGTTAATGACCTCACTTCATGGAATCATTGTATCAACGGAAAATGAGGAAGCGTTATCAAAATCATGACCAGTTCCAGATGAGGTTGTCAAAAATCCTAACTTTTATTATCAATTACAATCCTTCTCTCTTGGCTAAAAATAACACAATTTACTCATTCCTCTGGTGGGTACTGGCTGACATGTCTCTCCATCATGGATCGATATTCAACCGGAGTCCTGCTTGTATATTTTTTGAATAACATGTGGAAATACTGACGACTGCCCACACCCACGTACTCCGAAATTTCCGAGATCGGGATATTGGTCTGCTGCAGCAGCATCTTGGCCTTCTCCATTCGAAGCATGGTAAGATAGTCCGTTGGGGTCCGCTGGGTGTGCTGACGAAAAATGCGATGCAGATAGCCGGGATGCAGATTGACCGCTGCCGCGATATCCTTCATCTGAATGCTGCGATCCATATTGTGATGCATGAACTCAATGGTTCGTTTAACATATAGCTCCGACTGATCCAGTGCACTCCGGCTCATCTCCCCACGCAGCCGTGCAACCCGGACCAGCAGCTGGATAAACAGTGTACGCACCAGCGTACCCTGTTCCGGTGACTTGAGATTCCTGGCCTCGCGATGGTGTGATCGTTCATCAGAAGGAATGATTCGCATCGGGATCGCAGCCCCGCCGTGATCCATGAGGCCGCGTTGATCCAGCTCCAGTACGAGGCTTTTCATAATGTGGTATACCTCTTCCGGATCAGGTAGTACCATGTAAGGCGAAGCGTGCGTTAAGAAGGTACCGACTTCCTCCTCTTCCTGAGCGAGCTGCCGAATGGAGGGTTGTCCAGGCGCCGAGCCTGCAAAGCCAAACTCCACATTTAACATCCGGCATGGAACACCATCCTCCACCAGCAAACGGTGAGGCACATTTGCATCCAGCAGAATGAACTGTCCCTTTTTCAACACAGCCTGCTCCGAATTCCCATCCAGCATCTGCACATCCACCCTGCACATCCCCGAAATAATATACATGATTTCAGTCGAATCATGATGGTGATAGGCCATGCTGTAATTGTCCCATTGCTTATAATAGTACGCGTAGAATCGCGGCCCGCAGTCCTCTGTTCGCAGCTCCTCCTGAAACAGGCTTCCCGTAAAACGTTTCGTGCTCATGTTCATACCTCCATTGATGCAGCGATCCTCACTTTTCTCCATTGTAGCAATTCTGCAAGGTGGTTTTAAACTCCATTGCTTCAAATAGACTTGCTTATTACGATTAGACACTTATATAATTAGCTAAACATCTAAACTTATTCCGCACTATTTTCCATCCTATAAGGAGGTCGAGTATGATGAGTACCATCTTCCATCTCGTGAGACACGGTTTAAAAGAAAGGCGCATCGGTGATGTCTCCCTTACTCCCGAAGGGATCATACAAGCTGAGTTAACAGCAAGGCATTTGGCCAAGGCTGCTTTCCCCATCACCAAAATGGTTACCAGTCCCCTTCAAAGAGCAAAAGAAACTGCAGAAAGGATTGCCTTGTTTACTCATTGTCCTGTAGCCGAGGATTCCCGCTTGCGAGAGCGTGCCAATTGGGGCGATTGTCCTAATCAGACCTTGGAGCAATTTATCGCGATGTGGGATCAATGCACGTCTGATCCGGATTACATCCCGCCTGTGGGTGATTCGGCCAAAAAAGCGGGTAAGCGTCTGGCCTCCCTACTGGACGAATTGCATAATGAAGAGCCGGCAAACCGTAACATCATCGTGGTTACCCATGGCGGACTTATTACCGATTTCCTGGTTCAGGACTTCACCGAGCGAGAGCTGAACGTCTGGCATCCTGATTTTAAATCCGTACAAAACCGTCTTATTCCCGAATGTTCCATAACCAAGCTAATCTATGATAAAGGGAACTGCAGAATTGAAGCATTCGCGTCCATAGAACATTTGACTTGAAGATAAAGGTATAGCTCTGATATAGTCCCCCTCGATTGGATGAGTTTTTGATCCAGTTCTCCTTCTTCTTCCGTTCCTACGTGAAAAAGCTCTGGAACCCCTCATGTGCCGAAACACACCGGGATATTCCAGAGCTATGTTTTATATTAGAAGCCTTTTTTCATTAACCTGAGCCTAATTATTTTCCACCCTTACCTGATTGGGGAGTGGAGAACTTGGGCAGCGTTACCTTCGACCAGTCGATATCCGATGCCATGTAGAAGGACGGATAGGAAGGTTGGTTATAACCGCTGTTCTGTCCAGCAATACCCACGCGGTACATGGCGTCATGCATCAGCGTGTACAGCTTCCGGTCAGTCTTCTCCGTACTCAGATAGATGCGGATCGCCGAGCTGTCCTCCGTTCTCACCAGCATCTCTTCCCGCCAATCCCCGAAAATATCGGCCACCAGAGATGGCGTACCTTTGGTATGATTGTTGGTTAATGTTCCTGTGGCGGTCAGCAGCGTGCCGCGATTCCAATCCTTGATGGTTGGAGTAACATCAATCGCGCCGTCTACGATCTGAGTCGTCATATCTGCTGCCCAGCGAATATTCATATTGGTGCCAGGCGCCTTATCACTTATTTTCTCCCCACTGGCTGTCCACAATCCTACGGCCCATGTCTCCAAACCTCGGCGAGTCGGGTCTACATCCCCTACCATACCACGCCCAGTATCTTTGCCTGTGTACCCGCCATAGATCACTTCTCCGGTCTTGGCATCCCGCAAGGAATATCCGTATGGAGCCCACGGACCGCCTTCATGCACCATGAAGATTTCAAGTCCCGGACGATCCGGATCAATATCTGCCACATGCAGTGCATCCCCATGACCCAGACGGGCCACCGTTCCCGGTGCAGCACTCTCCGCAGGCATCAGATCCGTTGAGCTGTACAGCACACTGCCGTCATGATCAATCGTAGCTGAACCGTAGATAATCTCCTGCTTACCATCTCCATCGACATCAGCCACACTGAAATAATGAGCACCTTGAGTTGTAATGGAGCCGTACTCCGGATCTGTGCCATCTACACCGTGTGGTCCGTCGTTGAACGGATTTTTCATCGGCGTCCAGCCACTGTCCACTTTCCATTCGCGTTTGAGCTTTTTGCCGTCCCAGTTATAAGCCACCATCGTCGAGCGTGTATAGTACCCGCGTGCAAAGACAGCGGATGGATTCTTGCCATCCAGATACGCCACTCCTGCCAGGAAACGATCCACCCGGTTACCTGGCTCGATCCGTGCCATGGCATAATCGCCCCACATTAGACCGTCATCATGGCGCTCCGGCTCATAAGGAATGGTCTCTAGCTCTTTGCCGGATTCCCCTTCAAACACGGTCACATACTCAGGTCCATCTACGATAAAGCCTTCGAATTTGCGCAGCTCGTTCTTATCACTGCGGCTTGGCGCATAGACATCGATGAAGTAATCAGCCAGACTCTCGGCATCCTGTTGGGACAATGGATAGGCATACTTCTTCTCTATGCCAAAAGCCTCCTCCAGCGTAGCTGGCCAGTTCCCCTTCACAACCTCCTCGTGTTTGTGCCAGTTTTTGAACATGTCGACTACATGATCATAGTAACCGTCAGCACTTAAACGATAGTCGTCTTCGTTGGAGTACCCTGCTTTGCGGTCTTCTTTTGGCAGCGTTATATATTTCTCTGACGTCACTTTTCCCTTTTTGTTATATTTGATAATCTTGGTTCCCGGAGCGGTCTTGAACATCAATTCTGCCTTGCCATCTCCATCAAAATCATAAACCAGCATCTGTGTATAGTGAGCACCCGCACGGATGTTGACCCCGAGATCAATCCGGTACAACAACTGGCCATCCAGGGTGTAGCAATCGACGTACGTTTTACCGGTGTAGCCTTTTTGAGATACATCCTTGGCGTTGGAAGGGTCCCATTTGACGAAAAACTCATATTGGCCGTCTCCGTCCACATCACCTACGCTCATGTCATTCGCGGAGTACGTGTAGGCTTCGCCAGCAGGTGTAACCCCATCATCCGGTTTTTGCAGTGGAATATCCATATAGCCACTCGCCCACGGCTTAACGGAGCTGCTGCGCTTGCTTTCCTTTCCCTTGCTGTTAACAGCGGCCACTTCATAGCGGGAAGACGATTTTCCTGCGGGATCGATATAGTTCGTACTGTCCGTAACGGTAGCAATCTTCTTGCCGTCGCGGTATACGTTGAAGTTCGTGCCTGTCAGCCCTTTGTCGCTGTACCCCGTTGCCTCATCCCCAAGTAACCTCCAGCTTAGAAAAACACCTTCGGACGTGGATGCAGCTACTAGCCCCCGATCCAAATATTCGAGCTGAATCTCTTTCAATGAACCGCCCCCCTTGTGTGATTGAAGGCTAGCCTCTGCTGCACTGCTGCCATTGGAAGCCGCTGCTCCGCTTGTCCCCGCGGTTCCCGCAATAAGCAAAGCTACGCTGAGTGCCGAGGATAACACCTTGGCCGCAAGCGGCATACGCATCTTCCGACGATTGGTCTGTACACGGGGAAACTCTTCCTTATGTACCTTTACTGTTGTTTTGGAATTCATCAACCTTCACTCTCCTTGAGACAGAATAGGTGATGCTTATCTTAATTTTGAACAGAACAGGTCGCCACAACGCAATGATTGCGCTTACATAAACAAAGTCGAACAAACACTCAATCGACTTCCAGAGCACTGTCCTCCTTCCATTCCTCATTCAATTCGGAGCAAGCATTCCTGCCCAACGGGTACTATTATAGACATCCTTTCCGCTGTGACATAGGCAAATATCCGTTCAAAACGATCAATATTCAGTGTTTTATTGGACTCATTTCAAAAATAAGTCTGAACAACCGTTCCGTCTACGAATTGTTTTTCCGATCGCTGTTATCTCCAGAATCGACTTCGTCTCCTCCACTACCTTTCACATGTCCATCGAAGTCTCATTTTAAGATTGGTGGTCTCGAACTTGATGTGGGTAGCGAAGGTCGCTAGGCTCCAATTGTTACAAGTTAGATACAAGTTTGGCGCGTTTGGAAACATCCTCTCGCTATACTGACATTCGAATCGTACCAACCGGAACGGATATGCAGACGGTAATCAAAGGAGACTCACATTACATGAACAGCGCAACAATTAACAACGCATATGTTAACTACAAATCGGATATCACACGGTACTTATCCCATATCATCAGGCAGCCTCAAGATGCGGAAGATCTGACGCAGGAATGCTTCATTCGGCTCATGAACGTTCACGCAGACATCCCTGAAGATCGACTGCTCTACTATCTCAAAAAGATTGCTTACAACCTCGCTCTGGACACCTTCCGCAAACGAACGCGAACCATGAAGCGGGATAGCAGGCTTGACGTGCCAACGTACCACTATGACATATCCGAACTGGAGATCACCGAGAGTGTCAACGATCTCTTCTCTGTCGTCAGTAATCCAGAACATCGCAAAATCCTTGAGCTGCGCGTCATTCATGGATACAGCATCAGGGAAACCGCTCAGCTCGTCAATCGCAGTGAAGGCATGATCAAATCTTCGGTATTCCATGCCGTGAATCGCATACGTGCCAAAGTCATCTCCTAAGAGATGGCTTTCTTCATATTATGCTAAGCAAAAATAAACAGAGGATGTAAGCTTTTATCGTATATTCCCATTTTGACGTATGTCTAATGGCTCAATTTTACAAAACCCGAGGTATTTTTTACAAATTGTTATGACTATGTGAGATTTTGGTGTGATAAAATATGGACGAACTTATGAATCAACTAATATTTGGGAGGGATTTGGTTGGGTAAATTGACAAGCATGCGTGGAGTATGGTTAAAATCACTCCTTGCATTGTCCATGGCTTTACCGCTTCAGGTCGGATTATGGCATGGGAACGCTGCTGTTCACGCAGAGGGACCAACGGATCCGGCACCGTTCATCCAGGCAAAAGTGGTGAACGAAAATGCCGGCAAAAAGGTATTGTTCGATAACTCGCATGGTCAGACAGCCGGAGCTGCAGACTGGGTTATTGACGGCGGATTCTCGGACTTCGGTAATGCACTCGCAAATGACGGGTACTACGTGAAGGAACTTCGAAAAACAACTCCATTTACCTATGATGACCTCAAGGAGTATAACGTATTTGTTATTGCAGAACCCCAAATTCCTTTCAAAACATCAGAACAAGCTGCGCTGAAGCAGTATGTTGAATCTGGCGGCAGTATCTTCTTCGTCGGAGATCACTATAATGCCGACCGCAACAAAAACCGCTGGGATGGCTCTGAAGTCATTAACGGCTACCGTCGTGGAGCATACGAAGACCCAGCTAAAGGTATGAGCACAGAGGAACGTAACTCTGCAGCCATGCAAAATGTAACCAGTACGGACTGGTTGTCCGATAACTTTGGCGTACGATTCCGCTATAACGCACTTGGCGATATCGACGCAAACATCATTGTACCTGCAGATCAAGCCTTCGGGATCACTGAAGGGGTATCGGCTGTAGCCATGCATGCCGGTTCCACCCTCGCTATTACCGATCCGGAAAAAGCAAAAGGTATTGTCTACCTGCCAAAAACCAATGCAAAATGGAATAATGCAGTCGATCAAGGCGTCTACAACGGCGGCGGAATCGAAGAAGGTCCTTACGTAGCCGTATCCAAGCTGGGTGCGGGTAAAGCAGCCTTCATCGGAGACTCCTCCCCAGTAGAAGATGCGTCACCTAAATATTTGCGTGAAGAGACGGGTGCACGCAAAACAACCTATGATGGTTTCAAAGAAGCCGATGATGCTGCGCTGCTCGTCAACACAGTAAACTGGCTTGCTACACAAGAAAACTATACCGATTTTACCCAGGTAAACGGTTTGGAACTGGATAGCCCAACCGCATTGCTGGCGTTCGAGGAACCAGCAGCTTCCACCGAGCCACAGGCTGAACCTTGGGCTGCACCAGCTGCAGGTTACAAATGGTATGACAGCTCCACCTTCAAACCAGGTTCCTATGGCGGACCTGCTTCCAGCGCTAATGCTTCCTACAGCTTCGTGAAACAGGATACACTGCCTAACGCAGAGGACTTCCAAGTTCGCGTTGTCGTGGAAAATATGCCTGCCAACACGACTGTATCCGGGTACAGTGCAGGAATTTATCTGACTGGCGGAACTCAAGTAGCGATGATTCAGAATGAGAGCGGCACTTGGCCGACTTCCTATGGCTACAGCTCCACATTCAGCGTAACTTCCGACAGCAAAGGCCGGGCAATCAAGGATCTGAACGTTCGCATCAAGCCAGGAACTTCCGGTGCCGCGAACTTGCGTCTTCGCCTGAACGGCAGCAACCTGATCACGAATGCTGTCACGATCAGCAATGTTCCAGCCGAGCAGCTTCCGGAGGAAGAAGGACCGATTCCTGCAGCAATCACCATTGCTGAAGCACGTGCCAAAACAGCCGGAACAACGGTAACCGTTGAAGGCGTTGTGACTACAGAGCCAGGCGCATTTGGCGGACAATCCTTCTACTTGCAGGATGAAACAGGCGGACTATATGTCTTCCAAAGCACAAGCGGTTTCCATGCCGGAGACAAGGTTAAGGTTACAGCAGCTACGGCGCTGTATAACTCCGAGTTCGAACTGACTGATATTGTTGCCATCGAGAAAACAGGAACAGCTGATATCCCGGCTCCTGTTGAAGCATCGACAGTAACGGATAACAATCAGGGACAATTGATCCAACTGAAAGACGTAACGGTTGAAAACATGGTCAGCGCAACACCTGTTGGATCGTTTGAATTCGACGCAGTTGCAGCCGACGGGACAAGCACTCATGTACGTGTCGATACACGCACAGGGGTAACTGAATCGAGCTTCCCTTACGCAGCAGGTGACAAGATCAATGTTACCGGTGTGGCTGCCATCTTCAAGGATGTATATCAATTGAAACCAAGAAACCTGAATGATTTTGCTGCTGCCGAGGAAGAAGGCGGCGGTGAAGAGCCTTCGATTCCTTCGGCGGGTGCACCGGGTAAACCCGTGCTTTCCTCCAATAATGGCCATACCAATGGTCTTCTTGAAGGATCCTATACTGTTAGCATGAACCTCTGGTGGGGTGAAAACGCGACAAGCTACAAATTATACGAAGACGGCGTGTTGATCGATTCGCAAACGCTGACCAGCGCTTCTCCGCAAGCACAATCGGCCAAAACCACGATTACTGGCAAAGCCAACGGTACTTATACGTATGTGGCTGAGTTGACGAACTCCAGCGGTTCCACTCGCAGTGAAGTATTGACGGTTCAAGTTGCCAATGCTGCTCCAGGCAAAGCAGTCCTCTCCCAGGACAACTGGGATGGAGATGGCAGCTACAAAGTAACGATGAACCTCTGGTGGGGTACAAATGCAACCGAGTATCGCCTCTATGAAAATGATGTATTGATTGATACTCAAGCCTTGAAAGCTGCAACACCTTCTGCTCAAAGTGCGGCAACAGACCTGTCCGGTCGTGCCAACGGAACGTACACGTACCGTGCTGAGCTGGTGAATTCAGCTGGTGTGACAAGCACCGAAACGATTACGGTTCAAGTTACCAAAGCACTGCCTTTGGCTAGCTAAGAGATAACAAAAAAACCGAAACCAACAGTGGCCTGGATTCCAGGCAACATGGTTTCGGTTTTTTTGTTTTTTGTGACAGTTTGCCGCTCTCATATTCCCCCCACCTCTTTTATAAAAACGAAACGAAAATGTTGCAAACCTTAATGGATCATCTGAGAATCAAGATTTAGTTAAAATGCAGAAAAAAGACTATCCGCGCAGTTATACTTCAGCACGTGATAGCCTCTTCTTAATCCAAGACTTCTATGATTATTTATACTAGCTTCTTCCGGATATACCCCGAGATCAGGTCAATGATTGTGATCATCACGATGATCCCCAGCAGGATAATCCCTACTCGGGGCCAGTTCCGCGTGCTGAGTGCAAAGATCAACGGTGTACCAATTCCCCCTGCCCCAATAACACCCAGAATGGTTGCAGAACGTACGTTAATCTCGAAGCGATACAATGTGTAGTTGAGGAATCCAGGCAATACTTGCGGCAGCACGGCAAACCACAGCTGCTGCATACGAGTGGCTCCCGAAGCAAGCAGCGCTTCAGATGGTCCATAATCGATATTTTCCACTTCATCCGCGAACAATTTACCCAGCATCCCGATGGAATGCAGTCCAAGTGCAAGTACACCCGCAAAGGAACCCGGCCCTACAGCCTTAATAAACAGCAAGGCCATGATGATCTCAGGAAAGGTACGGATGAAGCTCAGCACCATTTTCCCTGCACCCGATATGCCGCGGAAGCGGCTCATGTTTCTGGCAGACCAGAAAGCAAACGGAATACACAGCACTGCCGAAATAACGGTTCCCAGGATCGAGATCGCCAGCGTGTCCAGCAATCCTCGCAGCAAATCTTCACCTTCCGGCAAATAGACAAAGTCCCAGTCAGGCGAAAAAATCCCGGCAATAATCGCCTTCATAATCTGTCCGGCTGTTTCCTTGAGGCCAGTAAACGGTACGCCTGCCAGTGCCCAGGCATATACCAGGATGAGCAGCAACACAATGACCCAGCGAAGCGGGTTCTTCCGAGGTTTGCGCCGGATGACGCTCGTTTCATTTTTCATCATAACAATTTCTCCCGCAGCTTAGTACTTACATAATCAATGATCAGAACAATAACAAGAGTAAAGAGAATGATCACGCTCGTTTTGTCATATTCCAGGAATCCAAGTGTTGCTTCATAGTACAGTCCAATACCGCCTGCACCTACCAATCCAAGGATGGCAGCCGCACGCACATTGATCTCAAAGGCATACAGAACATAGGACGTAAACTGGGCAGCCAATTGTGGTACCACACCATAAACGATCAGTTGAATCCGGTTCATGCCAACAGCCGTCATCGCTTCCAGCGGTCCCTGATCAATTGTTTCCAGCGTTTCATAGGTCAGCTTGGCAATCAGTCCGACGGAGAATACGGCAAGTGCCAGAATACCCGGGATTGGGCCGAGACCGAATACGGCAACAAACAATGCAGCGAGTAGCAGATCGGGCACGGTACGAATCAGGTTGAGTACAAACCGGGCCGGATAGTAAATCCAGCGGCTTGGCATCAGGTTGCCTGCACAGATAATCGAAACTGGAATGGCAATAATTGCGCCGATGGTGGTGCCAATCAGAGCCATACGAATGGTCTCCAGCATGCCCTGAACAATGTTGTCAAAGTAAGTCCACCGAGGTGGAAACATTTCCTTTATCAATTTCCACATTTCGGGGAATCCTCCAAACAGTTCGCCGAAGCTCGCATCGGTCTGTTTGGCACTGGCCCACAGCAGCAGCAAGATGATAACTAGCGTGAGCAGATGTTTGGTGCGGCCGGGTGGTTTGGGACGATTAACTACCTGTCCAGGTCCGGATCCAGGCTCCTTCCCCGCTCCCGTTAGTGGTGTATGAAGTGAAGCGCCAGACTGCCCCTTCATACCAGTACTTCTCCCTGCTCGGTTACAGCCTGTTTATCCAACAACTCGTCTGCGAGAATCGGTCTGCCATAGATCTCCGCAAAGCGCTCATCTGTCGCCTCTTCCACAGGACCGTCAAACACCACTTCACCTGCACGCAAACCGACAATACGTGTCGCATACTCCCTTGCCAGATCAATAAAGTGAAGGTTAACGATGGTCGTAATGCCGAGCTCCTGATTAATGCGTTTCAAATCATCCATGACTTGTTTGGTGGTGAGCGGGTCTAGGGAGGCAACCGGTTCATCTGCCAAAATGATTTTTGCTTCCTGTGCGAGGACGCGGGCAATCGCCACCCGCTGCTGTTGTCCGCCGGACAGCTGATCTGCACGGGAATAAGCCTTCTCAGCAATGTTTACGCGTTCGAGCGCTTCGAATGCAAGTTCCGTATCTTCCTTTGGAAAACGGCCCAAAATGGTACGCATCGTGGAATGATACCCGACGCGGCCCGCCAGAACGTTACGCAGGACACTCGAGCGTTTAACCAGGTTAAAGCTCTGGAAGATCATACCGATATCCCGGCGAATCATGCGTAATCTCTTGCCCTGAGCTTTCGTGATAGAACTGCCGTTGATCACGATTTCTCCCTCGCTGATATCATGAAGACGATTGATGGAACGCAGCAGCGTGGATTTACCCGCACCGGACAAGCCTACTACCGCAATGAATTCGCCTTGCTTAAAGGTAAGGTTAATATTATCTAGGCCTTTGGTGCCGTTGGCGTATGTTTTGGTTACGTTGCGAAGCTCAATCATGACATTAATCCTTCTTTCATTAATAGAGTTCTATTTCGTTGCAGGCAGTAACGGGACAAGCCAGCGCAGCGTATATCACGCTGAACTGGCCTGTCCGCACTGCGAATACATCTGTAACATTCATTGGAAACGAATGACACCATCTACATATTTCAAATGTCTACTTGTAACAAAGACTACTCGGTTTTTACTTTTTCGCCGTATTGACGAACGATTTCGAACTTGCTGTCATCAGATTCTACATAACCTTCGTGTGTATAGATTTCTTTGATGATTTCATGACCTTCCGGATCTGTACCGATGTCGATGAACGCCTGTTTGATTTTGCTTGTCCAATCCGCATTCATGTCTGTACGTACAGCGATCGTATCGTTAGGAATCGGCTCTGTGAACGCCAGTACACGTGTATCTTCGAATACCGTTGGGTAGTCTTTGGAAACCGTGTTACGTGCATCTTGGAAAATGGCAGCTGCATCAACGTCACCGTTCAGTACAGCAATAACACCTTGGTCATGACCTTTTACCGTTACAGGAGTTACGTCTTTCAATGGATCAATGCCTCTGTCCAGCAACAGACCTGCCGGCCATACATAACCTGCGGAAGAAGTTACGTTTTGGTAGGCGATCTTTTTGCCTTTCAGTTCTTCAATGGATTGGATCGGCGAATCTTTTTTTACGATAAACATGGATTTATAGGAATCAGCCAGTTCTTCCGTCGGAGCACCTGTCTCATCATTTACGCCAAAACGTTGTGCCTGCAGAATAACTTGTGCTGCACCTTTTTCTTTTGCCAGTACATAAGCCGTTGGTGGCAGGAAGCCCACGTCTACTTTATTGGAAGCCATCGCTTCGATAATTGTGTTGTAGTCCGTGGATACGCTGACTTTTACCGGAATGCCCAGTTTGTCGCCCAGCAATTTCTCAAGCGGTTTTGCTTTGGCTTCAAGTGTGTCTGCATTCTGGGATGGAACGAACTGTACAGTCAATTCAGTTGGTACATACCCTTCGGCTTCTTTGTCTGTTTCTGCCGTTTCGGTAGATGTACCGGAAGCATTGGAGCTCGAATTCGTCTCGTTAGCCGAACCCGTTGTACTGCTAGACCCACAAGCACTTAGAAACAGAACCAAAATCAACAATGGTAAAAATAAAGCGGACTTCTTCAAGCGAACACCCTCCAAAGAGTTTCTATTTTTCAATACTTGTCTACTATAATTGGCAAATATTTGCGCGATGTGAAACGAAATTTGGAGTTTTGTAAAGTTTCCTGTCAGGCTGTCAGACGAAGTTTCATCTGTTAGAATAGGCTCATTATGGTTGAAGATATAGATACAGAGGCTGATCTTCACTCGTTAATCATTGGCAAAACAGCCTGTGATTCCATATATTCATATTTATATATTAGAGGAGATTGTAAAATGACATCCGTAACCCGCACGTCTAATTTCGACATCCTTTTCACTAGTGATCTTCACGGGGCCATCCGTCCCATTCATTACAATACCAATGCGTACCGTCCAGCAGGTCTTGCCCTGCTCGCTTCGCTGATCCGCAAGCAGCGTGAACAATCACCCGAACTCATGCTGGTGGATAACGGGGATTTGCTGCAGGGCTCTCCCTTGGCATCCTATGCTGCTTCCTTGGAAACGGATAGCCATGTTCATCCCTTCATCACAGTTTTGAATGAACTGGGCTATGACGCTGCTGTGATGGGCAATCATGAATTTAACTATGGTCAGGAGTTGCTGCGCGGAGCCGTTCATGCCTCCCAATTCCCATGGTTATCCGCCAATATTGTTAGCAGCGAACAGCCGGATGTACCCGCATATGGTCCTTCCTATCTCATCAAGACATTAGGTTCTGGTGTTAAAGTAGCTCTGCTTGGTGCAACCACTCACTATATTCCGAACTGGGAGCATCCGAAGAATATCGAAGGTTTACATTTCCTTGACGCATTGGAGACCATTCGAAAATGGGTTGGTTACATTCGCGAGCATGAGCAGCCGGACGTAATGGTGGTCAGTTATCATGGCGGATTTGAGTGTGATCTGGAGAGCGGTGAGCCTGCCGAACGGTTAACTGGAGAAAACCAGGCCTACGCCATCTGCCGTGACATCGAAGGTATTGATGTACTTCTGACCGGGCATCAGCACCGTCAGCTTACTGCCGAAATTCATGGCGTGACCGTCATTCAGCCAGGCTTCAGCGGCAACGGTCTTGGACAAGTATCCGTTCAATTAGAGCAGCATTCGGACGGGACGTGGAAGATTACGGGGAAAGAAGCTCGTTTGCTGCTTCTGGATGAGAACAGCCATGTACAGCCCGATGCTGTTGTCATGGATCTTACGGAAGACCTGGAAGCTGCTGCTCAAGCATGGCTCGATCAGCCGATTGGCGAAGTAGCCGGGGACTTGTCCATCAACGATGTCACTGCTCTGCGGCTCTCGGCACATCCCTTCATTGACTTTGTACACCAGGTACAGATGGAAGCAACCGGAGCTGAAATTTCCAATACGGCACTGCTCAGTGAAGAAGCCCGCGGCTTTGGCCCCCGCATTACGGTGAGGGATGTGTTATCCAATTTTATATACCCCAATACATTGACTGTATTGGAGTTAAGCGGTCAGGACATTCGGGATGCGCTGGAGCAAACAGCACGCTATTTTGAATTGAGCGCTTCCGGTGAAGTCGTGGTCAATCCAGCCTATATGACCCCGAAACCGCAGCATTACAACTATGATATGTGGGCAGGCCTCGAATACGAGCTGGACATATCGAAGCCTGTGGGGAGCCGAGTGGTTAGACTGGAACGTGAAGGTAAACCGCTTGATATGGAGGGGACGTACTCTGTCGTGATGAATAGTTACCGTGCGGCAGGTGGCGGAGATTACGCCATGTATCCTGGCAAAAAGGTACTGCATGAAGGCGCCACAGATATGGCGGCACTGGTGGAGGACTATATTCGCAGACATCAACCTCTGAAAGTGGAGCAGTCGAATAATTGGCGTGTAATCAGCGGATAGTCAAAAAAGGCAGAACCTTCGCATATGAAGGTTCTGCCTTTTCAATTTGCTTTTAACCTATATCAGGGTGGAAGCAAGCGCAGCCAGCAGCAGGACCGCCACCCAAACCAGTATCAAATTCGCCATCATTAATGCAGCTTTGAACTTATAGTTATTATAGAACGCCCAGCAAGTGAATGATGCAAGGACGGGAACCGGATACGTAGCCAGCACCCCTGCGGCAATGTACTCCAGTATGTAATCATCTGTATTGCTGCTGGCGAACATATAGAAACTGATAATTAACATATAAGGATAGGCTACGAGAGTAATCAAATTGATTGCGTTGATGGATAAAAGCCAGTATGCTACGGTACGATTTTTCACAATTAGCGACCTCCCGGAAACACAATCTTATTTCATTGATTCTAGCTATAACCTAAAACGAAACAATACTGGAGGCAATGCCGACTAATATGATTGCCGCTACCCAGAACAACAATAAATTGCCGATAACCAGGGCCCATTTAAATTTACGTGCATGATAAAAAATCCAACAGCTGAGTGACAAGAGAACAGCAACAGGATATGAGGCCATAATATAGACCGTTATATAGTTGGATATATAGTCATGTGAAGTCGGCGCATCAAACATAAACACACAAAGCATGAGCACCACCGGGTATCCAAGCAAAGTGATCAGATAGATCGCATTGAAAAGGAAGAGCGAGTAAGCAACTTTTGCATTCTTCATCCAACAAGTACCTCCTGAAAAATATCTCGTTCCAGTATATCCTGAAGTTGACATATCGTCACGGTTGTATTTTCCAGAAAATTCAATACGAACTTCCGACTATATTTCCTGTCTTCTCCCTTAGCCAGGCTCGGTGCCGCGCTTTTCCACACCTTCGACAAATCGGCAAAGAGCAGGGAATCAAGGGTTTCATGCCCTCATCCCTGCTCTTTTGCTGTAGTAATAAAATCTAATATGAATCGATCACCTGACTCACAGCCTACTATTGCGCTTTCTTGCGCAGCTGGCTGTAATACAGTTCACTGTAGAAGCCGCCCTGCTCCAGCAGCACGTCATGCGAGCCTTGTTCCAGCAGCTGCCCATCCTTCAGCACCAGAATGCGGTCTGCCTGCCGGATGGTGTTCAGCCTGTGGGCAATGACGAAGCTGGTACGTCCCTGCATCAGCCGCTGTAAACCCTCTTGAATCTTGATCTCCGTAACAGTATCAATGCTGCTGGTCGCCTCATCCAATACGAGTATGGACGGGTCCGCCAAAATGGCCCGGGCAATGGCAAGCAGCTGTTTTTGTCCCTGACTTATGCCGCTCCCATCTGCCTGAAGCACTTTGTCATACCCATCCTTCATGCGCATAATGAATGAGTGAGCATTGGCAAGTCTCGAAGCCTCTTCTACTTCTTCATCTGTAGCATCCAGACGGCCAAAACGGATATTTTCCCGAATGGTCCCTTGGAACAGAAATGAATCCTGAAGAACAAAAGCCATGTGGGAACGCAGGTTTTCACGCCGAATGGTCGTAATGTCCCTTCCATCCACCGTCAACATTCCCGCTGTCGGATCATAGAAGCGGGACAATAGCTGAATCAAGGTTGTTTTCCCAGCTCCCGTCGGCCCCACCAAGGCAATCATCTCACCCGGCTTCGCCTCAAAGCTGATTTCATGCAAAATGCTGCGCCCCTCATCGTATCCGAAGGAGACCCGGTCGAAGCGCACGGCTCCTTCCACCTTATTCAGAGAAACCGCAGCTCCTTCATCCTTTGCTTCTTCATCCTCGTCCAATACTTCGAACACCCGCTCCGCTCCTGCAATCGCGGACAAGAGCGTGTTCCACTGGTTCGCCAGGTCATTCAGCGGACGAGTGAACTGACGAGCATACTCCACGAAGATGATAATGACCCCAACGGTAACCGTACCTTGGATGGCCAGAATCCCCCCGATCCCTGCCACAATAGCAAAGCTCAGGTTGTTCAATCCATTCATCAGTTTGGGGATAAAACCGGAAATGGTCTGCGCCCAAAAACCGGATACCCGGATTCGGGTATTCCGCTCTTCGAATCCGCGAACCACCCGCTCCTCCTGGGAGAAGGCCTTGATGATTCGTTGTCCGGACAAAGTCTCCTCGATATACCCATTAAGTTCACCGAGATTACGCTGACGTTCTTTGAAGAGTGGTCCGGTTCGACGTGTAATCCAGCGCATGCCAATCGCCATCAGCGGTACAACGATAAATGTCAGCAAGGTCAGCAATGGACTTAACCAGAGCATCACGCCAAACGTACCAAGCAGCGTCAGTACACTGGAGAAAATCTGAATGGCCGAGCTGTTCAGCGTACCGCTGACATTCTCGATGTCATTCGTGACCCGGCTCATGATCTCACCCTGCTGACGTTTGCCGAAGAATGGAATCGGCAGCTTGTGCAGATGGGAGAACAGATCGTAACGCATCCGGAAAATGGTCTCCTGCGCGATTTCAATCATCCATATATTTTGCAGCCAGGATGTGAGTGAGAACAGCACGTACACTGCTGCGAGTCCCAACAAAAACGTCATCCAGCTGGAGCTTGTCGCTTCGCCATCCATGTAATTGTCCACGGCCACGCCGACCATGTACGGACCAAGCAGCGCCAGTGCAGAACTGGCAAATACCATCAGCAGTACCATCGTCAGCTTCACTTTGCGGCGGGCCAAGTAAGTCCAGATCCGGCCCAATGTACCGGACCAGTTCTTCGCCCGTGCCTTCGGCTTGCGACCTCCACCTGCTTTTAGCGTTTCGGGATCCAGTGGCGGCGGAGGCTGACGGAAAGGTTCAATGAACGCTTTGAACATGCGGTGTACCCTCCCCGTATTGAGATCCGTAGATTCGGCGATACAGCTCGGACGAATCCATCAGGTCTTCATGTTTTCCCTGCCCAATTAGACGTCCATCGTCCAGCAGCAGAATCAGATCCGCAGAGGTCGTTGAGCTGATCTTTTGGGTGATTATAAAGGTTGTACAAGATAGCTCTTCCAGCGCATCCAGCAGCCTCGCTTCCGTTGCCACATCGAGTGCACTCGTGCTGTCATCCAAAATCAGAATGCTCGGACGTCTGATCAATGCGCGTGCAATGGACAGACGCTGCTTCTGGCCACCGGACAAGTTAACCCCGCGCTGACCCAGCTGCGTATCATATCCATTCGGGAGCTTCTCAATTGTGTCGTGAATCTGGGCACGCTTCGCGGCTTCCTTGATCTCTTCCAGCGTTGCGTCCTCCCGTCCCCAGGCAATGTTATCCCGCACGGAACCCGTGAAGAGAACCACCTCCTGCGGCACGTAACCGATTGCACCCCGCAATGCAGGTATTGGCAGTTGGTCTGCATCCCTGCCATCAATGAACACCTTGCCCTGATCCTCGGTATACAACCTTGGAATCAGCTGCACGAGTGATGATTTACCTGATCCTGTCGCACCCATAATGGCGATGCGCTCGCCTCGCTTGGCCGAGAACGTAATATCCTCCAGGACTGTTATATTACTGTTCGGATAGCTGAATCCTACATTTCGGAATTCAACTGCACCTTGAACAGCATTAGCTCGCTTAAACTGCTTTCCAGTTCCAGGGTCTTGAACCACAGCTGAATTCTGATCAGCCTCCGATGGATCCTCTGTATCAAAAACTTCGTTGATTCGCTGCGCTGAAGCACTGGCTCTGGAGAAGGTCACCAGAATCCAGGACAAGGCAGACATGGCCCCGATGGTGCGGAGCAGATAATTGATGACCGCGACCACTTCACCGACGCTTGCACTGCCGGTCGAGATGTCACGCCGTCCAAACCAGAGCACGGCGATGATGCAGCCATTCATCATGAGCAGCATGAAGGGCATGGTGGTCTCTGTCAGGCGCAGCGCGGAGATCGTACCTTTCATCAGCTTGCCGCTGAATCCGGCAAAGCGCTCGATCTCATGGCCCATCCGGACGAAGACACGGATCAGCCGAATGCCTGTCAGATTCTCCTGGATGACACCGTTGACGGCATCCAGTCTGCGCTGCACATTGCGGAACAGCAGTGCGGCCTTTTTGATCATCCACATGACAAATACGAGCAGTACAGGCACCATCACGAAAAGCAAAAGGCCCAGCCTTGGGTTCACCACGACAGCCATAATCATGCTTCCAATAACCACTAGTGGCACACGTGTCATGAACCTCAGACTCATAAAGACCGTATCCTGCACCTGGGTCACATCCCCGGTTAATCGGGTAATCAGCGAGGACGTGGCGAATCGGTTAAATACGGCGTAAGAGAACGCTTGCACTTTGTCATACAGCTTCTCCCGCAGATCATATCCGAACCCGAGACTCGCATGTGATGCAAAAAATGAACTGGCGATTCCGGCAGCAAATGCCACGACAGCACTGCCGACAAGCACGCCACCCCACAACCAAACCACTGACAGATCTCCTTGCTGTATCCCGTTGTCAATGATTTTGGAGATCAGGTAAGGCTGAGCAAGTTCCACCGCGAGTTCAATCAGCATCATGACCAGTGCAGCGATCGCGGCAACCCGATACTTCTTCAAGTAGTACAACAGCTTGATCATTACCATTCCTCCGGCACCGGAGGGCTAGATTACCGCGACTCATTTTTTTGGTCTACGCAGCCAGCTCCGTTAGTCTCTTTCGTTAACTCTATGTAAAATTTCACGTACCCAATACGATTATTATATCTCATTTTACAGGTTGGAATCGTTAATATCTTCTTTCCTTCTCATTATTAACCTGAAATGGACAAGAGGATATCCATTCAGGAAAAAAACCTGGGCGGTAGGCCCAGGCTGAATCATTAAATACATAAGAATCTGTTCACTTTGCCTTCTTAAAATCAGCCTGCTGCTGTTCATAGATTTCATAGAAATCGTCCCAGACCAGTACATTATCCTTTTCCTTGCTCCACCAGTCTTTGTACCACGTTTCGATCTCCGGCCCTCCGCCTTGCTCCCACTTCTGCTGGGCTTCCGCCGCAGCCTGTTCAACCGTATACTTGCTGCCCCCGATGATGGACCGTGTGAAAATATCGTTGATGGCTGTCGTTACATTGGTCAGCTTCACCTGAAGCTCCTTCGGCAGCTGTGGCATATGTTCCGAGTGGGTCACGCCCTCTCCGACCGGAAGATCCGTCATGTATACTTCCCGTGCTTCCTTGAAGAGTCGCAGCCCTTCCTTCTGGGATGGAATCTCCTCGCTGAACAGCATTTCGGTATACCCGCATTTGCCTTCCTCCAGGCGGCTGTACATCATGGCATAGTCCCCTGCCCAGCTGATCTCCTGCTTGTATTTCTCCTGATCGGAGATGCGCGGACAACCTTGCTCGTTCAGGGTGTAATGTGTGCCCTCAAATCCATTTTTGAAGGTTCGACCGGACTCCGTTTTGGTTAAAAAATCAATATACTGCATGACCGCTTCCGGATTTTTGGCGCGTGCATTCACGACCGCCGTCATCTGCACCGGGTTGTTCCATACCATCGTGTACTGTCCGACCGAAGTGGTTGGCAGCGCGATGACTTTTAGTTTAGCTTCCGGAACATTTTGCATCAGCGTATCCAGTTCTTTCGCCGCAAAACCCGTATAATCCGAAGTCATGGCAGCATACATGCCGATTTTGCCATTCAGGAAATCCTGCTTCGCCTTGGCGCCGTCCTTATCAGTTAGAAAGTCCTTATCCACCACGCCTGCTTCAAACAAGGCACGTTTAAATGCGGTCGCTTCCTTCATGTGGTTGGGACCCACAACGACTTCACCATTCTCTACATTGACCCAGTTGGCATTGAACATATAGCGGAACAGACCTGCTGTATCCCCAAATTGAAACCCGCCGATGCCATATGTATCATTTGCGCCATTTCCATCCGGATCATTTTCCGTGAAGGCTTTGGCTACAGCCAGCATCTCTTCCTCGTTCGTCGGCACCTCCAGATTCAGCTTCTCCAGCCAGTCTTCCCGGATGAAAAAGCTCGTCAGCGGAAATACCTCATTCATGCGTCCGACCTCGTACAACTTGCCATCGCTTTTGATGCCAGCTTTCTTCAGCTGAGGATATTTCTCCATGAGTGCTTTGTATTCCACGCTGGAGTTCTCGATCAAGTCATCCAGCGGCATAAGCTGTTTCTGATTAAACAGGGTATTGCGGATGGGCGTTCCGAATTCAAAAATGACATCCGGCGCACTGCCTGAAGCAAATAATACGTTTAACTTGGACTGGGATTCCCAGCGGGGAACTGCCGTATATTTGACATTTGCCGGACCGTTCTCGTTAATCCACTTGGACCACATATTATCTTCTATCGTACCCATACCGCTCGGAACCGCACCCCGATCATAGATCGTTGATGTGATGTTCCCTCTGCTGCCTTCGCCTTCTGCCAGCTCACTGCTACCTCCCCCTGTGCAGCCCGTCAGTATTCCACCGATCAAGCCCAGAACGAGACCCGACTTCATCCATGCCTTCATCGTTAACGCCATAGATAAGACCCTCTTTCTCTCCTGTAATATGACACCCACGCAGTATGACCGACATCCCGCTTGCCTGTCTTACCCTTTGATCGAACCAAGCATAACCCCTTTGACAAAGTACTTCTGCAAGAACGGATATACCGCCAAAATCGGAATGACCATCACAATCACGGCTGCCGCCCGAATACCTTCCGGTGTCAGATTTGAAATCATCGTTGGATCGGTAAAGTCCTGTACATTCAGATTGGACATAATCATATTCTGGACCAGTACAGTCATGTTGTATTTGGATGTATCGTTGATGTAGATCATCACGCTCATGAACGAATTCCAGTACCCCACGCCGTAAAAGAGAGCAATGGTCGCCAGCAAAGGTTTGGATAGCGGCAGCACAATACGGAACAACAGCCCCAGCTCACCACAACCGTCAATGCGGGCAGCCTCGTCTACTTCCCCAGGCAGATTTTCAAAATAGGACCGCATGATCAGCATGTTATACGTGCTCACCAGGCCAGGCAGCCAGAGTGCACCGTAACTATTCACCAGCCCCAGGTTTTGCACCACTAGGTAAGTCGGAATGAGTCCACCGTTAAAAATCATCGTGAACACCATTGCCATCGTAAAAAATCGCCGGTGATAAAAGTGCCTCCGTGACAGCGGATATGCCGCCATAATGGTCACGGCCATGCTGAGCCCTGTACCGATTAACGTAATCTCCACACTGTTCCAGAACGCGTTCAGAATCGGCGTCCCTGTAATCAGGCTGTGATAGGAGAACCAGGTGAAATCGACTGGCCATAGCCCTACGTTACCGGACACGACGGCTCTTGCATCACTGAAAGACAAAGCAATGATATTCAGAAGGGGCAGGATGCAGCTGACGGCAACCAACGATAGCAACACATAATTGATCAGATAAAAGACTTTTTCTCCTCTGGTTTTTCTCATGCTGTTCTCCCTCCCTACCACAAACCTTCATTGAATCGGCGTGCAATGTAGTTCGCACAAAAGATGAGAATAAAGGCCACCAGGGATTCGAACAATCCCATCGCTGTCGTCAGGCTGAACTGTGCTCCCTGAAGACCCGTGCGATAAATATACGTACTGATGACATCAGCAACCTCGTTGACATTGGAATTTTGGAGCATATAGACCTGGTCGAAGCCAACCTCCATCACCCGCCCCATCGACAGAATGAGCAGAAGAATAATCGTTGAACGTATGCCCGGAAGGGTCACATGCCAAATCTGACGCATTTTGCTCGCCCCATCCATCTGTGCAGCCTCGTACTGGCTCGGATCAATGGTCGTGAGTGCCGCCAGAAAAATGATGGCATTGAAGCCCATGTCCTTCCAGATTCCCGATCCAACGAACACCGCAATCCAGGAGCCCTTGTTGTACATAAACGGGTAAGGTTCACCTGTCCAAGCTTCGACCCAGCGGTTTACGATCCCGTTTTCCAATGAGAAAACCGTCATGATCATCATCGCAATAATGACCCAGGAGAAGAAGTGCGGCATGTAGACCACCGTCTGCACCGTCCGCTTGAAGGCCATGTTTCTCACTTCATTGAGCATAATGGCCAGGATAATCGGAATGGGAAATCCTACGATGATGCTTAACAGACTCAGGAACAAAGTGTTCCGGATGATCTCCACCGTACGCGGATCGCTGAACAGCGTCTCGAAATGTTGGAAGCCAACCCACGGACTATGCCAGAGCCCGTCATAGAAGTTATAGTCCTTGAAGGCCATGACCAGTCCACCGATGGGTGCATAACGAAAGGTCAGGTAAAACAGGATCACCGGAATAAACATCAGGATTAACGGAATATTGGTCTTGAACCTTCTTAGCCGCTGCTGCCTGATTCGATGCTTCATTTCATTATCCGGTGGTTGTACTCCGGATGGCGTTCCAGCGGCCAGTTCGCCTTTCATATTCATCACTCCTCTCTGCTGCGGATGTGCTATAACTGTATTTTAGATAAAAATGTAAGCGTAAACATTTGTTATTTAACGATCCTTTTTAAAATTTCTACGCACAAATAACCCCACATGGTGGGGTTGTCATTGGAAACAAAACTGTCTGCATACAGATTCCTTATGATCTGATCTTGACTGCAAAACACATAAAGAACAGGTGCTACTCCTGGTGATCTCCAGTGCCCTGCTTACGATATTCGCGAGGAGATAATCCTGTCGCCTGTTTGAATACCGTTGTGAAATAGCTTGAGTTATCGAAGCCTGTCTGTTCTGCTATATCCGCCATACTCTGCCGGGTGCTGTACAGCAGCAGCTTCGCTTTCTCGATCCGGCGTTTGCTGACATACTGGCTGAAGCCCTGCCCGGTCTCCTTTTTGAATAAATGACTCAGGTAATTCGGCGTCACATGCACATGAACAGCGGCGGCCTGCAGCGTGCAGCTTCCGGCGTAATTCATCTCAATATACCGAATGACACGTGTGATCACATGATCCTGCTGTTCCCGGGTCAAGCGCATCATCATATCCATCCACTCTTCACTCTTCGAGCGAGCCCATGCAATGACTTCGGGCACCGTATGAATCCACAGCAGTGGATCTGGACCGAATGTGTCCAGTCCCTCGGATTCCTGTGGCTGAAGCTGCTGTGCGAGCATGTCCGTCATGACTTTCATAAGCAGATGAATCTCGGATTTGCATTGGGGCAGTGGCATTCGGGCGGCTTCCTCCAGCAGGTCCTCCACCCAAATGATCATCTGCTCAAATTGCTGATGGAGCAGCAGTGAAGCCAGTTCTTCGCGCCATCTCTCGGTACGGTCCACCTGGTTGTATTGCTCCCTGATTCGGATGTCCGACTGCTTCCGGCGATACCGTTCATGTGCCTTGCGCAGCACTTTACATGCTTCATCGAGGGAGAACGGCTTAAGCAAAAATTCAATAGCCCCATAGCGGATGGCACGCTGTGCATATTCAAATTCACGATACCCTGTCAAAATGATAATCATGATATCCCGCCCGCTCTCATGTATGCGTTCAGCCAAGTCCAGACCATCCATTACAGGCATGTTAATATCCGTAATAATCAGATCAGGCGTACAGCTGTGCACCGCCTGAATCGCTTCTTCTCCATCAGCAGCTTCTCCCACAACCTCCCATCCGAGAGGGTTGTTCCGAACCAGATGAATTAGCCCCTGACGGAATAACACTTCATCATCGACTACAAGCATTCGTCCATTCACAGCACCTGCTCCTCTCTATCATCCGAATTCCCGGGCATGGTTCCTTCTCCGATCTGATATGGTAGACGAAGGCGTACAAGCGTCCCTTCACCCACAGCAGACTCGATCTGTACGCCATAAGGCTCCCCGTGAATCAGTTCGATTCTTCGGAGCACACTTCGGATACCGATATGCTGACGTTCTTCTTCCGCATGTGGAACTGGCTTCATTATTCGTTCAATGACTGCTGCATCCATGCCGCAGCCGTTATCTACTATTTCAATAATGAGCATGTCCGTTTCCTTCTCCGTCTCACGCCCTGGTTGCCGTAAACCACGAATCTGCAGATGGCGATTGTCCCTCTTGTCTGAGAAGGCATGTACAAACACATTCTCGACGATAGGCTGAAGCAGCAATCGGATCACCTGACAGCGAAGTAACTCCGCAGGAATTGAAATTTCTATGGATAATGCTTCCTGATATCTGGCCTGTTGGATTTGCAGATAATAATCGATTTGCGTCATCTCGTCCTGGAGAGTCGTTAATCGCTGCACGGGTTCCAATGTATACTGCAGCATTTCAGACAGGGCTGTAACGAGACGAGCGGATTTCTCATCGCCCAGCATATAAAACTTCCAGAAAAACATGCTTAGTGTGTTATATAGAAAATGAGGGTTCAACTGCGCCTGAATGGCTTTGAGCTCGGCTTCCTTTTCACTGAGTTCCCGCTCGTACACCTGATGAATGAGCGTATCGATCCGTGAAGCCATCGCATTGAACCGTTCACCGATGAAGCCCAGCTCATCCCGCGTCTCAATTCGGACCCTTGTATCGAACTGGCCATCGCGCACTCTTTTCATCGCATTGACCAGACTGGCCAGCGGACGCAGCAATCTGCCGCTAATGATAGTGATGATGAACCAGGAGCATAGTACGCTGGCTGCGGCAGAGAACACGGCAACTTGCAGGATGAGTTTCCCTTTGTTCTGAATCTGTGCGAGCGATACTTTGCTTACCAGTGTGAAACCTGCCTTGTCGGAGGTTTGTTTGGTATAGAGGTGAGTTGATCCCTGCTCGTCCCTGATTTCTGTTGCCCCCAGGTTTAGCTCTGTAAGCGGTGGTGGGTCTGCATCCGGATTATGAAACGCATATAGCAGCTGCCCTTCGGCATCAAACAGATCAACAGCAACTTCCTCGTTCAATCGCAGGTCCTTGAGATACGACTCAAACAGCGAGGTGTTAAACAGGATCAACATCACTCCATACGTTTCCAGATCAACCGACCGCATTAATCGTCCAGCCAAAATCCAATTGGACTGCTCCTCCTGCAGAAAAGCATCCGGACCCAGACGATTCCACACATATTCACCGCCCGTCCCTTCCAGCTTATGAACCATCTCGGCCAAATAGGAAGGATTCATCTGTTGAAACGAGCCAGCAAAGGCGCCAAGATTAAATATATTTCCCTTCAGATCATAAATGCGAAGCCCCATGATCTCCGGTGCATCCAGCCTTACCTGGTACAACTGATCATCCAGTTCATCCTCAAGCTTCATCTGATCATAGGAAGAGATGCCTGCTGCCTGTGCCTTAATGGCATTTTTCACGGAAGGATTGAGTGTGATATAATCCGTAACCTTGTACATGTCGTTGACCCGCGAATCCAGCCGTGCCAGAACCTGTTCTGCTGTAAGACTATACTGACGACTGACTTCTTCATTGAACAGGGCAATATGGATGCGATATGTGATCAGCCCTGTCATTCCGGAGATGAGTACCGTCGCAGCCGATAAAAACAAGACTAGTTTCGTTCTAAATTTAAAGCGTTTACAAAAATTGTCCCACCATATCCTGTACACGCACCTCACCCTTATCCCGTTCCCGTCTTATGCTTAAAAACATATCACACCCCTGTTCAAAAAAACAGAAAAACCCTGACCCTGTCTGCACTGGTCAAAGTTTATCATTTCACCATATATCGGGGCACCTACAATCGGTGTAACTCCTTCTGCAGATACTCCCGGCGCTCTGCCACATAGGTACGAATCTTCTCGGGTTCATCATAAAAAACATTCATCGGCCATTTCATGTAGGGATCCTGCTCCACAGCTTCACGGATCTGACCGTGTAATCGATACACTACCGGCATAATTCGTTTCTCAGTGAAAACGTTCATCAGATACTGCTTCATCATTCTCTTGTACTGCTGACGGAAAAGGCGGAAAGCCAGCAGCCGTCCGGTCAGTTTGTTATATCCCTGAATCCGTACGAGGTTCGGATCTACTCTTGCGCCATAACAGTTTCTTCCCCAAGTCCCCTCATAATCCCAGGGAAGGATCCCATACCTCCGGGTCTTGATCTTCTCATACCATGTGTAATTCTGATGGAATCCATCGAAATTGCCTGTAAGTACTGCTCCACTCAGCCAGCGCAAATAGTTATCCGTATCCATTCTCGTCTGCAAAAAGCGAAGCAGATCCTGCCTCGACTTCGTATTTAGCTGCTGGATAAAGGTACGGAGCCTCGTGCGATCCTCGTCCTTGCCGCGGATCAGTGTGTATCCGGATAGTAGATCCGTGTTTGTTTCAGTCGAATTCAGTGCAAATCCCGCATGATCGTTTACCGCATAGAAGATGCTTCGAACAGGCATTTTTCGCTGCCGAAAAAAGAACGATTTAACTCCCTCAATACGTAAATAGACACCCTTCAGCTGTCCGTTTAGATACAGTATGCAGTGCTGCGTCGACGGAGCCGGAACCCGAAGGGATTCAAAAAAACGGAACGAGAGTGCATTGCGCAGCAATGAGGGATCATCGTACTCAGCATTAAAATGGAACGTTCTGCTGGACGTTCGAATTTCAAAAGACTTTTTGACATAGCCACGTGTGTGCCCTCCCCGGTATCGAATTCGGATGGGAAGCGGTTTGCCGTCCATCTGCATCGTTCCGCTCACAAACGTATCTGACCAAATATCTGATGTTAACTGTTGATACTCGTTATCGGACACCGTGATGTGATAGACAGGTAGAGCCATTTCCATCCGCCTTTCGAAGACTGCTTGGATTGCCCGTAGGCTGTTACATCATCCTATGCAGGAGCACAGCAAGCCGTAAGGGCAGATACACAGTTCCATTCAGAGCACCTACAAGCCAACCTTCCGGAATGAGGAATAATCGTGCCATTAATCTATGAACATCATCCGTTTCTCGTAGATTATAGCCAAAATAAATAGAAATGGTTGACTGGCTAGTCCCTCTCAAAGGCATGTTTCATATGATTAAACTACAGACAGACACGAATGACGAATGTAAGGGATCTACAAAACATCCGCCATTTATGTCCATCTGAACTTATATCACGGAAGGGGCACAACACAATGTCTATGAACGGTCAAGGTATGAGAGGTTTGCTCGGAAGAGAGATCAAGATTAACCGGGGTGGCCCAGATTCCGTAACGGGCACGCTGATGGACGTACGGTGGGACTATATGGCGATGAGCTGCAAGGAAGGCATCGTC
This sequence comes from Paenibacillus sp. 7523-1, assembly GCF_002276415.1. Taxonomy (NCBI): domain Bacteria; kingdom Bacillati; phylum Bacillota; class Bacilli; order Caryophanales; family Paenibacillaceae; genus Paenibacillus; species Paenibacillus sp. 7523-1. The sequence continues at coordinate 139,317 of NZ_NPBR01000020.1, read as the reverse complement.
TATGTCAATGAAACCCATGTCAAAAGCATAACAGACACAGGCCGTTCCGGTGGAAACAGAAATGCAGCGACAGGTAATCCTATTCCAGCCAACACGTTTCTGGGGGTTATGCAGGCACTGCGCTTCCGTCGTGTTCAAATCAACCGGGGAGGTCCCGAAAAAGTCGAAGGCATCCTGGCCGATGCCAATCAGAACCAATTAATTATAACCTTGAAGAATCAGGAAATTGTTCGTATTCCTCTCCAACATGTAAAATCGGTATCCCTTGTTCGGGGAAGTAACAACAATAATAACGGAAACAACACAAGTCAAGGTAACCAAGCGGCTCAAGGCAACCAAGCACGCGGTAATCGTTCGCAAGGTAATCAGGCGGCTCAAGGCAACCAAGCACGCAGTAATCGTTCCCAAGGCAATCAAGCAGCTCAGGGTAATCAACCACGCGGCAATCGTTCCCAAGGCAACCAAGCGGCTCAGGGTAATCAAGCACGCGGCAATCGTTCCCTAGGTAATCAAGCGGCTCAGGGTAATCAAGCACGCGGCAATCGTTCCCTAGGTAATCAAGCGGCTCAGGGTAATCAATCTCGTGGCAACCGTTCAAAAGGAGCTCAAGGCAACCAATCCAAAGGAAACAAATCTGGCGGCAAAAAGAGATCTTGCTAATCACGTGACAGCTTAGGTTATCAACCAGTTTAAAGGGGGGAAACATCATGTTGATCTTCGTTGCTGTTGTCTTAATCGGTGTGCCTTTGTACTGGATCGTTCTACCTGGAAGAAGGCCCACTCCAACCCACGAACATTCGATTCAATCTCCACCAGGACTTCTCCCCCTGGGAGGTGAATCACAGTAAATGCCTGATTACCAGTTGTGGTTAACCTTCGGGGTGTTTATTATTACTGTCATTTTCCTGATGTGGCGACCTGGCGGATTAAATGAATCCATTCCTACTTCGCTTGGCGCCCTTCTTCTTGTTATTACTGGTGTAAGCAGCTTCGCCCATATCGTTGGCATCTTCGGGATTGTTTCTGGCGCTGCTGTAACCATTCTCTCGACCATTGTCATGTCCATCATTCTCGAGAGCATCGGTTTTTTCCGCTGGATCGCCATCAATATGATAGAAAAGGCACGAGGCTCCGGCTTCCGATTATTCTGGCTGATTCTATTACTCTGTTTTCTCATGACCATCTTCTTCAACAACGACGGCAGTATACTGATTACAACACCGATCATCCTCCGAATCTGTTCCATCCTACGCCTCAAAGTGCATCAGCAATTACCTTACTTGATCTCAGGTGCACTCATCGCTACAGCTTCCAGTGCCCCGATCGGACTTAGTAATCTTGCCAATCTCATCGCCTTGCAAATGGTCGGATTAAACCTGAACACCTACACCCAGATGATGTTTGTGCCATCGATGCTGGGGATCATGGTGATGACCATACTGCTGTTCTATTATTTTCGCAAAAGTATTCCCAAGGTTATTCATCACTACCCTATGTCCATGCAATCCACATCCGGTTCAGGGTATCATCCGCTGCAAACAGGAAATCAGGATACACCACGAGCAGATAGTGGAATGAGCGTAGACTGGTGGTTGTTCCGTGTCTGTATCGGGATTGTTGTATTCATTCGTGCAGGATACTTTCTCGCTGAGCAGTGGGGAATCCCTATGGAGATTGTCGCCATCACTGGTGTTGTTCTGATGCTGGCTGTGCGTTGGTATCGCACCCGGACTGGACTTAAGGATGTAGTTACACAAACGCCCTGGCATATTCTGCTCTTCGCCTTCAGCATTTATATTATCGTGGATAGTCTTCACCGGGCTGGAATGACAGCTGTTATCGTTCAGTGGATGAAGCCCATGATAGAAGGTGGTGACGCCAGTCTCATTGCCGTATCGGGTCTAATGCTCACTCTATTATCCAATCTGCTCAATAACCTGCCTTCCGTCATGATTGGCACCTTTGCAGTAACCGATCTTCAACTAGGTGATACCCAGCTGCATCTGGCTTACCTGGCCAACATTCTGGGAAGTGATATAGGCGCCTTGCTGACACCGATAGGTACTCTAGCAACGTTGATCTGGATGTATATTTTGAAGACCAACCATGTTCGAGTCTCTTGGAAACAGTATATGAAAGTCACCTTCATAGTGATACCAATTAGTCTAATTGTCAGCCTATTTTCCCTATATATTTGGACGTCTATTCTATATTGAGAGGAGGTATACTGTGAAATTCCCAACAATGTGGCTTGGAAAATCCATCGAATTGGAACTATCCGGCTGTAAACTTCCAATTCAGGGTGAGATCATTGATATGGGTCAGGACCTGATTGTTGTTTACGGAGATCAACGATTCTTCTATGTACCTCTTCATCACCTTCAATCCATGCACATAACTAAAGGGGGCGATGCCAGTTCCACCTCCAGCGTGCCTGCGCCTGATCCCGAGATGGATCACAACAATATATCGTATCGTAAAATATTAATGAATGCCCGCGGAAGATTCAGTGAAATTTCGATAGGCGGGCGTACGCTGCACGGTTATATTACGAACATTATGAACGATTACTTCATCTTCTTCTCTCCGCTGCATCATTCGGTCTACGTCTCCATCAATCATCTGAAATATATCATTCCTTCTCCAACAAACAGCACGCCTTATTCCCTAAGCCAGCAGCATTTCCCCATTCAGCCTGCGTCCATGCCTCTTTCCCGGACAATGGACCAACAGCTTCAGAAAATGGTTGGTGAACTTGTCATCCTGAACCTTGGTGACAAGCCATATCGGGCTGGATTGCTGAAGGCCGCAGACAATAAGCTGATTGAACTGGTAGAGGCAGAAGGTCAGACCTTGATTACGCATACCGATCATATTCAAACCATTCATCTGCCTTGAATATAGGAAATGGCTGGAAGAGGCCCATCCGTTTATCGGATGGACCTTTCATTTATGTTGGTACGTTGTTGGGGCTCATCCATGAATGGGACAAGCCGCGCTTCTACTTTCCGTATGTCTGTTCCATACGCTCTTCCTCATTCGTAGACAGCAATATGTTAAGCAGCCCCATCGCATTATTGGCATCAGTTCTCGCCGTTTGGTACTTCTCGGCAAACGCTGCCTCATCCTGCTCGGGGTCCATTACTGCCAGCTCCCCCCATGACTTGCGGGCCTTGTCGTAGAGTTCGCTTAACGTAATATCATATGGATGCTGTGCAACCGGAGCCATGGATTCGAATTTTGCGGTAACTCTGAAGAAATCCATGGAATCCTGAAACGATTGGCTGCTGTAATCCTTGTTATTCATCGCATCTTCCGTAATCAGCAGACCTTCACGAGAAATAAACAGCGTCTTTACCATAGCCCGTTCCAGGTTCGTAGCTTCATCCCAAGTGATATAGGTCACGTCAGGAGCCTGTACAGTTGTAAAGAAAGGAAAGGCGTCATCGATTAAACGCTGTGTATTGGCATGAATCGGAACCTCCGCATTCATATCCACGACAGTATCACTGTAATTGGCAACGTTAATATTCTTGGACCCTTCCTCACTAACCCGGCGAACCGGATGGTCGTCCAGCGGAATACGGATATAGCCCAGCTTGTCAGCGTATTGATCCTGCAGTTCTTTCAACGTCTCCGTAGCATTCGAGGCTGGTTCCGCCGCATTGCTCTCCTTATCCTCAATTGCCGTATCGGCACCGGACGGCTCTGTTGCTGTCGCTTCAGCTGCCTCCTGGGCAGGCGCTGGGCTGGCAGCTTCCTTGGCCCCGCCACCGCATGCGGATAAAACAGCAGCCAAGCTGAATATCAAGGTAAACATCCGAATCGGTTGTGTCCATTTCATGGTATAATCTTCCCCTTATCTTATGTATGCATATAATCTAAATTAACCATGGCATGTACGATTGAACTCCTATAATCCATATGATCTATCTTCGGATAACATGCCGTATTCACAGGTAAGTATTGGTCTACATTCTAACATAAGTTAAATTTTGGGTGTATACGACGATGTACCTGTCTCCTTGAGATGTCATGACTGGATGCCCCCGACAAAAGTACAAAAAGACACTGTCATCCCGAAGGACAACAGTGTCTGCAAGAAACCTATCTATACGCTATTTAATACCCTTAGCCTTCTCGATATGTTCCGCCCGAGTCTGAGGCTCTGTGCAATTGGCTGACGACAGCAAGGAATAAATCGCCTGAATATCCTGCTCTTTAAACAACGTTTCAGGCACTTCTGTTTCAAGTCTTTCCGTTTTGCGCAGAATGGTTTCAACCAATTCATGATCATATATCACCAGTTCATCAGAATTCACATACCGTACCGCAGGATCGACACTGATCCGGCAGCGATTGGTGAAGGTCACCATGGAAATCATGCGGATCCGCTTATAATCTCCGAGGTGTGCATGAACCGCCTCAACATGACCCCGATGCTGCATCAGGGGGTTATACATCTTAATGCGACTGGTACTGACCGTCCAGTTGGCTTCTCTGCGCCCACCCCGAATCTCGCCTGTTGTCAGGTTACGGGTCTCGATGACGAAGATCCCCCGCGGACCAATAACAACATGATCAATCTGAGAATAGCCTGAACGGGATTTGGGATTGGCAACGAGCAGATCACTCAAAACTTTGTATTGTCCCGGGAGACTATACAGTCGTTCTGCTGTAGTCGGTTCTTCCGGCTCGCCGATCCAAGCGGCTTCATGTTTGGATTTGGATTTGGACTTGCGTCTGCTCCGCGTCATTCGAGCAGGTGCAGTGCTCGTATCCGGGATTGCGGGGGCCGAAGCCGTAATTGAACTCGCAAGCTCTGGCTGTGTCTTGAACAGAGACAGGATTTTTTTGAACATGGGCAAGCTCCGTTCTAAAATTTAGTGTGAGTTACAGGTGATCGGTTACGACAATTGAACAACATAACAACATCTTTGGACTTCCATTATGTAAACTTCTATTACTTATGTCGGATGAAGGTGGGTAAAAATAAAGGTCATCAGGCCTAATTTCCTTGCACAAACCAAAACACACGAAAATATTTAACCAATATTGTGACTTTAGACACATGCGATCCATTGAAAATTCTAAAAAAACAGCGCATCCCTTTCCACTGAAGAAAAAGAACACGCTGCCGCTTACCACAAAATGTATTTATGCTTGAAGATAGTACGTATAGAGCACCTGCGTGCCCTTCTCATCCAGACCATTCCTGGATATTTCCTGATACAAGGATTCCGCGAGCGCAAGACCCGGCGTCTTCATGCCCATGGCTTTGGCCGATTCAAGGGCAATCCCCATGTCTTTGATAAAATGTTTCACATAGAATCCAGGCTCGAAATCGCCTGCGATCATGCGCGGACCGAGATTGCTAAGCGACCAGCTTCCGGCTGCACCGGTAGCAATGCTCTTCAGCACGTTCTCCGCGTCAAGCCCCGAACTCTTGGCATAGGCGAGTGCTTCGCATACGCCCATCATGCCTGATGCGATGGCAATCTGGTTGCACATTTTGGTATGCTGACCGGAACCCGCCTTGCCCTGCAATACAATGTTGGTGCCCATACACTCGAACAGCGGTCGTACTGCTTCGAATGCTTCCGAGTTGCCACCAACCATAATGGAAAGCCTGCCATCGCGTGCGCCAATATCTCCACCCGATACGGGTGCATCCAATGCATGCAGCCCCTTGGCTTCTGCCGCCTCGAAGATGCGAGCAGCCAGCATGGGACTGGATGTCGTCATATCAATCAGGGTTGAACCCGGTTTGGCATTGGCCACAAGACCGTCCTCGCCAAGATAAATCTCCTCTACATCCTTCGGATATCCTACCATGGTGATGATGACATCACACTCAGCCGCAAGTTTGCCTGGTGTATCGTGCCAAACGGCCCCTTCATTCACCAACGCTTCCGCTTTGGCAGCTGTGCGGGTATACACATGCAGCGGGTAGCCCGCTTTCTGGATGTGACCTGCCATGCTTTTCCCCATAACGCCTGTACCGATAAAGCCGACTTTCGTCTCTCCAGGTGCCTTCGTCGTATTTGTCATCGTAGGTTTCCTCCTTGTTTCTCTATGGTTTGGTGAGGTGCTTGTCTTGGATCGCTATATCTGTATGTTATAGCTTTCGCACGCCGCCGTCTATCATTTACATGAAATCTAGCGGACCGACATTCGATATTGATTGGGCGACATCTGAACAAACCGCTGAAAGGCCCTGTTCAGATTGCGTTCCGAATATCCCACCTGTTCGGCAATTTCCGTAATGGTGCAATCGGTATCCTTCAACAATTGCTTCGCTTTTTGCACCTTCAGATTCATTAGGTATTCGATAAAGGACACCCCCATTTCCTTCTTGAAGAGCCTGCTTAGATAGGAAGGACTGACATTCACGAGTTCTGCACAATCCGATAGTGACAGCATTCCTTCGGGATGGCTGCTCAGATGCTCACAGACCCGCTGAACAATCAGGCGGGATGAATTGGTGCGAAGATCCTGACTGGCCTCAATGCACAGAGGAAACAGCACACCGATAAACCAGTCGTGCATCTCCTTCGATGTTTGATTCTCCTGCAGCTGATCGAACAGATTGCTGCCCAGTCGTTCAAGCATGCCGGGACCCTTCATCTCCATGAATTGAATAATGGCTGACAGCAGCATGTGATATCCCTGAATCATGACCTTATAGGATTCGGATGCGCGCACTTTCTTGGAAAACCGATGCAGCGCATCCTCCGCCTGCGTAAGCGTTCCGTTCCATAGTGATTCAAGAATCTCCTCTTCGATCTCCCGGGGATACATGAAGACCGGATTACGCTGGGTGGCCAGAATATCTTCATAGAACAGAACGTTCTCGGCATCATCAAATAGCCGATACTGGAGGGCGAGCTGCGCTTCCCGAAAGGACTCTGCGATCCCATGAAGTTGACCCGGACGCCCTACGCCCACAGTTGCCGAGAAAGACAGGTATTGATCCAGTGCGTGATGAATCTCCTCTGCATAGCTGCACACCCTCTGCCTCGCTTCACGAGGAGAAATCTCTGAATCGAAATGCAGGATTGCCACCGAATCACTATCATTTTTGTCTACAACATACCCCGTCAAATCCGTGTTTTGGCTGAGCAGTTCATCCATGACGTTTCTCAGGGCAAATACAATGACGGGGCCTTCACTGGGTAAAAATCGTTTCTTCTTGACCAGATTTTCCACTTTGACGACCAACACCAAAAATTGTCCCTCTGTCCGGAAATCATGTCTGGCACATTCTTCTTCCAACCTGCTGCTGGTCCATGAACCGCTAGATTGCAGTAATCTCTGCAAAAAACGATCGCGGAGGTCTGGCTGTATGCCCTCTATATACCGATTCAGGGTTTCGGTCTGTTCATTGAGATAGCTGAGCGAAGACCGGATATATTCAATTTCATTCCCCTGGGGAGCTGTTTCCTGCCCGTTCCTGCGCAAGTGCTCTCCATACCGCAGCAGCTGCTGAATAGGGTTGTAGGCCAGCCGTGAGCTGAACCAGGTGAGCAGCATACCGACCAACACAAAGATGGACACCGAGATCAGGATGAGCACCTTGATCCAATTCAACTGGGCAATCATCTCCTGCTCAGGGAGCTGGGATATATAGGTCCTTCCCATGGATGCCGAGGCATATGCCACAAGTTCATTCCCATCCTCGCTCTTCAGTACCTCATGGCCGGAACGTTCTCTGCCTTCTGCATATGCAATCTGCTGCAGCACATCGTCCTCCGATGCCCTTTTGCCTATCTCTCCAGGGCCGTCCGTGTGCAAAATAATACGCTGATCTGCATTAAGAATGGCGAGGGATTGATCTTTCAGACTAACCGAATAGCTGCGCAGCAAACTCCGCAGCTCCTGTTCCTTCACTTGGAGAATGACCACTCCCCGCGGTTCTCCCTGGCCCATGACGGGCACTTGCCTAACATAGGAAATATAACCCGCTTCTCCGGATTGAGGGAGATAACTCCAACCTGCAGCTGCTTGGCCTTCCAGAGCAGTCTCCATATCCTGCTTCTCCTTGTAATCCGCCAGCGGGACCAATCCGTAATAATGGGACAGAACCATATCTGTTTTGGCATCATAATAAATCATTTCTTCAATTAAGTTATTGGTGTTTTTGTGGAGCTGAAACAGATCGAGCAGATCAAGATGGAGAAAGTAATCGCTCTCATAATGAGCACTGCCTAATGCATTTCGCATCAACGGGCCACTCGCGAGCTGCATCGATTCATGCTCAATATTGGTCAGAATATTCTCCACCCTGTCTTTGAGCAAGTTCAATGAGGCCATATTGTTATCCTGGAATTGTTCAGTCAGTTTGATCATCGAGAAATGATAGTACGCGCTTCCGGCAAGCACCACCGGGATGACCACCGACATGCAGCCCAACCAGATCAGTCTTTTCAGATAACCATTCGTTGCGAACCAGCGGTCAAGCGCTGATTGGATGGTGTGCATTACACGCCTCATGGAATCACCCCCGTATGCTGCCTTAGGCTCATTTTCGCTTGTCTCTGTTCGGGTTCATTATATCAAGAGAGGTACCCGGATACACTCCCAAACGTCCAGCGTGGGGACTCTTATTTTTAGTTTATTTCCAGTACGCTCTGTCTTCAGCTTCATTCCTGCGATTAACGCTTCAGCGTCCCCTACAGGATTCTCTTCCCCTGAACGGACTGTGATCTCAATATCATGGATGGGGAGCACAGATGACAGCGGTCTGCGTCCTGCCCCGTTCACCAGATGAATCAGCAGGTCGTTATCCTTGCGGAAAACAGTCATCTGTAAACCGGGTGCTTCCGTGATCGATACCAGAGCTCTATTATTCAGCCGCAGATGAACGGCATTGGCAAACAACCGGAAATGCTCCTCCAATTTGAATTCCTGTATCAGGCCGCTAAGCGAAAATGGGAAATATAAGGTCTGCCCTGTGCCAAAGCTTCGCAACAGTGCCAGCGGAATATCGGTTTGTTTAACAGCCAGTGAGGCCCGTTCCGGAGGCGCTCCTACACTTTCCAACGGAGAAAACGGAGGAACTAACGTTGCCAATACCTGCACATCCACATCCTTGGGCTGACAGTACATCACCTTGCCTCGATGCGGTATGAGTTCCGTTTCCTCCAGCTTCCGCTGCAGTGGATTCCCTTCATTGTCTGTGCTAGATATCTGTTCAAACCGCAGGTAGGATGCAGCCAAATACTCGCTCTCCTGCATTTCCCCGGAAATACCAAACAGGTCCATCAGCATCGATTCCGTCGGTTCTTCCATCTTCGGCAGCTCTCCCTCTGCGATAAGGCTGCCTCCCTGACTCACATAATCGCGGAGCAAATCTATAAAATGGGATGAATGTGCAAATCCTTCAGGCAAAATAACGACCGGATAGTGGTTCAGGTTCACGCTGGCCACCTGTTCAGGCAGAATCACATCGAAGGGAATATGCTTATGGATGAGCGCCTCCGCCAAGCCTTCTGCTGAACGATTGGCACTCCACATGAGTGCCACCTGGTTCATTGGTTGTGCGCCGTCCATATGGGAAGCAAGCTTCGCTGCATCCCTGTTAACCTCTGTCACAGTTCGCAAAATCCGCTTATCCGTTATCGTATCGGGGATTCCGGTTAATGAATGCCAGAGCTGACCGCCGTTGGCTGGAATCTGCGAGAGCCAGAAGCGGTATTCGGCAGGCGGAAGCCCGGTATGCCGCCAGTCCATGCCGGGGCAAGAATGTACAATGCCGAAGGGATCAGGACGACCCGGAACGGAACGCCCCACCTTGATACTGAGCGCAGGCTGCCAGAACTCCGGGATACGGGTATGCCCCAGCGACAACACATCCTGCGGTTCAGTACAGAGCATGTCAGTGATGGACACCCGTTTCTCCAGATTATCCCGATGCAGATTGTAGTACAGGATCATCGGCACTTCAGGCCGTACAGCCTTGATCTCTTGATACATCCGGCCCAGATTATCATCGAAGCAGCGAGCTGCAAAATCAGACGCCAGCTCTGCTGAAGTACTCGGCAGCTCTGTTCTATACATCCCCTTGTATTTCTTCTGACAATTGGAGCATTGGCAATATACATATCCGGGTGCGTTGAAGAAGACACCGTCAATCTCATAACGTTCCAGTGCTTCCCGAATTACAGGAACCGCCAGTTCTTCGTTGCGGTAGCCTCCGTTAATGCAGGTCGACATCAACAGAGGCCAGGCCCCCGGCCGAGTGGCGCCGATAATATCCGGCTGGCCACCTTCCTTGCGGACAAACCACCCGGGCTTCTGCAAATAAACGGAGTCCTCTGCCTTGCTGAAATCAAAGCGGGCAATAAAGCGAATCCCGCGCTGATGACAGCTCTGGATCATATCCCGCAGCAGGTCGCTGCCGCGGGGCAAGTATTCATTTTGAACATGAAATGCGACACTCGATCGGTACCAGGCATAGATTCCACCCACATTAAACACCATGGCATTGGCACCCATCTCGAGCATTTGGTCCGCAAGCCGTTCGGGATCAATCTTCTCGGTGTCCTTCACCTGCATGTTAGGTTGAATGATGCGCAGCGGCTGCTGCCACCAGGGACGTTGTTCCTTATCGCTCAGTATGGGAGTCTTCATCGCTTCTCCTTTACCTCGTTATTGTTGATTAAACTGCTCATAAGCCTTGGCCATTTCCTGATAGGCCTGCTTGATGTCCGGCTGGCTGTTCAACTTGTCTACATAGGCTCTGAATTCTTCGACACTGATCTGTCCAACAATCGTTCGGGTCAACATGGAGCTGTACTCGTCTCCATATTTGGGCCATGTCTCTCTCCAGGCCTCCGAGGTAATCACCCGGTAGAAATCGATCTTACCAATTTCGTCGAAATTCTCGACTTCCTTGATTTTGGCGTCATTATAGGCTTTGTCTCCGGAAGCACTAATCACTTTGCCCCACTTGGCATAGGCGAGCACACCTGCCCCTTTGCTCGTTGTGTTCACTTCCTTGACACCTTGCTCCGTCAGCACTTTCTGACCATCCTGTTCCGTATAGTGCGTACCCTCAATTCCATAGTAGGCAAAGTCAGTCATTTCCTGGGAAGCGGTCATATCAAAATACTTCAGGAGCTGCTTCACCTTTTCTTCAGGCACCTTCTTGGAAATGTAGAATCCACCAGCAACTCCGGTCTCCAGACCGACCGCTGCGTCTCCATGAGGACCTGTCAGAGACAAATTCAGAATTTTGGCGTCAGGCTGCCCTGATTTTTTCATGGCCTGCTCCCATTCATGATCCCACCAGATCGGACGTCCGTAAGAAGCCGCCCGGTTGGTCTTGAACAGTTCTTCGGCCTGACTTTCCTTCATAACGGCATACTCCTTGGACAGCAGCCCATCCGCATACAGTTCGCGGAACCACTCGACCATCTCCACATATTGTGGTGTTAAACCCGGGCTCATGAGCCCACCATCGTTATCGTAGGTCGGGTTATACGCCCCGAATCCGGCCTGGAACATGGCTGGTGGATTGTTGACGAATAACAAGCCGACCGTATCTTTTTTGCCATTGCCGTCCATATCACTGTCCACGATTTTCTTCAGGGCTTCCCTATATTCCTCGAATGTCTTGGGAACCGGCAGGTTCAACTGCTTCAGCCAATCCTCCCGAATTTTCAGTCCGCCATCAACTCGGGAACGGGAGCGTGGAACAGCGTAAATCCCTCCATCCACAGACAGGTATTTGAGCGCATCCGGCGCCAGATTCTCCTTCAGGTTCGGATATTCACTGAGATCTCCTAGGAACGGAGCCAAATCCCAGAACGCACCGTTCTTGATCGCGGTAATCAGCGTGGGGCGAATCTGATTCTGGTAGGCCACCACTTCTGGCAGATCGCCGGAGGCGAGCAGCAAATCCAGCTTTGTATCCAGATCGCCTGAAGGCACCCATTCAATATCGAGTTTGGCGTTGGTGCGCTTCTCCCATTCGGTCCAGTATTCGTTGTTCATATCGGGAATTTCATTGTACAATCCGGCAAACATCTTGATGTCCAGCGGCTGATTTCCACCGGATTCTCCGCTATTTGTGCTGCCTGCCGTTTCACCTGAACCACTGTTCCCCGTACATGCCGCCAGCATGGTTACAGCCAGAAACATGCAGAGCCATGTCGTCCATCGTTTGTTCCCCTTGTTCATTCGCCTTCATCTCCCTTATCTTCAGATTGGTAAGCGTTTGCATTTATACATAAAGCACAATTCAACTTCATCAGCGTTCAACCTTTGACGGAGCCAATCATGACACCTTTGGCAAAATGCTTTTGCAAAAATGGATACACGATCAGGATCGGCACCATGGCGAGTACAATCGACGCCATACGAATGGTCTCCTGCGGAACGACGCTTTCATCACTTGCCCCAGCCTGAGCTACGGCGACAGAGTTCGAATCAATGACGAGCGTCTTGATGAGCAGCTGAAGTGTCCATTTGCTTGAATCGGATAAATAGATCAATGCATTGAAATACGCATTCCAGTGTCCTACCGCGAAAAATAATGTAAACGTGGCGATCGCTGGCATGGATAACGGTACAATAATCCGGAAAAATGCGGTGAGATCACTGCATCCATCGATCTGTGCCGCATCCTCCAGCTCCGAAGGCAGCGATTCCAGAAAGCTTTTGATCACAATGAGGCTCCAGGCATTCGTCAGTCCAGGCAAAATCATGGACCAATAGGAGTTTAGCAGTCCCAGCTCCTTCACGAGCAAGTAATTCGGGATAATCCCTGCACTGAACACCAAGGTGAAAATAACCAATCCCATTATCCACTTATGCCCGGGCAGAGAGCGTTTGGTTAACCCATAAGCCATGGTGAAGGATACGATAATATTCAGTATGGTGCCTACAACCGTAATAAACAACGTGCTTTTAAACGCATTGATAAAACTGTTGGTTGATAAAATATACCGGTAGGATTCCAGCGACCACTTCTCCGGGAACAGATAAAACTTGAGCGGCACATACACCTTCGGATCGGTAAACGAAACGCTGAAGACATATAAGAACGGGAATATACATGCCAGCGAGATCAAAGCAACCAGACTGTAATTGATCCAGTCGAAGAGCGTGAGCCCTTTTTTCTGCACAACAAAGCTCATAACCTATCCTCCTTTCTGATAGACCACCCACCCACGGGATTAATAGATACCTTCATGTCCAAGTCTTCTTACAATTTTGTTGGCTGCCACTATCAGGAACAATCCAACCAGTCCCTTGAACAGCCCCACGGTAACCCCAATGCTGATCTTGCCTTGCAATATCCCGTACGTATAGGAATACGTATCAAATACCTCTCCAACCGAACGAACCAACGGATTCATCATCAGCAAAATTTGTTCAAACCCCGTATCGGCCATGCTGCCGAGGCGCAGAATCAGCAAAATGATAATGGTCGGCCGGATGGCAGGCAGCGTAATATGCCAGATTTGCCGGAACCGTCCGGCTCCGTCTACAACGGCAGCTTCATACCGCTGAGGGTCCACTCCCGCCATGGCCGCGAGGAAAATGATCGTTCCCCAGCCGGCTTCCTTCCACATGCTCTGAGCCGTAAGCAGCCCCCAGAAATAGTTCGGTTCTGATAGAAACGAAATCGTATCCTTGCCGCTCTGTGCAATCAGCTTGTTCACAATGCCGACGTCCGTGGAGAGCAGAAAAAACGTCATGCTGGCAACGACGACCCAGGACAGAAAGTGCGGTAAGTACACAATCGACTGGTTGATGCGTTTAAACGTCTCATGCCGAATTTCATTCAACATGAGAGCCAGCAGAATCGGCAGCGGGAAATGGAATACCAGTGCGATCAGATTAATGGCGAGCGTATTTCGCAGCATGATGTAGAAGTTGGAGCTGGCAAACAGCTCATTAAAATGCTTGAATCCCACCCATTCACTTCCCGTAAACCCGAGGAACGGATTGTAATCCTGAAAAGCCAGCAGCAGTCCCCAGAGAGGAACGATCTTGAACAGCAGGAAATACAGCAGCCCCGGCAAAATAAGCAAATAGATCATCCGGTGTTTGTACATTCGTGACAGAAGGCTGCCCGATTGCAGCTTGCCCGCGGCACGGTTCACCGTCGTTATCTGAGGTTTCATTCGGTTAACGACACCTCTTTCTTCGGGACATGTTCCATCTCAAGTACAATGGCTTCATACCGCTTCAGTTCGGGAATGGTTAGTATGACTTTGTTCCCTTCGATGTTCATGGGAATGTTATTCGACGAACACAATGAGTACGCTTGAACAGGTACTCCTATATCGCGAAACTCAATCGTGCGGTTATATAGCGGTATCGCTTCCAGATATGTCGTTCCGTTGAAACCGGACAAGTTCAGGAGCTGGAGAAGTACATCTCCTTGTTCCGTCCGATTCAGAAATAGCTCCGTGCTGGCAGGCAGATCATTCTTTAACACGTTCTCCCCGATCAACCGGGCCAGAATATCCACCACGGCATGTTTGTGATCTTCGAAACCGTGCCTGTAATACAGAACACCGGGATTCCACGTGTAATAGGCTGCTGTACCGCCGGTTGGTGGATTGGAGATTCCCAGCCCGTAACTGTCCCCCACCCGGTGTCCATACGCCCGTTCAGGCGGACCGAATGATGCAGGTTCAATATACGGCATGCAGCATTCGGTATTCGATGGGTCAAATTCTACGTGATCAAAATTACCGCTAACCGTGATCCATTCCCGGTCCTTCAGACTGGGAAAACGTTCTTCGTCTCCCACGTGAAGATAGGCTGAGGGAAGCAAGTTGGTATTCCCTGTATGCACGGCTCCGAACCAGTCTGATAATGCTTCTGCATCCTCTCTTAAGGCATTTCCCGTAGCAAGCAGCGCTGCGCCTTGGCTGAGCAATTTGCCCAGCGTTTCCTTGGTATCGATGTGAGGCCTTTGCAAACCAGGCAGGATGACTGCTTTCACTGCGGCCAGCTTATTTGCCATGGCGGTAATCTGGTCTTCGACAATGACATCGAACAGGACATGGGCTTCTTTTAACATTTTGAACAGACCCAAATATTCAGTCCCTGCCTCTGGTGCCTTTGGTTTAATCAAAATGACTTCAGCCATGGAAGCAAGACCTCCATAGATATGTTCATGCGCTGCATGATACCGGAAAATGTCCCGGGCTGCTTCAAAATTCTTCCGATCCGGATATCCCTCGAACGCTCCTATAATACAGAAATCAAGTCCAGAGCCGCTGGCAATGTTCTGATATAACCTTACTTCCGTCTCATAGGGAGACACTCCCGTGAATCGATAGGTCAAATCTATGGCATTGATACTGCAATTGCTGACCAGTTTATCGTCCCAACTGCTCACTACGGAGGCCACATTCTCTGAGGCGGAATACTGCCATAAGGGCAAGCTTCGGGTTAGCGATGTATTCGATTCCTTGCGAATGATGTCAACCCTGTGCGGGTGGTAGGTGCTTATGGCCACATCCGGCCAACGGGATTTTACCCGGTCTGCAATGTTCTCCAGGATCGCCCTGGATGTAATCTCCTGAAAATGAAGATACGCTCTATGCAGTTCATGCTCCGGCCCCGTGTAGTTCAGCAGTTCAGCCCCGCAGATCTCCTGAAAACGACGCCTGCAGTTGTCGCAATAACAAGGTCCATAATGGTTGCCGCTGTAATCCCAATGCTGGTATCCAAACATATTGAAGAAAATGCCGTCCACCGGATACTTCTCAAGCACCTCCGTAATCGTCTCGATCGACTTTTCCTGCTGATACGCCCCATTCAGACACGTATGCACGATTCCATAATAGTTCACTTCCTGTCCGTTACGGTCACGATAAAACCATTCCGGATGTGCCTCAAAGAGCGATTCATGCGCCTTGCTGAAATCGAAGCGGGCAATAAACTTCATTCCTTGCTCATGGGTCTTCGATACAGCTTCTTGCAATAAATCGGTATGAAGATAAGGTGTGACATATTGATGCTCCAGTGCAGAAGGGTAAAAGGCGAAGATTCCTCCCGCATTCATCATCAGCACATTAGCTTGGAACTCCTGCAGCTCCTGGATCAGCAGGTCCACATTCATATCCGCATCAATCTCGCGGAGATTATTTTGAATCAGGCGAAGACGGTTTGAAGACCACCATTTCATTCGCATCATCCTCCTCTTGTCTGCGATGTACCTTAACGGTATACCTTGAGCAGCAGGCACAGTAGGGACATATTTTGCAGATAAAGAACATGAAATTTATGTCCGTTCTATTGGGGGAGATGTGCAGTACTATCGCAAATGCTTCGGAAAAGGGGACAAAAATTGTCCGACCGTTATGCAATGGAACGTTTTGCTTCAAAAAGAAGATTAGAGGAATCGAATCACCATATGCTGTACAAGCTAACGGAAACTTCCTCGTACGGAAAGGAGGATTTCCATGAGCCGTGAAAAGGGAGAAATCACGATATGGCTTTCCTTTTCCATCATCTTGCTCAGCGCCGGACTGGTATGCCATGTTCTATCCATTCCGGCCATTCTCGATCAGGCCGGTAGAGACGGCTGGCTATCTGTAGTAGCTGCTGCGCCTTTCTTCATGCTTTT
Source organism: Paenibacillus sp. 7523-1 (assembly GCF_002276415.1). NCBI lineage: Bacteria > Bacillati > Bacillota > Bacilli > Caryophanales > Paenibacillaceae > Paenibacillus > Paenibacillus sp. 7523-1. Next base: position 122,720 of record NZ_NPBR01000020.1, on the reverse strand, counting down.
TCTATGTATGATGTTCATTATTATTCGAAGGGTAAGGGGACAGCGTCTAACCGACTGGATTACGCGGGAGTTCGGTGCGGTTTTTTCCTGGATCTTTCGTATTTCGGCCTCTCTTTTACTGCTCGCACTTGGCACACATACCTTATATGAGACAACGAACTGGACGGTATCCACGTATCTGCAATTCACACCGCCATACGTGCTCGCCGGAGGCGGAGCGCTGGTTGCTGCCTGGGCGGCTGCCAAAGGGATCCGTTCCATTGCCATGACTTCGAGCATTCTGCTGCCTTTCGTGGTCCTACTCGGCTATTTTGTCATGTCAGCCAACATGAAATACAAGGACTATGGCCAGTTATTCCCGATCATGGAATATGGTGCCGGACCCGTTATGAATGGCATGATCTATTCGCTTGCAGGACTAATGGAGATCTGGATCTTGATGCTGTTTCAGCACGATGTTAAAGGCAAAATTCGTTGGTGGCATGTTCTGCTCCTTGGTCTATTTATGCTTAGTATGGCCATCGGCCCTACCCTGGGAGCCATTGTTGAATTTGGCCCGGAGGAGGCAGCCAAGCAGCGGAGCAGTCCTTATGAGCAATGGAAGCTGGTGAATATCGGGAAGCTGCTCCAGCACGTGGACTTCCTATCCATTTATCAATGGCTGAGCGGTTCTTTTGCCAGAGTAGCGATTTCCATCTACCTCATTGTAGATCTGCTGGATATTCGCAGGCCCAAAAAGCGATACATTGCTGTATTGTCCGTCACATTCATCATGTGCTTGATAGCTGTACATTGGTGGCGGATTGATTATGTTGAATATTATGTGAAACACATTCAATTTCCGGCAATGCTCATCTATGTATCCATTGTTACCGTCCTATTAACGCTGGCCGCGTTCATACACAAAAAAGACAAGGAGGCTCCTGCCCATGCCGATCAAAACAACACCCAAGAAGGGCCAGCAACAGGCTGAACCTTTTCGAATGAATGAGCATAACCTGACGACATTTTTTGACGGATCTGATGATGTCATCATCAGCAGCCATATGATCGGGGAGTCTCCCGTACAGATCATCCTTGTGTATTGCAGCGGCATGGTCGATAGCAAATCCATATACGATATTATTCTGCCTGAATTGACTCGTGCTTACGAGCATACTCACTTTCTGCGTACATCCGATATCGAGAGAGCCATCACCCTGCAGTGGACACGTATGGATTTACAGGCTGAACTGGGGAAGGAACTGATATCCCTCCGGGTGTTTGAGGGGCATATGCTGGTCTGCATCCCTTCCCTGCAGACCATGTGGAGCATGGATATATCCAATATTCCTACCCGCACACCGGAAGAATCCACAACGGAAGTATCTATCCGCGGTCCAAGGGATGGCTTCATCGAACGAATGTCAGTGAATATCACGTTGATTCGTACACGTCTGCGTACAGCCGAATTAGCCTGCAATATCGAACTAATCGGTTCACGTACGGTGACCAAAGTCGCTCTGATGTACATCAAAGATATTGCCAACCCCGACTTAATTGACGATGTCAAGGATCGGCTGCGCAAGATTGATACGGAACGCATTATGGCAGCCAACGAGCTGGAGGAATTGTTATCGCCATCGAAGCTCACATTGTTTCCGGTAACTCATTACACGGGCAGACCCGATTTTGCAGCAGAATGCCTGCTCAATGGTCGCTTCATTATTATCGTAGATGGCAATCCCAGTGTTATCATTGGTCCAGTGAATCTGTTTCTGCTTCTCAAATCCCCGGAGGATGCAAACTTCCCTTTCCTCCCGGTAAACATGGGCCGCATGCTCCGCTTTATCGGTCTTTTGGTGACCATATTCCTGCCCGGATTTTATATCGCCCTGACTTCCTTTCATATGGATCAGCTGCCTTTTCCACTCGTAGCCACGATCTCGGTTGGACGGATGGGTCTGCCGATGGAATCGGGTGTGGAGATGTTTCTCATTATGCTTCTGATGGAGTTGTTCCGGGAAGCAGGAGTACGTCTTCCCAGCGCTATTGGTCAAACGCTGACCGTCGTTGGTGGTTTGATTATCGGGGATTCAGCCATTCGTGCAGGCATGGTCTCCCCGCTCATGATTGTCGTCATTGCCGTCACAGTGGTCGCAGGCGCTACAATCGTGAATCAGGTGATGACCAGTTCCGTGCTGATTCTCCGTTTCTTTTGTTTTGTCCTTAGCGCATCCCTGGGTATATACGGCTTCATCCTGTCCATCATCCTGTTCCTGATCTATCTGACCGATCTGAAGTCGTTCGGCATTCCTTACCTGACCCCGCTGACACCACTTAATTTCAAGCAGGCCATGGCATCCCTGTTCAAGCTGCCGAAGGGATGGATGAAGCGCAGACCGGTCTATCTTGAAACACAAAAGCCACGCAAAGAAGGTAACGATCGATGAAACGGCAGATGCGAAGGTGGTCGCTCGGGCTGCTTAGCCTTGCTCTGTGTCTCGTGACCAGCGGATGCTGGAGTGCCTATGAGATTCAGCAGGTCGATTATGCCAAAGCGATCGGCATTGAATACAAGGACGGTTTGTATCACATGTATGTTCAAACGATGGACTTTGCCAGTGTAGCCAAAAGCGAAAGCTCTGCCAAAACAGCGGATACCCCTCCCGTATGGGTGGGACATGCGGCTGGGAAAACATTGAATCTGGCTGTAAATGAACTGTTCCGGAGCGCTCAGCTTCATATCGCCTGGGGCCATGTGACCGCTATCGTCATGGACGAAAGCGTTCTGACAAGCAATCACATCAAGGATGTGTTCGATATGCTCGGACGCTTTCCGGAATCGCGATATACCACTTGGGTGTATGGTACTCGTGAGCCACTGGAGGATATTCTGAGTGCGACATCCATCTACAATATGTCGCCGCTGGACAGCATTCTTCATAACCCACTCCCCACATTTTTGGAGGAGTCGCTCTTTCCTCCAGTGCTTAGTTTCAAGCTGATTGCCACGCATAACAATACGTCCACGACAACGTATCTGCCAAGTATTGCCCTGAACAAGGAGCATTGGTCTCAAAACAAAAAGAAACACGAACTGTTTGTCATTGAGGGTGCTTTTTTCGAACGAACCGGAGATAATTTCGAATATTTGCCTCGCAGTAAGCTTCCGGGATACCACTGGCTGCTCAAGGATATGCGGCGCGCACCACTGATGATTGAAAATGAGGGAACCATCTATGGGGTCCTCAGTGTGGGTCTGCCCAATCTTAAGATCAAGCCTGTTGTTAAGGGGAATGAGGTTCACTTCAATATCGATGCCAAATACCTAACCGCCTTGTACGAATATCTCACCCCCATTTCCTATGATGAAATGGTCCAGTATAGTGAGAAGACACTAAAGGATCAGATCTTGCAAACGTACCGTGAGGGGCTGCGGCGCGGAGTCGATGTGTACGGCCTTCAGGAGAAGCTGTACCGCAAAAATCCAGGCCTGTGGCGTAAGCTATCCAATAATGGCTCGAAGATGATTCTGACCGAAGACTCCATTCAGAACCTGAACATTAAGATCACCATTCCCTATACGGGAAAATTCCAGAGGAGAGTATAGCAAAGGTGAAACAGTAAGCCCCCTTGACTGGTCAAACCGGACAAGAGGGCTTATTTGGGTGTTAGTTGGGTTATTTCAGATATGTGAAGGAAGATGGAAAAGAAGAGGGAAAGTGATTTATGAACCGTTCTTGCGTACACTCCGTTCCATTAACCAACCAATGAATATAGACAATGACAATCCGAACAGCAGGATTGGAACATTATAATAAAGAGTATTCGTATATTGATTCAACCAGCCAAAACGGTACACCACCGAATTTGGATCATTCGTGAAACCACCTAGCTGCACTCGCAGGTCCTTAATCATGAACAGCTGCCAAAAGACAGACAACACGCATAGTAGCAAAGCAGCCAGGGGTACCATGACATGTTTTTTCTTGCCCCAGCGCTGACGCTGATCATATAACCACCACTTGGACAGTGACACCGTCCAGATACACAAGATCAGAAACGTAAGAAGGGACGGAAACAAGATGAGTATCCCCGGGTTACCATTGCCGGAGACTCCTTTACCAGCTTCATGCTGAAATGTTAACCCATGTACGGCAAAGATCATAAGTACGTTCCAGACCAGGAAGATGAAGTAGGGTTTGTTTATTCTTTTTACATGATTCAAGAACATTCCTCCTAATCTTCGTTCTCCTGCGATGAGTAGATCACTTGGCCTCCATTGTCCAACCCCTGTATCTCGAGCTGTATCCCCGTTGTCGGGTGCTGAACTATGGCGTACCATAGCCTCTCTTCATTCTTATTCGAGGGTTCAAGAATATCAGCTTCCACTTCCTCAGACGATGAATTCAGCTCGTATCGAAGGCGCAGTTTCGTTATCTCCGGATCGTGGACATATCCGTATGCAACATCGAACGTTTTCTCATCGGGCATCTGGTATCCCGATCTATGAGAAGATATCGGCTCATTGGGATTATCCTGAAGAACGTCCTGTGGCAGCGTGACCCGGGATGACCATGGCTCTTGCTCAATCAATCCGGATGCTAAGCCATCAGCAGTAATATTCTGATATAAAACCAGATGAGTTCGTGAATCTATGGGGGTTACAACCATTACCTGGTCTGAATGAATGCCATTCTCGCTTAGCATGGAATCGATGTCCTGTGGAGCGCATGAACGGATCAAAAGCAGGAGCCCTGCGAGTACCAATACATACAACGCTACATATGCTCCCCGTTTCTTTTTACGTTCCATATGTCCCCTCCTCCCTTACGTTGAAACGCGATGTAACTCCCCCATCACTTCTTATAATAATCCATGATCCGTAGACGAGTGGTCAGGATCAGTGCCTGAGGAATGAGGACAAAAACGATATATATAATGACAATTAACCATAAATGTGCCGCAAAATTCTCCGCACCGAAAGACGGCTGCGGACGCTCAATAAAATACCACCAGCACGGGATGGCCACTAACCAGGTCAGCCCTGTCGAGATGAACATCTCCTCAATCCCGCTCCACAGAAAGCAAAATAAAGCAACAAAGATAATGGGACCCGCCCATGATTCCAATATCGGCCCCCAGCTCTGAAAGATGAAAATAATGGCTGGATACAGCAGTGTAAAGGTCCAGCGCCAAATCGGGTTGTTATAGATGTGCATCGCCTCCTCCTTGTCTGTCGCTAAAATTCCAACTAAACTAAATTTATATTTATACCTTTTACCATAAAAGGAGATATACACCTAATGAGAATAAAGCTATTAACGGTAGTTCTTTTGCTTATTTTTACATTTGTAATAGGATGTTCGAGCATGTCCACATCAGATCAACAAAAAATGGTAGAAATCGCTACGCCTATCAGTGCCCAGTACATCAAGCAATATTACAATGCTGAATTTGTTGTAACCAGCTATGATATTGATGATCCTTCAATCCATTCGCGTCTTTACCTGTACGGTTATGTAACGGGACATGAAGATGAACGGATTACAGTTTCGTATAACTATGACAGACAGGAAGTTCTCAGTGTCGAAGGACCGGATTGGTTTATTGATAGCCGTAATCCAAAAAAGGAAAATTCCTCATCCTAAGGAATCACTGCAATGAAATAGCTGTTTTAGCAAGAATCAACCCGGAGAACTATCAGGTCTCTTTGTGGAACCGTTAGGTGTAGTACAATTTGTAATAATTACCTCTTATTCAATTAAATTAATTATAAATCAAGAGCCGTACACCGAAAACATACGTCAGCAAAAATAAGCTAAAAGTCTGCAATTGATGACATCGAAGTACCATCACTAAAGAATTAATGTAGGCTGTTGTTACCAGAACTTTTGGGGATATGCGTAATTGCAGGAAAGAAATTCTGCGGAATAAGCATGATTCGATATATGTTGGCTCATACTACCTTCAGGAAAAAATTGAAGGAGTGACAACATGAGCTTGAAAAGCATCATTGCAGTCGGTGCAATCCTGACCTGTTCATCTTTACTATGGGGATGCGGGAATAACGGGAATAGTGCAAACCAGGCATCACAGCAAAATGAACCTGAGGTTCAAGTTGAAAGCTGGAATGACCCCAAGCGACTTGAAGCTTCTCATCTTGAGGCACTGGAGCGTATGGAGAAAGATCATATCCACCGTATGGTCTCATTGAGTGCACATACCGATGGGGATCAGGTGATGACCACACTCGAACGATCCAGTCAAAAGCTTGAGGAAATGAGACCACTTGCTGAAATGCTTCAGCATGAAGGGCACCCCGCATTGCTGCAGCGAATTCAGGACATGTCAGGTGATATCGAAGGATCCAAATCAGCACTGACTAAGATGAAGAAGAACCCTGGAAACGGTAAGGTCAAAATCCAGTCTTCCAAAACCGATGCTTTGCATCATATCAGCAGTTTCCGTGAATATCACCAGTTTATGCAAGGGCAAGTGCAACCTCTCGAACAGAAACACCCGCAAGGGTCACACTAAAATAAAGTTAACTCAGAGAACCGCTAACCATTGGAATGCTCCATTCTGGTGATTTGTGGTTCTCTCTTTTTCACTAATTAATTCCAAATATAATTGTAATGTGTTATATATAAAGGGGTTGCATCGTTATTTTAATGAAAAAGAAGAGCTGTATTAGTATTAAATAGAAAATTTAAACTCCTTTTTAGAAAGTAACAACATCCTACTCAATTAATAGCAGCAAGGAGTACTCAAGTGAACATGCCCATAAAAAAATATCTTACTTTTTCTTTCTTATTTATATGCATCTTTTTATTTTCTGGATGTATGTCTAACGAACAAAAGGAAACTTTAGAGAAAGCCCAGCAAGTGAGTCTCGCCTATCTTAAGGAGAACTATGGTGTGGATGTAGAGTTCACAGATCACAAATTCCTTCCCGCTGACCTGAGTCATAATGTGAGTTTGAGCGGACATGTAAAGAATAATAAAAATACGGAGATTACAATTCTCGTCAATTATGATACTTTTGAAGTGCAGAATGCGATTGTTCCCAAAGAGATTCTTGATCAAAAGAAGTAGAATCAGATATATCTATACATCCAACCACACTCGCCGTTACCATAACTTCAAAACACCTACTCCTCTTCGCTCGCACCCAGATACGTTATGAACGCTGCCAGGGCGACGACCACGTAAATGTTAATCCATACTTTCGCAGCCCCATAGGTCATATTGAAGAACCCCAGATACATAAAATCTTCACCCTGGTCAACAGATTGAAATACAAGTAACAGACACAGCAATATGCTGTACACCACAACCGTTAGTGCGCTGATTCTCAGTCTTCTTCCTTCATCCATTCGAAAGATCAGCAGAGCACTGAATATAATGGCAACAAAAAAACTGCAAATAACATAAGTACCTCCCTTGTCTCTTGATGTCAATTTCTTGCTTCTCCCCTATACAAGGTAATTACCCTCTCTGCTTCAATCTCATTCCAACCACAGCGACACCCATATGAACATGCTAAATAACAGTACGGGCGTAAGTGCCCCCGTCGCTAAAATAACCCACAATGTTACCGGTTTTACATTTTGAAAGTAGGTATCGAACTTATGCATTCGTTCTTTTCGCCATTTGGCAAACTTGAGCTGTCTGATCATTCGGCTCAGGACTCTTTGCCGCTGCTCGCCATCCCCTATATCTTCCAGTTCACGCCTCAACTCTTCATATAATTGTTTCTCTTTAAGCGCATCCGTCACTGTGGTTGTAGTCATCTTGAATACCCTCCCTTGTCAAAACCTACTGAAATATTCCTCTGTTACAAGTTACGTCTCATCCAAGCAACGGCCCAGGGTTTATAACCCTCTACCTAACAACACATAAACCACCTTCAAAGTTTGGACTTTAGTCGAAATTAGAATAAACCAAAAAGCCCGGGCAGGCCCGGACTTGGTTGAACATTATTTTTTCTTCTAATTCGTTTATTCACGTTCCACAATTATTTATGTTTGTAGCGTTACATCGTTACCCATAAATTTAATGGGAAGACTTTACGCTTATCCGATCAATTCATTCAGGCATACTGCTCCCTGTGCACGCACGTTAACGACAATAATTGGCGTTTCCAACATGCCGTGCATCCAGGACATATACTCCTCGACTTTGTCGTTTGGAAGGATGGTCAGGATAACCCCAGCAAATCCACCACCGTGTATACGGCAGGCACCATCGCCCAGATTTTGCAGATAGTTTTCAGTCAGGGCAAGCGCGATTCCAATCTCCTGCTCCTTCACGGAGCCACTCTGATATACATTCTGGAGCCACTTCCAGGATGAGTTCCCTGACGCTGTAATCAAATTCAGGAAGTCAGCAAAACGTCCATCCCGCAGCGCCTGCACCTGGCCATCTACCCGGTTATTCTCCTCCAGGAAATGAAGTGCACGCAGCACCGCACGATCTCCCGCAGCTTCACGGACCTGCTTGAGGTTCGCGTAGATATTCTCGGCTGTAATCTCCCGAACATACTCTTGGCCCAGCACCTGAGCAACCGCTCTCATCTCATAAGGCACGGCAGCATAATCTTCGGTCAGATCGGCGTGGTTTCCGCCTGTATTTACAATCACCAAGGAGTAGCCATTCTGTTGGAAATCCCATTGCACGGGTTCAATGACAGGCTCAGCCGGGTTCGCAAAATCAATCGCGATCAGACCACCATAAGCACAAGCCATCTGATCCAGCAGACCGGACGGTTTATTCCAATATTGGTTTTCCGCATACTGACCAATCTTGGACATTATCACAACATCCAGTGATCCTTCGTTGTAGAAGTGATTCAGAATCGTACAGATCAGCATCTCGAATGAAGCTGACGAGCTTAGACCCGATGCCGAGAACACGTTACTGGAGATGTATGCCTGGAAGCCGCCAATCTTGTATCCAAACTCTCCGAATCCCGCAGCCATACCGCGAATCAACGCCGTCGTACCGTCGTCTTCTGCCTTCGGCGTCAGATCTGTGAGATCGATTACATATTTCTTATCATAACCTTCCGAATAAAAGGTAATCACGGATTCCGTGGTTGGTGCCGCCACAGCAATCGTATCTAGCGTAATGCTGCCTGCCAGTACCTTGCCATGGTTATGGTCCGTATGGTTACCACCAATCTCACTGCGTCCTGCGGCGCTAAACAATTTGCTGCCCTCTTGTACACCAAAGTACTCTTCAAAGGTAGCATTTAGCTTTGTGTAACGTGCAGTCTGTTCCTCGACCTGCTGCTGTCCGTACATTTGAGCAAGCAATGCTTGGCCTTCTGCGGACTGGATCAGTTGTAATGGTTGTGTCGTCATCTCTACTCCTCCTATGGGTATGTAGCGTTTATTTATGCTGTGGGTGAAGAATGTTTTGCCTTTGGTTTCTTAGCCATATTCCTCTCCCATTATCTCAGCTTCGCTCCTGAAAAGGTAGGGCAGAATTGAAAGTTTGTAAACGTTTTATGAAATGTATTGGATGTGTCATGCAATAGGGTTAATCTTTTGTATTTTCAACAGGTTCAACTTCAATCTGATCAACGATGAACTCGTTCTTGGCCTCGTCATATGTGTAGGTCACATTAAAATCACATACATATGTGGGAGATATCCCAACAGATCCGGGAAGATTTAATTTAATTTTCTGATTCTCCAGCCTGTAGATTGTTACACCGCCAAAACCAAGCTCATCTTGCTCGTAATCTGGAGCGGGATCGAAATCATAATCGAAGTTATAGGCTTGTCCTTGTGCTTCTACTGCAATCGCTAACGTGCCATCCCCGTTCTTCTTAACATGCGATTCAATGTAATTCGCTACGATGTCTTCGTAACTCTGCACTTTAATTTCGGAGAGATCATCGGCGCTCACGACATGGATATCGTAATTATTTAATCCGGTTCCTCGTCCAGTTTGGATAATTACTACAGCTTCTTCCTTACCGTCCCCCGTAAGATCCGTATAGTGCACCTGTGGGTCCGTTCCCATATCCCCAAGATAGTACCAATCAAAGTCTTTGGTATTTCCATTTATCTCTAGAGTGAATATATGGTGTGAATCTTTTGCTTCCCTGTTATCATAGAGTTTTACTTGTCCACCCTCCGACGATCCGAGCCAATGTAATGTTGGATTCGTTTCTTGCTTTGGCTCTATTGTTACCTGTCTGCTTGGCGATTCTGATTGCTCTGGCGGATTAGATCCTGTAGAGTCGGCCTCACATTCTGCAACCAAAAAAGCACCCATCAGTGACCATACTGCTATTCCCTTATTCACCGATTAAATCTCCTTTCATCTTTTGACACAAGATTCCGTACCAAGGCCAAATGGATTATACTGCAAAAATATCCATTTTTGGTTTCGAATCGGTATCCATATTGTCATAAAAGGAGATTGTCATTTCTTCAGAAACTAAGGTGAACTACATCTTAAACAAAACACTACGTACCCTTAAACAGCCTGTACATGCAGCCAGTCTAAAAAGATAGACAAACTCCTCCCTTCTCCCCTGGTCAGTCCTGCGCAATTGATTTTGAAGCGGCTAATTTGGATACAACTTTCTTCTTCTATTTTCTTGACTGTTACATAAGGTCATACTTGATAATGATCTCAAGCTTATAAGATTTACCGCTATGTCCTGATGCTGTCGATCTCCTTGAGCATATCATATGCAGGTTCAATCGGCTTCCAATCTAAACCAAGGACATCACAAACAGCGGTTCTCTACCGACCCTAGAATGGTCAAAGAACCGCTGCCTGCATAATTATTGCTGTTTAATCGTTCATTTATACATGATTTGATTCTAATTATAGATTTTGGAGATATACATTGTAGGCTCCTATAATACATAAATCATCCCAACTTCTTCCGTCCCCTTCAGTTCGTAAATACACCCACGAAGATCCACCTGTTCGATAATTATTAACCTTTGCATTAACAATCGTCTGTTTAGATACTAAACCAACTTTACCCTGGGAACGAACCTCAAGGTTATAGTCTTTAAACTGAGCAAAAACATCCCCACTAATAAGCGATGTAATAGCATTTGCTACAACTGTAGAGCCGAGTGCCGTTATTATAGCCACAACTAATGCAGTACCGGTTACGATACTAGCCAGTGCTCCGACGATAATAGATATAGAAGTACCCACACCAAAATTTAACGTATAAGTATCGCCATATCTAGTTGTGAAGTCACCATACAAATATCCATACTGCCCAATGCCAGAATTATATGCAGATCTTAAGAGATTTTGAGATTGAGCAGACTGAATGGATTGTTCATTTTCATTTATACTATTACTCTCAGTTGATTTAATGGTTACATGATCTTCAATTTTGTACTCCGCTACAACTACTTCATTTTTTAATTGCTTAATCGTTCCAGTTCTTTTATCAGTTATGGCTCTGTCGAGCTCAACTCCATTTTGTGTAGCGATTACAGTTACTGTATCTTTATTATCTGTTACGTCATAAATTACCGGAGACTCTCCGTTTTCTGGATTTAATTGAAATGTACTTACTTCTGATCCGTCACTTAATAAGGTTTGATTTTCTAAAGTGAAATTTTGTACACCATTTACTTCAGTATCAGAATCTTTTGCGCTACTTGTACCGACAAAAATCAAATTAAAAACAAGAACAAGGGGAAGTACTGCTGTAATAAACTTTACTATTCTTTTCATGAGTCCTCCTACTTATAACTAGATAGTTTTACGTAATTTCAAGTTACAAACCATAGACAAACTAACGGCCCAATTGCTAAACATGCTGTGATAAAGCAAATTTGCAGTCCTACGATACGTTCTTCAAGTTTTTGTTTGGAGAAAAACATCCATAAAGAAAGAAAACAAGCTGCTAACGGAAGAGATATAATTCCTGTGAACGTATCTGGTTGAATTATATTATTGATAATAGACTTACCAACAATAATTAATACGATTAATTCAAGAAAGGATAATAGAACAAATATAGTTGCAATTTTTTTTTTCATCATGAGGACCTTCTTTCTAGATGTGATTGCTGACATGAATCTTTTATAATTACACTCAACTCCTCAATTGGAATTTGTTTACTATTAAAGCCTAACACACAAAATTTAGTATGTTAACACGATATTCAAGATTCATTATAATTAAGCCATATGTCTTAGGTATTATTTCATATTTCGACAAATTACTTACAAATTGGGATTACCGGTTATGTTGTATCACAGTTTACAGTCCCACCCATTGACAATCTGCTTCAGCCTCTACTCCTGCCAGCGAGTTTGCTCCTTGCTTTGTTAAGGATGAGGAGCCCCAAAATGAAAAAATGTAACTCCCGATCATATGGTACTTCATTCTTAAGAGAATCTAAAAAGCTGCTATAAATTCAAAACTGAATTTAAGCAGCCTTTTTGTAAAAATCTTTTGTCTTATACTCGATGTCAGCACAGTCGATCTAGACAAATCCCCTTCTTGCTAGCGTTGAGTTTATTCAATCATTCTCATGTTAGTTATGCAAGATTTCAATAAATTTAGATACGTCCTCTTTTAGCGATTCATCACATTTTTCTCGTGCCTTGATTAGTATTGAATAAAAATAATCTTTGCGGTTTACATCTGTAAGCCATTTGTCTAATTCAATATCCTTTAATCCTGGCGGCATATCTTCAAAGTCACTCCACCATTCATTTATTGCATTTAACAACCATTCATATTCGATGAGCTCTACAGACCTAATACCATCAACAACTTTAAAAATACAATGTATGACTCTCCCTAATTGAGCATCCTGAATATACCTTGTTTGTTTAGCATAACGAATTGCACTTTGTGCCAAATGAATCTCCCCTACGCATTTTGTTGAGCAAGATTAAGCGGCTCCTGTCTGGCGTTAAGAAAAGGGCCTTTTAGTGAGATGTTACCTAGTCCTCCAGGATCTTTGAAATCTACTCAGAGATTTTTTTGTTACTTATATAGAATTCGGATTCACATAACACCAATCAGATTGATTTGAAGTTTTCAGAGCTTTCTCCAGGTCAGATAATGTATAGACCCAGTCTTCCTCCATCCATACCACCATCTGTGGGTACCTCATTAGAAAATGATACAGAAAGGTTAGCGCGACCTCTTCATGTTGATATACTTCATCGATAATGAGCGTGTTAAAATATATCTGCCCAGTATCTCTCCATTCTAATTCTCTGTATTGATGTGGAGCAGGTTCATCATATACATCAATTCTGATCGTATTATTTATCTCACCATGATCTGACACTTGTTGGGCTGGGAGTGAAATGCCTAAGGCGCAATGTTTCATGTTCTCTTCCGAATCTATATCTTGAATCCCAAAAACTAAATTTAACTTTGCTTCCAAACAAGTTTGTTGTATATCTCGAACCAAACGGTCTATGGGGATATTACTTTTCTCTTCTACCAACACAAAAGCAGATGCCATTACTTCAGTACCTCCCTTAATTCTTCCAACGAGTTAACCACTTTGACGCCCTTGTTCCTGATATAATCTATTTTCTCAGATGCAATTCGACCCGCGTTTTCTAGCGGTGCATCAATATATAAAACAACTTCCTTCTTATTATAATTAAAAAATTCTTTATTATTTGTATCTACTAGTCTATCGATTTGGTCTGTTTTCACTGCTCCCGCTGACTTTTTCACTTCAATAATTTGCGAGTTAGAGCTACATAATGTTTCTACTATATTATCGTCCAACGTGTGGAAGATTTCATTAGTTGTTTTGAATCCATAGCAAAAAGCACCTCTACTCTTTTCTTGGTAGAAGTGCTTACTTAATTTCATTTCGAATATGTCCTAAAGTTTAATCTCTCTTTATTTTGAATTTCAGTTACTCATTTAGATGTCTTTAGGGTTTATACCGGAAATTCATTCAGAAAGACAAACAGAACTTTAAACAATATTCGTTGTCATTACAGTCACTCGACACCACTGTTTTGAAATAACCTTCTGATGATAATTAACAAGTTTTATACGGATAAGGTTCATCAGCAATTCTAAAACATAGTTGCCTGTCGTGATTATGATATAACTCCGCTGATGCCATCAATTAGCTACCAAAAAGCGTATAATTGATACTTTTAAGAATTTCGCTGTATTGGTCTTCGAGCAATTCAAGATATTTTCCGTTAAAGGTGTACTTTCCATCTCTATAGAAAAATATCTCCTCTCCTGATGGATAAAATAACCCATCTACTTTGAGAGATTCTAAGATAGAAAAAGAAACTTCGTACATGGTTTTATAACAACGTTCAAATTGTTCGTTATTCTCTAACTCATAAGATATTGTTTGTTCATAAACAAAGTCCTCTTCTTGAAACATAGTTTCATAAGTAGCCGCCGGATGATTGGGCGGAAAATTATTTTCATAAACACTTATTCTCAGACCATTGGCTAGATCAAATTCATCAATAGACAATGAATTATGTTTTTTGTTTATATAACGATATTCGAGATTTTTAGTTTCTAACAATTCTTTTAACCATAACGCCTCTTCTTTTCCATTAACCTTTAGAGAATATTCCATGGACTTTTCTCTCCTGAAATATGCAAAATCCTCAAACTATTGAAATTGAATTGCACAGCGCATCAATTACAAGATTTCTATTCAGCTTTGAAACTCCTCTCAACATAATGACAGTTAAGAAGTTTTAAGCTTTCTTTAGTAATATACTTGATTTGATACTCATCTAAATCATTATTTACAAGCAAGACATTGTTGGTTCTCTTCATTATTGGAAAGGATCTATCATCTAGCAAAAGTACATCGCCTTCCACAACAGATAACAATTGCCCCACTGTTTCAATCAATTTCAACCAACTTGTATCAAAAGTCTTTGAGAACAGTTGAATATTGATTCGCATATTTGTATTTACGCTATAATATTTCAGATTCATCTCATGGTATTCTTCCATTTCACCATCTTCATCCTCCAAATCAATATCAATTGTTAAATATTCTGATTCAATGTAAACATATTGATACCCTAATTTATGCTGCAATTTTTCGACTTTGACTTCCTTACCTATAACTTCTTTCATTATTTCAAATATAATATTACCTATTTTTTCTGCCTCAGAGCTATTATTTATAAATAGTTCGTAGTCCACCTTCTACTACCTCCCAAAAACTTTTGTGATTTTTCCATCCTTAATCATAGTTAGCTCATCCAAGTGCTTTAAGTTTGCTTGTGGATTTGTCTGCCTCAAAATAGTTTCCAGGAGTTCATCTATTTTCTCCGAAGGGTAATCATCCAGGTTCAGTACAATTCTTTGCGCCTGATTTTTCGTTTTGTTTTTTATTTTCGCACAAATACTATCAATTGGAGTATCAGTATCAGGTGAATAACAATCAAAAACTCTTCCTTCAATTATAAAATCTGGATTTTTTCCTTTTTTGATACCATAACCATTCCCACCAACAACTTCATCTAACATTTCTATATCATAACCCTGTTCTGCGAGTAAATTAGCAGATTCATTTTGCCTAACATTTCCTCGTCCACCTTCAACATTAGCATAATTTCCTTTAGGGATTCCCCCTAGTGGTAAAGAAGGTTCTATTAGGTTATTCCTACTGTAACTGCCTGCCCCCCCAGTTCCCTTTCCAGCCTCCGGCTTTCCTCCACCCGACCCTCCCAGATCGCTATGCTTATTTTCAGCAGCCCGAAACGCTTTGCCAAAGAAAGCATAGGCCAGTACCTGACCTGCCATCGATCCGCTGTAATAACCCAATCCATCTTGGTCGATCTGTTTTTTCTGATCTTCTACAAATTGCTCCACATCAGATCTTGCTGTTCCCGTTCCCCATGCTGCATCCCAAGCAAACTTAATGCCTCGCCCAGCATCGACAACTTTTCCAAGAGTCATCGCATAGGCAAAACTAGCCACCGTGCCGAACGGATCATAAAAGAGCGCCTCGGCCGTCTGCCCCATTCCGTTTACCGTTTCTCCAACTGAACCATCCGCAAGGCCCTTAGCAAAAGTTGGTTTAAGCTCCTCGGGAATATAGAGTGCAACCTCGCCTGAACCATCTGTCGTCCTGAAATTTTTGGCTACAAAGGTAAACTCATTCTGGATTTTATCCAAGAGCCCCAATGTCGTAGGGAAAACTTCTTTTACTTGCATGAAGTCCCAAAAGAATCGTTCTCCTGTTACACCTGACCAATCAGATTGTAAGAGATAGATCGACTTTTCCAATTCCCAGACCATCCGCTCCAGTTCCTGTTTCTTTTGCTGGACGAACCTCGCCTTTTCATCTAATACATCAGGATGAACCTCAATTCGCTGCATTCCTCTTCACCGCCAACTGACCGTAGTATATACCTAAATTTTAACAAGTCAGAAGGAGGATTGGAATCAAACGAGGGGTTCATTTTCTCTAAGGTTATACAGTAGTTGAGCAACATTCTATAGAATGTAATTTTCGCATTAGTGCACACATTGAATTCCTCGAATTGAAATGATTTTGGACGAATCCATTGTGGGAACAAAGGCGACAGCCCCACCACGGTCTTCACCTGATATTATCATGCCAATGACCACCATCTCTTGAGTTGATATTTTTATCCAAGATAACAACTCCTGTTCTTGTCCCACGTAAATATTCCCTGGTATCCACATTGATGTTGTTATCTCGTCGTACGTTTGGTTCATATGTTCCGTATGTATGACAGAAAAAGAATACTCTCGCACTGTAGGCAACTCCTCCTCCCTCACAAACAACTCGGAGGCAGGGCAATGAACTACTTCCTCACTCAATGTAGCAGGGATCAAATTTCCAAGTTTGTACGCATATTTAGCCTCAGGTGCAGCCAGAATCACTCCTCCATAGTTAATCAGTTTAACTTGAAGTCCACTTCTGAAGCCCACATAGTTTCCTAAAATGAGACCATCCTTGTTATGAACCGTTATTGTTGACGGGATCACTCGGTTTCCACGCAATCGAACAGGCTTGTCTTCTCTTTCAATTAATATAAATGACATGTTAGTTCTCCATTTCTCTTGTAGATATCTGCTGTTCTGAGCACCACCCTGCAATCGCTCACTGATACTATTTTTCCTTGCTATTTAAACCTAGTCTATCTAGCAGATTTCCACTGCTAATATTTATTTTCAGACGATAATCACCATTGGGGCAGATCACTGCCGGAGGTAATCCCTGCTCTACTGTTTGATAAGCTAATATTTCTCCACAAAAAGGACAACCCACTACCTCTCCTTTAATTACTCGATTTAATATCTCTACATCTGTCATCTTTCTCTCCAAGTGTTCTCTCCCTTCCTAACGATGCCTATCTGGATAAAGCGTTACATCATAAACATTTACACGTACTTCATATGATTAATCTTATGTCTTTTACATTGGTTAATATATGTTACAGTTCCAAAAAAGCTAAAATCTTATTACCAGAAAGGAGCTTGTCTACTTGAACAAAAGAAGTATCATCATTGCTATGATCATCGGCCTTATTGTGCTCATTCTCCCCATCATACTGTACTTTGCAGTTGAAGTGTCTGACGAATCAGCACCGCTGGAACATAGCACTTACTCTCCATATACACTGGAACTGAAAAAGAGTTAATTCATGATCACCATGAGTTAACTCTTTCTTGTTGTCTACTCTGCTCCACAGGATTTCTCCATCCAACACAACTTTAATATATGTAGACCTCAACCCGCTAAGATACACTCAGACATCTGCGAATAGATTGAATGTATCCCAGATGGTACCACTCATGATAGAGTGTACGCGGAATCACTTCGCCGATTGTACTCATGCCTAACTCGCTCTCCCGGAGCAGCGGCTCTTCCAGACGACCTGTAAATTTGTTTTTCAATTGGTCTGGTTGCACCCTTAGACGCTCTATCAATTGAGACCAGGATGGGGGTGCGGCATCCCACGTTGCCGGGCTTGTCCCATAACCGAAGAACTTTGCATAGTCCGCAGGCACTTCCGAGTCATCAGCAATTAGATAGTGAAACCACATATCCTGGTCCAAAATAATGTGTCCCACATTCCACAGGATGGAGTTATTGAATCCCTTCGGTACATCATGAACCTGTCCTTCATCCACAGAGGCGCACACTCCCAGCGTAAATTGCCTCACATCCTGCAGTTGATTCCATAGTACATCTTCACTAAACTTCATCGTTCATCCTCCTTTTCTCCCTTACCTGAATGGTCCATCGATTCACATAGTTAGATCTAAAATATTTTCAATATATAGGTATTTTATCATTTCTCTGTAACTTCATCACTCCCAAGAGCGTTTAGAAAGGTAGAAAAACAGCAGTCCCCTAACCCACCCGAAAAAGAGGCGATTTCATGAGCTGGCCGGAGCCATCTGATCATAGAACTAACCCGGCACAAAATTCCTTCATACCACACGATCCCCCTGTAAAAGGTAAACCAGCTCGTAGATGGCGCCTGGCGGTCGCTTCTACTTGGTTGACCACAATTCTTTTATTGGGACTGGGCCATGGCTCCATATCATACGCAGCAACAACTACGCTGCCTCCCAGCGGTACATCTACGGTCCATACCACCGCAGCAACCACAGAAAAGAGACTTACATATACCGCTGTGGAGGGGGCTCATTATTATACGATCGCACTGCGAAATGACGGTTCCGTCTGGGCTTGGGGTCGCAATATGTTCGGAGAGCTTGGTGTCAGTGAAGACATCCGCTATCGCCATACGTCCAGTCCCATTCGCATTCCGGGAATTTCGAATGTCATAGCCATTTCAGCCGCAGGAGGTGGGATTAACGCAGCCGTTCAGGCAGATGGAACCGTGTGGGAATGGGGCGCTGGTACACTCCCCTACCAAGTCGAAGGCATTCCCTCTGCGAAGGATGTGGTGTCTGGTTCTTTCAATATCGCCCTTCTCCGGAACGGTACAGTTATGTCATGGCTGGGCCATGGGACTCAAGGAAACGATTCTGAAGTACATCGTCCACACGCAATAAGCGGACTGAAAAACATCATTCAGGTAGGATCATCCGGCCAACAAGGCTATGCCTTGAAGAAGGATGGCTCCCTGTGGACATGGAATGAACCAAACCAACCAGATGAAACCCCTTCCAAACCAGCCAAGTTAAAGGGTCTGTCCAACATATCATCGATCACAAGCACAGATACCTCCCTGCTTGTACTGGACCAGAACGGGAAAGTGTGGGCCCTGGGGGAAAAGGGCAAACCAGTTCTTCTCCATGACGACCTCAAGGTGAAGCAGATGGACGGGAATTCGCAATATATCCTGCTGTTAACCACTTCGGGTGAGGTGTACAGCTACGGAAGGACGGTTACAGGCAAAGAAGGCAGAGTTAAGCATCTGTCGGGTATTACCGATATTTCGGCAGGGTATCACCACAGTCTTGCCTTATCCTCCAATGGAACCGTCTGGGGTTGGGGAAGTGACAAGTATCAGGAGGCTGGCGCACCTGCAACATCATCTGGAGGCATGGTTTACCGACCCGTTCAGGCCAAGCTGGGCATAGATGTGTATATTAACGATGAGCTGCTCCAGTCCACGTATTCGGCAGTCCAAACCCAACATACCGTTCAACTTCCAGTCAGAGTCGTAGCTACAACGATTGGGGCAGCATTTGAAATGAACCAGGTAAACGGACTCGTCGAAGCTTATTCATTGCAATATGAAGATCGTACCGTCACAATCCGTCCCAACGAGACGGAGGCAACCGTGAAATCAGTCTCTTCCTCTACAGTTCAATCCATTTCATTACCAGAACCGATAAGCAATTATTCGGGTGCGACGACCGTTCCCTTTGAAGTATTTGAGGCCCTGGGACTTACTGTGAACTGGGATGAAGAGACAAGCTTGTTGACTATTCAAAGTGATACGTAGCAACGAGAACATTCATTATGTACAGGAGGATCATTACAATGTTGTTAAAAAAGATTATGGGTGCAGGTATCGTTTTCTCAGTCCTGCTCATGCCCATTAGTACATTGGATGCTGAAAGTAGAACCCCCACAGAACCGTCATCCAAGGCGGTCAATGCTGCAGAAGATTCAGTAAAACCAGATCTGAATGCTCTGCTCATTGGTCAAACTCATCACCAAGGCCGTGCAGCATACACCGGCAGTTTCACAATGGTTGCTGACAATGGAACACTTGCGGACATTATCATTGAAAATCATAGTAATCATCCCATGTATATGAACCTGTATGTCGACGACTACAGTGAACCTATGGAGACCATGATCAGCAAAAACAGTGAAAAGACCGTGAATCTTCTTGCCTTACAGGACACTGATGTCAAAGTATACATCTACAGCAGAATTGGGCATGACA
Organism: Paenibacillus sp. 7523-1; assembly: GCF_002276415.1. Taxonomy (NCBI): domain Bacteria; kingdom Bacillati; phylum Bacillota; class Bacilli; order Caryophanales; family Paenibacillaceae; genus Paenibacillus; species Paenibacillus sp. 7523-1. The sequence goes on along the minus strand of NZ_NPBR01000020.1, from coordinate 102,354 downwards.
TGGATCTCTCTATACGTGCGGAACAATTCCGTTAAACATTCGCACGCGAATAGGTTACATACCAAAATCCCCTTCACGCATGCGGTTTAGGTTCATTTGAACTTAAACCATACAGCTTGAAGGGGATTTAATTTATTTAATTTTTTTAAAATTAATTTATCCTACTATAAGGCCATGTATTTCTTAAAACGACTTACTTCTCAAACCTGAACCATCCGAAGTCAAACTGACTTCCCGGCAGGAAGATAAAGGTCACTTTTTGCACGCCTGATACCTGTTCAAGCTCAAACACCCGCTCCTCATACCCTTCCGAGTGCGTGAACTCAACCAGCTGATTGCTCTGTCCATCTTCGCCTGCGAAGCGGATATGGATCGTGTTTTTATCAATCGGCGAACGGCCATAGATGACGAGCTTCGACGTGCCTTCTGTCGTAAAGTCCATATTTTCGAACTCCAGTGATACGTTGTTACCGATCCCCTCTACATACTCATCCTGAATCGAGAACGTATCGCCGTAGAGATGATCGCATGAAGCCGCCGTGTTTTGCTCAAATGCACGACTCTGACGCTCGAACGAGAAGCCCTTGATATGAATCTTCTGCTTCAGTACAAAACAGATCGACGTAATGCCGCTCAGCCGCTTGGATAGCTGGTACGTCTCTTCCTGGTACACATTCCATCTGGATTCCTTCTGGTAGACCACGTCAGCCAGCAGCGTGCTGCCCTCTTCATCCGGCATACCTTCCCAGATCTGCAGGAAATAATCCTCGCTGGACAGTGCAAAGATCGGAATGGTAATCGTATCGGAGCCGTACGGTCCGAAGTCGATATTGCGGAAGCCGACATGCGTCTCCCCATCACGACTTGTCGCTACGCCGCGTTCATTGCCGTTACCGACATCGCCTTTGGTGTAATCGTACAATCCACCAGTAATGAAGCCGTACGGATCTTTGTAGGCTGTGCCCAGACCCGTTGCTTTGAATTCAAGCTGTGAGATCAGCTTTGTTTTGTCCGTACCATTGCTGCTCGTTGCACGAAGGCGGAATTCGCCATCGCCCAGCGCTGACACGCGTACTTCCAGACCGTTCGCTTCGACCTTCGCAATGTTGGACTCAATACCGGCATCGTTGACAACAGCCCACTCAATGTCACGGTACGACGTGTTCTCCGGATACAGCTTGGCGGTAACCACCATCTCCTGGATCGTCGGATCGAAGGCTTGTCCGGCTTCACTGATAATCTCGATTTTTCGCAAAGGAATCTCCTGCGCACGTCCGGTGAGGACTGGGCGTTCTTCGTTCTCGGTTAACACGGTTTGTCCTCGAGTTGCAACGGAAGCGGACGCATTCATGACTTCGCCATCCACTGCCTTCGATTCAAACTCGGCTGCTGCACCCTGGAGTCCTTCGGAGGTCACTTCGATCCGGATGCTGCCCGGTTCATGTGTTGCCCCGATGATTGCCATCAGCTTGCCGCTGAACAATCTTCTGCTCAGACCTTTGTACGGATCATAGTCCGTGCTGTCCCCGTTATCCAGACCAAGCAGTCGTCCTGCACCTGTCACCTTAACTTGTACACGGTTGTTTGCATTTTGCACGGGATTGCCCGCTTCATCTTCCACTTGAATCTCCACGAAAATAAGATCAGTTCCATTCGCTTGCAGCTGCTCTTTATCCGCTTGCAGACGAACCTTCTGTGCGTCTGTATAGGATCGCTGTACATCCGTTGCGATAATCTCTCCGTTCTCATCATAAGCGATCGCTTTTAGCTCGCCCTCTTCATACGGCACCTTCCACCAGCCGACCAGCTGGGTTCCGTTCGCATGATCAATATCATATGTTCCGATCGTCTTGCCGTTCAGCTGCAATTCGATCTTCGGCGCATTACTGCACACGCGTACATCAATCAGCTGACCAGGGCTGAAATCCCAATAAGGGAACAGGTGCACCATCGGGCTTGTTTTGTAATCGGTCCAGGCTGCTTGATAGATATAGTAGGAGTCTTTCGGGAACGTTGCCGTGTCCAGCTGTCCAAAATATGAATTCTTCGTATGATATGGGGTCGGCTCTCCGATATAGTCGAATCCGGTCCACAGGAATTGCCCCAGTGAATATGGCCGATCCCGTTCGGCTAGAATGCAGTATTCTGCCGACTTCGCGCCCCAGCTTGTTGTACTGTTGCCCAGTGCGGAGCACTGCTCGTCATCATCTGCCAGGATGGATTGCTCGAATGGGAAGTGATAGATCCCGCGGCTCTGCACCACAGATGATGTTTCACTACCGTAGATGATCCAGTCTGGGTGCTCTTCGTGATGCTTGTCGTAATATTTCTCCGCATAGTTGTAGCCTGCCAGCTTCACGATATCCGCGCATTTTTGCGCATTTTCCCAAGGCATGTAGTTGGAACCAATGGTTATGCCTGCGTTGCCTTTTGGATCGAATTCCAGTACATACTCCATCAGCATTCGCGTTACTTCCTGGCCCCGCTCATCCGCATGGGTATCATAGATTTCATTCCCGATACTCCACATGACCAGACTTGGATGGTTGCGGTCCCGCTTCACCCAGCTCTTCACGTCCGTGTGCGCCCATTCCGGGAAAAATCTTGCGTAGTCATAAGGCGTTTTGGATCGTTCCCACATGTCGAAGGCTTCCGAGACGATCAGCATCCCCATCTCATCTGCGAGCTCCATGAACTCCTTGGCAGGCATATTGTGCGCGGTCCGGATCGCATTGACGCCCATCTCCCGCAGCAGATTGAACCTTCTGCGAAGTGCCGTCAGGTTGAAAGCCGCCCCGAGTGCGCCCAGATCATGGTGCTCGCACACACCATTCATTTTCATTTTGACCCCATTCAGATGGAAGCCTTCGTTCGGATCCAGCTGGACGTCCCTGAAGCCAATTCGCTGCGATACCGACTCAATTGTCTGTACATGTTGGTCCGCATCCGTCACTTGCAGTTCTGTCACCAGTTCGTACAGATTCGGTTCATCGGTGCTCCACAGTTTTGGGTTCTCCACCACAATCTGCTGACGGTCCGTTACTTCTGTATCTCCACCTGCAGCAGCCGTAACCGCCGCTGTATTAGTCGCAATAACCTGACCCGCATATCGGATCGTATGCACAAGCTGTGCGTTCTGATCGATATTCAGCTCCGTGTCCAGTTCAACCTGCCAGCCCGCTGGCTGCTGCTTAATGGATACGTAGATGCCATCCGTCACGATATGATTGCGATCTCTCGTTTTGAGCCATACATTGCGGTAAATTCCGGCCCCGGAATACCATCTGCTGTTCGGACTCTGATGCACCACTTTTACGATGATTTCATTATCGCCTTCCACCAGCGCATCCGTGATCTCATGTTCAAACGCGGAATAACCGTATTTCCACTCCCCAACCAGCTGGTTGTTCACATATACGGAAGAGTTCATGTAAACGCCATCAAAACAAAGCAGATGCTGCTGATCATCCTTCGTGTACGGGAATGTTTTGCGGTACCACCCAATGCTGTCTTCGTACAGGTCGAGCGTATTGTAGATCAGCCAGTCATGGGGAATCTCCACAGGCTCGAATGCCAATCCCGCAGGGTCCGTAACATCCAGTTTGGTTTTCGCAAATTGCCACCCATCGTTAAAAAGCTTTTTCTGATTCATCGCTATTCTCACTTTCTGTGTGATTTATGTTTGCGTTTACAAAAAAATGACGACTTTCGCCGATAACCTTTTCGAAAAACGGATCGGCAGGACATGAATACTCCAACCGATTATATCATCTGATGGTTTCGATGTACGTTAATTTCATGCATTTTTTGGTGAGATTATATGAACAATCCACATTAGAATTTTATGGGGTCCTGATGGCCTCTACTCATGTTCAGCTGAGCGTTCATATTTGAACATATGGATATTCCTTTATACCTATATGAAGTATCAGTCTAACGATTCAAATTTAAGGAAACAACGCCGATCTCCAAATATTTGTAAAACTATTCCTGTAATTTCTTGTAATCCTATGTTAGATTATCCCTTGGAATAAAATCACATCTATAGATAGGGGACATGTAACGTGAAAAAGAGGTCTTGGGTATTATCCATTATTATGAGTTTTGTATTGCTGGGCGGGGTATTCGCTCCTGCTGGTTCCTATGCGGCTGCAGCGGAAGACACCACCACTACATATTCGGAAGATAACTACACGGAAGTGGACACGTCGGAACAAGAGCCAATTCCTAGCGCTGAAGAGGAAGATTTCCTGAACTACCTGGATGCACTTGATCTGACAACGGTTTATGAAAAGAAAGCCCTTGATTCCATTGGCAGCACGTATGTTACATCCGCCAACCGCAAATCCATCTTCCTGAAATTGAATAATACTGCGGTTCCCAATTACACCAAGTATGTGTCCATGCTGAAGCAGATCAAGCCGGAGAACGCAGAACTGAAAAAAATCCATGCCAAACTGGTCAAAGGAAGCTATGCACAACTTGAAGGCTATCTGCTGTTCAAGAAATCCGTATCCAAAACCAAAGTAAACAGCGCCCTTCTGAAACAAGGCAATGCCAAAATTGACACAGGCATTAAAATTCTGGAGCAATACAAAAAAGAGATCCAAGCCTACGCCCAAGAACTGGGCTACGATTTTTAATGAAGCAAACTTTAGACGAACAGCCCAAGCGGAAGCATGCACATTCACCTGCCTTCCCATTTAAATAAAATGAGATTTCAGGAAAAAAAAGTGTTTTCTTTTGCCAGGATAATTCGTATAATAGCCGTATAATCAAAAGGCTATGCTGCCGAAAGGTACAACCTCGTGAACAATGGAGGTTGTGCCTTTTTTGCGTTTTCATGGCCAAATATCATCTGAATTTCATCGTATAAGGAGTGATTCAACATGATTCTTGAAGCCATTTACCATCGTCCCAAATTAAACTGGTCCTATGCCTACGACCGGTCCACCATGCACCTGAGGCTGCGTTCCAAGCGCGGAGATCTGGATGCCGTTATCGCCATTACCGGGGATAAATATGCCTGGGAGCAGACCATCACCCACACACCCATGCGGATCTTCGCAAGGGATGAGCTGTTCGATTATTGGGAAGTCGAAACCCAGCCTCCTTACCGGAGACTACGTTACGGCTTCCAGCTGGTCGAGGGCGAGAAAAGCGTCTGGATGACCGAACGCGGATTCGAGGAAGCTCTGCCGGAACATCCGCTGGAATTCTTCGATTTCCCGTTTATGAATCCGGTCGACATTTTTGAACCGCCTGCTTGGGTCAAGGACGCTGTATTTTATCAGATTTTCCCTGAACGCTATGCGAATGGTGATCCTTCCATTAGTCCGAAGAACGCCGAGCCTTGGGGAGGGGAGCCTACACCAGTGAATTTCTTCGGGGGGGATCTGCAGGGTGTGCTTGATCATCTGGATCATCTGAGTCAGCTTGGCGTGAATGCAATCTACTTCTGCCCGCTGTTCGAGGCTACAACCAATCACAAGTACAATACGGCTGACTATATGAAGGTGGACCCTCATTTCGGGACCAATGAACAACTGAAAGAGCTGGTGGATGCCTGTCATCAGCGTGGCATTCGGGTTGTGCTTGATGCAGTCTTCAACCATTCGGGCCGAGAGTTCCCTCCTTTTGCTGACGTATTGGCGAACGGGGCAGCTTCCCCCTATGCGGACTGGTTCTACATCAGGGATTGGCCGCCACGCATTGAAGATGGCATACCGACCTACGATACCTTTGCCTTCGAACCGCTTATGCCGAAGCTGAATACGGAGCATCCCGAGGTTAAGGCCTATCTGCTGGAGGTCGCGCGGTACTGGATTGAGGAAATGGACATCGATGGATGGAGACTGGACGTTGCCAACGAGGTGGATCATCAGTTCTGGCGTGAATTCCGTCAAACAGTAAAGGCTATCAAGCCTGACGCCTATTTGCTCGGCGAGATCTGGCATGATTCGCTGATGTGGCTGCAGGGAGATCAGTTCGATGCGGTGATGAACTACCCATTCACCAACTCGGTGCTGGACTATGCAGTTCACGGCAAGCTGGATGGACTCGGCTTCGCGAATGAGATCGGCAAGCTGCTCGCAGCCTACTCCCAGCCTGTGACCGAAGCTGCCTTCAATCTGCTGGGCAGCCATGATACACCCAGACTGCTTACCCTGTGCGACGGGGATATCCGCAAGATGAAGCTTGCCGTTACAATGCTTCTCACGTACCCAGGGGTACCCTGCATCTATTACGGAGACGAAGTGGGTCTGGATGGCGGATATGATCCCGGCTGCCGCAAATGTATGGAGTGGGATGAAACCAAGCAGAATCTTGAGCTTCTCGACTTCTTTAAGCAGACGATTGCCCTGCGCAAAGCGCACCCTGCACTGCGCAGCACCGAGTTGAAAATTCTCCTTGCCGAAGCTGGAGATCCGGTTATTGCAATGGAACGAGTGGATTCAGCGACGGGCAAACGTTTCCTCATCGTGCTGAACGCTGGTGACGAAGCTTGCAGTGTAGACTTGCCGCTGACAGATCGAAGCGTCTGGCGAGACCTGTTTACGACCACTTCTATAGAAGCGAAACAAAACAGATTATCTGTAAAACTGGAAGCTTACGGCTTCTCCCTGCTGCAGCTCGAAGTGAAACAACCTGCAGAAGCCTGATCACCTGACCGTTCCTATGGCAGCAGTCTAAGACTTAGACATTTCACCGTCCGTGCACCTTATTTCTTGTACTTCATTAATCCCCTTCTTCTTCCGGGCATAAAAAGGGCTGAACGTTGAATAACGTCCAGCCCTTCTCTCTTAAACGTCCCATTAAGCGTTCCAATACCCTAATGAATAATGAAATATCAAACATCCCTCTTCTTAGGATATAAGCTTACGACGATTCCGATTCCAAAGCTGCTGATGTCTCTTCCCTCGCTGCCGCAACTTCATCCATGGGTGAATCAGCTGCTGAAGGTGTTCTGACTTTCTTCATTCTCGAGCTCACAAGCCCCTCTTCCGTAATGACAATTTTCTGTGGAATCTTGTACGGGGGCAGCTTGTCCTGGCAGTACGCCCAGATCAATCGTCGCAGCTCGGCAAGCGTGCCGTCTGTCGCGAGCTTAACGGTGGCCTTCACCTTCTGCCCTGTGATGCTGCTCGGTTCTCCTGTAATCACTGCTGCCTGGATGCAGTCCATCTGTTCCAGAATGCTCTCCACTTCGGCCGGATACACCTTACGCCCGCCTACATTAATGATCTCGGAGCGGCGGCCGAGGATACGGATATACCCCTGTTCCAGTACCGCTTCATCCCCTGTGCGCAGCCATCCGTCGTCGGTAAATGGCGACGGGGCGTTCAGATAACCGATCATGGCTGTTTCTGTCCGGATCTGAAGTTCTCCTTCAACTACCCTGAACTTGACGTGATCATCATGAATGGCAAACAGCAGCGATCCTGGCTCCTTGGAACGTGTCGGCAGAATGCCGAGTTCAGACATACCATAAGCCTGTATCGTTCGTATCCCAGGGAACCGTCGATTCCAGGCGGCCAGTACCGTTTCGGGCATGACCTCTGACCCGTAGGAGACAACTTCAAGACTCGATAGATCGTATGCCTCATCATTTCGGCCGAGCAGCAGCAGATTCATGAATGTTGGAGAAACCGGGAGAGCCTGAACTCGATGCTTCTCAATCGTCCGGCATACTTCCTCGGGGGAACGATCCGCAATAATGCACAGGCAGCCTCCACTGGACAGCGATTGCAGCATTGTATTTACCCCGCCGATATGGTCAAACATCATAAACGGAATCGTTCGCAATGGCCGCACCTGCCGCCGGAAACGCTGTAAGAGCCGATCTGCACGATGAACCGTGGCCTTGCTCACACCGGTCGATCCGGATGAGAAGAGCACGAGTCCACCCACACCTTCCTGCTCAAGCGCAGCCAGTAAAGCAGGACGTGAACAGGCATCAGACTCATCCCGGATCGATAACCTGCCATTTTCAATACCAAGACGCCACTTCACCTGTGCCAGCCGAATATATTCCTGCCGCTTGGCTTCAACCAGATGAAGGTCCATGGGCAGCACAATGCATCCCTTTCCAAGAAGTGCAATGAACGCTGCGGCCGCATAGGGAGAGTAGTCTTCCTCCAGCGTTACGAGCTGCCCATGCAGTCCTTCTGCCGCAATCCATTCATCCATCATCACGATCTGCTCGAGCAGCCATGCGTAGCTATACTCCCGATCTTCCCAGATGAATGCGGGACGCGCGCCTTGTTCTGCGAATCTCTCCAGCAGGAATTGAATGCTCATCCCGCATCCTCCTCCTGATCAGGCAGCCATTGACGTTCAAGATAGTCCACCAGCGATCCAACCGTTTGATACGGGCTCTCCGGCAATGAGGCTGCGGCCATCTCGGAAAGTGCAGCTCCTGCTCCAGTTCCCCATTCGTCTTCAAGCCCCTGTTCGACGACAGCAAGCAAGGACACCAGCTCCAGTGAATCCAGTTGTCCATCCCGGCCATATAGCGGTGCATTCCCACCCTTGTCGAGGGGTATGGTCGTATTATGATACGCATTCAGTTCCCGGCAGCTATCCAGCACAATGCGGAGCAGGGCATCCCTGTAGCCATTTTCGGTTCGCGGGGCCATCTGCCGATTGAAGCATGCCTCCTGCGGAACAGCACTTCGGAGAGCTTCGTACCAGCGCCATTCATCGGCGATCAACTGGTGTATTACGCTTGTTAGCTGTACCCGCCAATCCGCCCGCTGCTTGATCCGACTGACCTGAAGCAATTGGTTTGCTTTCTCCCACCGTTCAATGATTGCATCAAACGCTACGGAATACTGATCCAGTGGAGAACCAAGCCATAGTGCGGCTTCTTGAAGCAGATCCCGGAGAAAATAGCGGCTCCAGCGCATATCGAACAGCAGACCCGCTATCAGCGTGTCATTCGGTTGATTCCCTAAATTCCCTTCCTCCCACTCCTGCAGTGCCTTCATCAAATGAAGGGACACGCCCTGTCCAAAATGATAGCTGCGCTCCCCTTGGGTAATGGTCCTACCCGTCATAAATTCACTGATCTGTGTCCCCAGCGCCTGGGTCAACATCTCACGATAACCGGAGGAATCAAGCTTTCCGGTTGCGCGGACGTCCATGGTGCCATAGGTACGCAGCTTCTCCTTGCGCTTCGCAGGAGCTAGCTCGGGTATGCTTTGGTTTCCTTTCCAGAATTCATGAAAGGCTTCTTGGGAGACCTTTCCGATATATTTCGAGGGAACCGGATCATAGACGTGAAAATGCTCATCATCGATGCCATACACTGCAATCCAGTGATCTACCAGATGCAGACGAGAGCCTGGTTTGACATGTTTGCGGATGTACTCGGGGTTCTGATAATCTTCGCAATAAGGCAGATGATAACTAGTTCCCGTAGCGAGAAAAAGTCCGCCTTCGCCTATATGCTGCCGCATATGCACCTTCCCCTCCTCGAAGCTGCCCAGCTCCCGCTGGCCATACATCTCCCAGATCGGTTCCTCATAGTCCAGCTTGTGAAAATAAGGCTTCACCAGTCCGTTATCCGCGCACGAAGGGAGGCAGTATAATCGGCTTGCGGCGAGCAGAGCCAGGCTGCTGATCGACCCTTGCCGTAGAAGCACCTCATGAATCAGAGGAAAGTTGCAGGGATAGTAGTACGGGATGTCCATTACTGGAGCGAACGATTGGATCATCATCATTGGCCTCCTGTTCCCGCTTTGGCAGTCGAACTGCCCCAAGACTGAATGCTGTAATGTACTGACAAGTTATCTGTTGCCCGAATGACCCGATTGGCTACGGAGTTGCCATTCATGTCCGTCTCAAAGCGCCGGAAACCGCGTGTGAACCGAAAGGAAAAACCACTATCGCGTGGAACACGGTAACAGCCTTCATAACGCCCCGTTCCCGTGCGAACCAGCTTCATGCCCATCCCTCCATAAATGGATTCAGCAGGCTCTTCTTCATGTTCCACTTCAGCAGAGATACACACCTCAACGTGAGCAGATAGTTCAGGAACAACGGTATACTGACGGGTCGTCGATAATTCTCCTACGGTCAGGGTGATGAGCGCACTGCCTGGGCCGACAGGCACCAATTCACCATTCGGACGTACTTGAAGCACATGCGGATGACTTGTTGTATAGCTCCCTTCGAGCAGGCTCTGTACCCATCCGCTATCATAGTGGAGTCGTGCATTAATGCACGTGTTCATTCCACCGGATAAACCAATGATCTCTCTGCCTTGCATTTCCAATGCCATAGGTTGGCCTACTTCGCCGAACATGTACAGTAACGGAAGGTAGACGCGTGCGCCCCAATCGGATTCCTGATGGCAGGCTTCCGGTTGCTCCAGAAAAGCCATGCGATCCCGAGTTCCGATCCCTCTCTCAAGTAATTCATGAGCAACCTTTCTTACCTGGGAGGGCTGAAAGAGTCCTTCTGCATCCCCAATGTCCATCCACATTTGGACGTCTGGCACCTTATCCGGCAAGCGATACATGGCTTCCTCCAACAGACCGCTGTCCGACCATTCATCCAGCTGCACATCTACCAAAAACGGCGACATCATTATCAGTTTGCCGAATACCTCCGGATTCCGCATGCCCATATGAAGTGTACATAGTGCCGCTGCTGATGAACCAAGCAGCCCTGTATTGGACTTGTCCGGAAGCGTACGGTATCGATGGTCGATCAGTGGCTTCAATTCATGAATGATGAAATGCTCGTATGCGATCCCTGAACAACCCACACTTATGGCTTCCCTCTCGGGTGCAATGAAGTGATATAACTCGTTGTGCGTAACCGGGCGAACATGTGCAATGCCAACCATAATCAGTGGCTCGATCCGCCCGGCGGTAATTAGCTCGTCCACCGCTCGATCCATATGCCACGTTTCATTACCGGGTCCAGATGGACCAAAAGCCCGCTGACCAGCATGAACATACAGAACAGGATAATGGCGATCCGTCTGCTCCTGATAACCTGGCGGGAGGTAAACATAAATATTGCGGACATTGCCCAGCTGTGACGCACGAATACCTTCCAGACATTCAATGACCGAATGCGTGCTCAATGGATCATCAACCGCCTCTCATCTCCGAATTGCTCCGAATCATACATGATTCAGGTACCCTACGTTCCCCTCATTCCATCCCCGCCATGGCTGCATGCACAAACAACCCCGCCTCAGTAGAGACGGGGTTGTTTCAAGACACATCAATGTCCTAAAATACATGGCCCTCATATTGGTGGATCTGCGAATAGTTTAAGTCCCGGATCGTCATTTGTAAATATAAAAATAGAAAAAAAATGCTTCTAAAAAAGTTATTGACATAACTGTAATTATTTCTTACGATAACGATGTGATCATAACTCGAGGGCCATGCTTTTAAACCCAAGCGGTTTAGGACAACCCCGGTAACTCCCCAGGAGATACCGGGGTTGTTGGCGTGTCGAAGGAGGGAAGTCTTTAAGCCACAAGAATGTCTCCTCGTACAATTGTAAGCGCTATTATTTAAGAGCCAGGTTAGTTGTTTTTGTTGAAAACTACTACATTCATGAAGGGTGGATTACCATGTTTCAAATGGCCAAACGCGTTCTCCTCAGTACCACGCTAACGTTCAGCATGCTTGCCGGCAGTGCATTGCCTTTCCTGCCTGCTTCCGCGATTTATGCCGATGCGGATACGGCTGTCACCAACAAGCAAAATTTCAGTACCGATGTCATCTATCAAGTTTTTACGGACCGGTTTCTGGATGGTAACCCATCCAACAACCCTACCGGGGCTGCCTTTGATGGCACATGCAGCAACCTGAAGCTGTACTGCGGAGGCGACTGGCAGGGGCTGATTAACAAAATCAATGACAACTATTTCAGTGACCTGGGTGTCACAGCCCTCTGGATCTCCCAGCCTGTCGAAAATATTTTTGCAACCATCAATTACAGTGGTGTAACCAACACTGCTTATCACGGCTATTGGGCACGGGATTTCAAGAAGACCAATCCATATTTCGGAACCATGACCGATTTTCAGAATCTGGTAACCACCGCACATGCTAAAGGCATCAAAATCATTATTGATTTTGCGCCAAACCATACGTCCCCTGCCATGGAAACCGATACCTCCTTCGCTGAGAATGGCAAGCTGTACGATAACGGCAACCTGGTTGGCGGGTACACCAATGATACGAACGGATATTTCCACCACAATGGCGGCTCCGATTTCTCCACTCTTGAGAATGGCATTTACAAAAACCTCTACGATCTGGCCGATCTGAATCACAATAACAGCACGATCGATACATATTTCAAAGACGCCATCAAGCTGTGGCTGGATATGGGCGTGGACGGCATCCGTGTCGATGCGGTGAAGCACATGCCTCAGGGCTGGCAGAAGAACTGGATGTCATCCATCTATGCACACAAGCCGGTATTTACCTTCGGCGAATGGTTCCTGGGATCTGCTGCACCCGATGCGGATAACACAGATTTTGCCAACGAATCCGGCATGAGTTTGCTTGATTTCCGTTTCAATTCGGCTGTGCGCAACGTGTTCCGGGATAACACATCCAACATGTACGCGCTGGATTCCATGCTTACGGCTACGGCAGCAGATTACAATCAAGTGAATGACCAAGTCACTTTCATTGACAACCATGATATGGACCGTTTCAAAACAAGTGCGGTGAACAACCGTCGCCTGGAACAGGCTCTGGCCTTCACGCTGACATCACGCGGCGTACCTGCCATCTATTATGGTACCGAGCAGTATCTGACCGGGAACGGCGATCCGGATAACCGGGGCAAAATGCCTTCCTTCTCCAAATCGACTACAGCGTTCAGCGTCATCAGCAAGCTGGCACCTCTGCGCAAATCCAACCCGGCGATTGCCTACGGTTCCACACAACAGCGCTGGATCAACAATGATGTATATATCTATGAGCGCAAGTTTGGCAAAAGCGTTGCCGTCGTGGCCGTTAACCGCAATCTCACGACGCCAACCAGTATCACCAACCTGAATACGTCGCTTCCATCAGGAACATACACCGATGTGCTGGGCGGCGTGCTGAACGGAAACAATGTTACTTCCAGCGGAGGCAATATTTCTTCCTTCACGCTCGCAGCAGGAGCTACCGCTGTGTGGCAGTATACGGCAAGTGAAACGACGCCGACCATCGGTCACGTTGGCCCTGTAATGGGCAAACCAGGTAACGTCGTTACCATCGACGGACGCGGGTTCGGCTCTGCCAAAGGTACCGTCTACTTCGGTACAACAGCCGTTACGGGCTCAGCCATCACTTCCTGGGAAGACACTCAAATTAAAGTCACTATTCCACCAGTAGCAGGCGGTGACTATGCAGTGAAAGTAGCTGCCAATGGTGTGAACAGCAACGCCTATAACGATTTCACCATCCTTAGCGGCGATCAGGTATCGGTTCGGTTCGTCATCAATAATGCCACAACCGCGCTGGGTGAGAATATCTACCTGACAGGCAACGTGTCCGAACTCGGTAACTGGACCACAGGTTCAGCTTCTATTGGACCGGCTTTCAATCAGGTCATTCACGCCTACCCGACTTGGTATTATGACGTAAGTGTTCCAGCCGGGAAACAGCTGGAATTCAAGTTCTTTAAGAAAAACGGCGCTACCATTACGTGGGAGGGTGGATCCAATCACACCTTTACAACCCCGACGAGTGGTACAGCCACAGTAACGGTAAACTGGCAATAACTAGCCATGATTCATTAAGGAAGCCCGGAGCAGCGCTTATACAGCGTACGCTCCGGGTTTTGACGTTTAATCTGTTTCTGGTTTATCGGTACGTTCGAATGGACTTCAATGTGGTTGCCGCAAGAATTCCGGTTGCGAGCAGCAGCATACCGAGTCCCTCCAGCACCGCCGCTGCACCCCACTGATCAGCCATCACCGAGACAACTGTCAATCCCAGGATAGGCGCCGTGCTTGTAATTGTACCGACAACACCATAGATTCTCCCCTGCAGCTCATCGGGTACCGCTGTTCTTAGCATGATCTGGGTGAGCATCGTGCAGCAGGCAAACATCGCTCCCCCGCCCATGATGAGCGGAAGTGCCATCATGGGCGAAGTTACCTGGGACAGGAGAATATAGAGCGGCCCCAGTACCAGCAGACCGATAAATACCCATCGTCCTCTTCGCTTCATTCGTTTCCCCGATGCGATCAACACCCCCGATCCAATCATATAACCAAGCGGAATACAGGTTTCAATCAATCCAAACTGCACGGGGTCTGCCTCCCATACCTTGACTGCCATCACCTGAACAAGCATCATGGCCGACATGAAAAATAAAATCAGCAGTGGATTAAGCAATACGATCGACCGAATTAGAGGACTGCGGTAGATATAGGAGAATGATCCCCGCCATTCTTGAACAAAGGTCGTCTTCTGGTCTTCAGATCGTCGGATCTCTGGGAAGCGACCGGCCATCAGCACGCAGACCGCCGACAAAAGAAAGGTTGCTCCCGTGATCAATATGGCGACAAACCCGCCAAAGGCGGCAACCGCGATCCCGGCTGCAGCAAGCCCGCTGATTCGGGCCAGGTTATCCACCAGATGGATGGCTCCCGTAGCTTGCTGAATGTGCTCTCTGCCCACCATGCTTGCCACAGACGCGTGGAATGCAGGCGCCTGAAACAGACTGGAGAACATGGAAAGCGAGAGCATCAGCAGCAGCACAGGAAATGGTGCATGCAGCCCAAACAAACTAACCGCGATGAATATGGCCATCACGCCCCGAAATACATCCGAGGTCAGCATCAGCTTCCGGCGATCCAACCGATCAGCAACGGTACCTGCGAATGATCCAAATAAAAAACTGACTGCCATGTTGCAGATCTGTACGGCAGCCATGCTCTTGGCACTTCCAGTTGTCTGGAGCACCCATAGACTGATGGCAATGCCGTTAAAGCAGTCTCCGAACACGGAGATGCCGTAACCATATAAAATCCTGCGGAAGGTGACATGCTGCCAGAGCTTTGGAGGAACCTTGTTTTCTTCGCCCAGCAAGGCTTGTCCATCTTGATATCCAATCGCCTCGGGCTCAGTGGACGGTATTATTCCCATACATCCCTTTCCTCCCCAAATTATGATGGAGCCCTATGCAAAATCAGGCACTTCCGTTGTCATGTCCGTCGAAAAGAGACATGACATGGCGGAAGTGCCTGAATGTACGGCCGCGTAGAGGCGGCCATCTATGCTGTTACTGGCACGGCATTATCCTTTAGAAGCACCTGTAGTGAGCCCCTGGACCAGGAAGCGCTGGAGGAACACGAACAGCAGCGTAATCGGTATCGCGATCAGCACAGCCCCTGCGGCAAACATGGTGAAGTTACTGTCCTGGTACCGATTAACCAGGTCCCACATGCCTACTGCAAGCGTCCAGTTTTCCTTCGTCCGAAGAACCAGGCGGGCGAAGATGAAATCCATCCATGCACCAGTGAAGCTGGTTAGCGCCACATAGGTCAGCATCGGTTTGGATAACGGCAGGATGATGCTGGTGAACACCTTCAGATGACTCGCACCATCAATGCGTGCTGCCTCATCCAGACTGCGCGGGATCGTATCGAAGAATCCTTTGACGATAAATCCGCCGAGTACCGCTCCGGAAGAATACACCAGGATTAACGCGGCATGCGTATCGAGCAGCTTGATCTGCAGCAGAATGATATAGATCGCGATCATACTCATAAAGCTCGGGAACATGCCTAGGATCAGCATGGTGGAGAGAATCGTTTGCCGCCCCCTGAAACGGAAACGGGATAGGGCATACATCCCGAGCGTCACCATCAGCGTGGAGAAGATCATGGTGAAAAAGGCAATTTTCAGCGTGTTCAGATACCACCTGCCATACATGAAGGATGGATTGTTGAACAATTCTCCATAGTGGGACAAGGTAAAGGCTTCTGGCCATAAGCGCTCGCTGAACAGTGCCGCACCAGGTCGCAGGGAAGAGAGAAAGATCCACAATACCGGATAGATGGAAACCACGGCGATGATAATCAGCAGCACATAACTAAGGGTTAGGCGCAGCGGGTTATTACGTTTCTTCATTGAATCATGTCCTCCTCCTTAAACGATTTGGAGCGACGGAAATTCCAGATGGAAAACGACGCGATAATAATGAAGATGATGATGCCCACCGCTGAAGCCATGTTGTATTTGTTGTTGTCCAGCGTAAGCTTGTAGAGCCAGGTCACCAGCAGGTCTGTTGCCCCTGCATACTGGTAGTCGCCTCGTAACGGATTACCGTTGGTCAGCAGGAAGATGACATTGAAATTGTTGAAGTTTCCGGCAAATTGCATGATAAGCACCGGAGTTGTTGCAAAAAGGATGAATGGCATCGTGATGATCCGGAATTTCTGGAATGCGGATGCTCCATCCACTTCAGCGGCCTCATACAGATCACGTGGAATCGCCGTCAGAATGCCAAGGATCAGTACCATGCTGACCGGAATACCGATCCACATGTTAACAACAATGACCGTGACCTTGGCCCAGAATGGATCAGTTAGCCAGGGCAGTCCCTCCAGACCAAAAGCTCTCATATACGTATTGATTGGACCGAATTGACCATTGAACAGGTTCCGCATGAGCAGCAAGGAAATGATCTGTGGTATGGCATAAGGGAGAATGAAGATCGTCCGCCACAGCTTTTTGAACCGGATGCCCCGCTGCTCAATCAGCAGCGCTACAAGTACCCCGCCAAAATAAGTGGTCACGGTTGCGAGTATCGCCCATATAACCGTCCATGTTAATACGCCATAAAAGGTATGACTCCATGATTTGAGCTGAATCAGGTCGCTAAATGTCTTGAACCCTACCCAATCCACGAGCTTGGCAGGCGGAATATGATCCGGTGCCGAGTAGTTGGTAAACGCCAGGGTGATTGTAAACAGGATCGGCATGATCGTGAAGAACAGTACCCCCAGAGCCGGAATGGACAAAAACAGATACGGGAAATTTTTGTCCATCATGTTACGGAGTGAAGCTGCCGCTCCCAGTGTTTTCTTTCCTTCCTCCCTCGCAAGTCCCGTAAGGTACGCATCACGGATGTTCAGGATGTAGACAATGATAAACACAAAAAACACGAGCAGCACAATAATTCCCTCTAACAGTAAAAAGATGGAATGGTCGCCCCGTTGAAGCACCGTAGACCCATTCACTTTGACAAAACGCTGCGTATTTTCCCCCAGTGTCCATATTCCCCATACGGCCTGCGACAGGCGGGGAAGCAGGTAAGCAAGACCTGCCCCCTCCAGTAACAGTAGGCAAATTCCCTTGATCCATTGCCGATTGTACAGCTGTCCTAGACCTTGCAGTATGATCGATAATATGGCCGCTGTCATCCGGTGCTGCTTTTCCCTGCTGGGCGGAGCAGACACCGGGACATGCTGCTGTTTCATTCGCTCTCTCCTCCCCACCTTCTCCAAACCAGGTGCTTCATCCGATTATTGAACCGTTGCAAGGCTCTCCTGGATCTGCTTCACGGCGTTATCCAGCGACGCCTTCACATCCTTGCCGCCATCCCAGATATCCGTCATGGCTGATGTAATCGGACCCCAGACGCTATCCATTGCTGGAAGCGAAGGCATCGGCGTTGAATTGTTGAACTGCTCAAGGAACGCCTTGTTGATCGGATCCTCCTGCACCTTCGGATCGGCTGCCACGTTGGCGTTGGCAGGAAGCGTGCCGTTCATTTCAAAGTTGGTCATCTGTGCTTCTTCATTGGAGAGGAAAGCCGCGAAGAGTTTGGCTGCATTCGGATATTGCGTAAATGCATTGACGTAATAGGCTTTCACGCCAGAAAAGGATGTCATTGGTTTGCCATCGATTGCTGGGAGTGGTGCAACACCGAAATCAATACCTGCATTGCGATAGTCGGCAATCGTCCAAGGACCGTTAATGTCCATAGCCAGCTTCCCACTGGAGAACAATCCTTTTTTGATATCATAGTTCACGTCACCCATCTTGAGCGGCAGCACTTCCGACTTCAGTGTCTTCAGGAACTCCCCACCCTTCTGGGCTCCTTCATTATTCAGGCCAAGATCTTCGCTGTTCATTCCGTTATCCCCGAAAATATAGCCGCCTTGGGAAGCCAGGAACGCATAATTGTAATAGAACTGCTGCAGCTCCCACATGAGGGCATATTGGTTGGATTTCACGTCATTAAAATTTTTGGCGAAGCTGACAATATCCTCAAAATTCTTCGGTGCTTCCGGATACAGTGCCTTGTTATAGAAGAGAGCATACGTTTCCACGCTGTACGGATATCCATATAAAATGTCCTTAAACGTTACGGCCTTCAGCGCATTTTCGCTGGTGTTCGCTACGGTCTCTGCTTCAAAAATATCATTCGGTAAAATGAGACCCGCCTCTGAAGCGCTTCCAATCTTGTCATGTGGGAATACGACCACATCTGCTGCGAGTCCTGCCGGACCGTCCGTTGTCAGCTTGGTTACCTGATCGGTAGGAGGCAGCTCCTCCATCTTCACGGTTACACCATACTTTTCCTCAAACAGCCTGGCTCTCTCCTCTACAAAACTCTGTTGGTTCTTATCTTCCCAGATGACCAAAGTTGCGCCTTCCTCCGGCTGAAGATTCTCTGCCGTCAGCTCCACAACTTCCTCTGGATTCTCGCTTCCCCCCGCTGCCGGAGAGGTCGTTCCACCTCCAGCCGAGCATGCGGCCAATGTAAAGGCCATGATGACAGACAATGTTGCCCCTTGCCATTTTCTCATGTAAATGTCCCCTTTCCTCTGTTTGGTTCAACCAGTCTCGCGCTTTCCACCCTTGATTGGTACAAATGATGCAGGTTTTGCAATCCATGTTCGCTTTTGCACAAACGTTTGCTCAAATGGAAGACAAGGATACTCCTAAGTATGTATTCAGGGAGAAATATTCTAAGATGTAGGCTAAATCCACTTATGTAAGCGCTACAACAACAATCAAATCATACAATATCAGGCTTTCTTTGCACAAACGTTTGCACAAGCCATATTTGTTCAATTTCATCCATATTTCTTGTTCTAACGCCAGTAATTTCCTGTTTGCTTGATCTGTCTTCTTCTTCCTTATTTTTACTTCTTCTGTATCCTCCATGCTGTAGTTTGCAATTGATTTATCGAATCTGTTGCATTACCATAGGAGAATGTTGAAATGATGGATCAGAAGGGATTTTTTACATGATTACGATCAAAGATATTGCCAAAATGGCGGGTGTCTCCCCTTCTACAGTTTCACGGGTGATTTCCAACCATCCCAGAATCAGCACCGAGACGTCTCTCAAAGTGAAGCAAATTATGAAAGAACTGAATTACCATCCCAATATCATGGCCAAGAGCCTTGTATCCAAAACAACCCAAACTCTCGGCATTATGCTTCCACGTCCTGCAGAAGAGCTGTTTCAGAACTACTTTTTCGGAGAGCTGCTGCGAGGAATTATTACGCATGCCACCCGCATGAATTATGAACTGCTGCTGACCACCGAAACGTCATCAGACAATGAACTGCACGCCATTTCCCGCCTGGTTCATGGACGAAGAGTGGATGGCATTCTGCTGTTAGGCTCCAAACGGGACGATCCAATCATCTCCTTTTTGGAAGAGGAAAAGTTCCCTTTCGTACTGATCGGACGCAGCGAGGCTCACCCGGACGCACCCATGGTCGATAACGATAACGTACAGACCGCTTATGATGCGACCCAGCATTTAATTGCTCAAGGGCATACACGGATTGGATTCGTCAGCGGCCCACCGGACATTACATTATCGCATGACCGCATGCAAGGATACCAAAAGGCACTTGCCGAAGCGGGACTTCATACCAATAATGACTGGATTGTGGAAGGTGAATTTCTACAAGAGAGCGGATTCCGAGCGATGTCATTGTTCATGGCCCTGCCGGACAGACCTACCGCCATCGTTGTGATTGATGACAATGTTGCTTTTGGCGTACTGAGAGCTCTTGCCGAACTAGGTTATCGTGTACCTGAAGATATCAGCGTGGTCAGCTTTAACAACATCGCCTTATCGGAACTGGCTTCTCCGCCCCTAAGCTCCATCGATATTGGAACTTACCAGCTTGGTTATACTGCCGTTCAAGTGTTGTTGAAAATTCTGAACAGGGAAACGCTGCCTCAGAATCCGGTCATTATTCCGCATCGTTTAATTGTGCGCGAATCTTCTCTCTTTTCGAAGTCTAAACCTGCCTCCATTTAAACGATTTTCGAAATTCCATGCAGCAATGCAAACGTTTGTCCTATTTCTTGAAATACCTTCGGTTAGTAACAATGGGTAGCAGCAAAAAAAGAAGCCGCAGCATGCGGCTTCCTGTTTACATATCATTATTCGGTTTTTTCAATCTACGAAGGGATTAATAGGAATTCCAGCCTGAATCCGCTTCAATCACAGTTCCGTTCACGAAGCTGGACTCATCCGAGCCGAGGAACAGGGCTACCTTGGCAATCTCTTCACTTGTTCCTATGCGCGGGTTAATCGCCATGCCCAGTTGTTGTCTCGATGCGCCGAATTGGCTGATTCCTGCCATGGAGGAACCAATATTGGTTGCTACCCCTCCCGGAGCGATGGCGTTGCAGCGAATACCTTGCTCTGCATACATGAACCCTGTATTTTTGGTAAGGCCGACTACAGCATGCTTCGATGCCGTATAAGCCGCTCCCGCACGTCCACCGTGCAATCCGCCTGCCGAAGCAACGTTAACGATGACGCCGTTTTGCTTCTCCTGGAAGATCGGCAGCACTTTGCGCGTTGTACGCATTACACTCGTGGTATTCACCGCAAAGAGTCGTTCCCACTTCTCATCCGTTACTTCTGCAGCCGGCTCCATGCCATCCATAATTCCTGCATTGTTCACCAGAATATCTACTGTACCGTACGTGCTAACTGTCGTATCGATCAGGTTTTGCACATCCTCTTCATTGGCCACATTGGCTAGCACAACGATGGCTTCCCCGCCTTGGGCTTTGATCTCATTGACAACCGTCTGTGCGGACTCCTCGTTGATATCGGACACAACCACTTTGGCCCCCTCTTGTGCATAGAGCGTTGCGATCGCTTTCCCCATACCTGAACCTGCGCCTGTAACTACTGCTACTTTATCTTGAAGTTTCATCTGATGTATCCTCCTTTGTGTATTCGTTTACAATAAGTTAACAAACAAATGTTCATTAACTCTTATCCTTAGTATAATAAGTCATAGCATTCTGGTTCAATCAGTAAAAGCTTGCCCAATTGTACGTTAATGAACACTATAGAGCCTAAATGTACTTTTACTTTAAATAGGCCTTTCTCAGGAGGATTCCACATGTCTGATATTTCCAATTCAATGGATAGAAGAATCAAGAAATCAAAAGCTGCACTGAAGGATGCACTCATCCATTTGATGCAGAAATATCCCTTTAAAGAAATATCTATTACGGATATTGTGCAGCGCGCTGATCTGAATCGGGGTACTTTCTACAGACATTATCAATACAAGGAAGATCTGTTTGATGAAATTATTGATGATGTGATACAGGATCTGGTGACTTCTTTTCGCAAACCCTATCAAGGTATGAAAAAATTCGAGGTTGGTCTGATGCCCTCTTCGGCAATCACCATATTTGAGCATGTGCACCAGCACGCACAATTCTACACGCTGGTTGTGAAATCCGAGGCTTCTTCCAACTTTCAGCGCATGATCTGTGATGTTCTTCGGGATCTCTCCTTAAAGGATCTGAATCAGATCTTCCCGCAGCACATCAACCCTGAACTGCTGGCAAGCTATCAGTCTCATGCGATTTTCGGCATGATCTTGGAGTGGATCAGACAGGATTTCAAGCACACCCCCGCCTACATGGCTGAGGAGTTGTTCAAGATCATTCATTACCGGCCTGACAATGTCGTGTTGAAAGACTAAAAATTTATATTGCTATACTTCCCTATAGTATGGGGATCGAGAAGAATTTCGAGGAAACTTCACAACCAAAATGATGTAAATACATTCCTGTAATTTCTGGTATTTATATGTTAGGTTATCCAATGGAATACAAACAAAAGGAGGATGACATTACATTTGAAGAAGTCATGGATTATATCATTGATTACCAGTTTGGTTTTGCTTGGCGAAGCGCTTCTCTCTCCAGCCACTTCTGCGAATGCAGCCAAAGAAGCAACATCTACATATTCAAATCAGAGTTATGAAGAATTTAAAGAGTACACTACTCAGTTATTTGCTCTTGAAACTTATGAGTCCAAAGCCTTTACCGCTTTGGAAAGCATCGACACCCAGGTAACTTCAACGAATCGCAAGTCCATGTATCTTAAACTTACAAATACGGTAATCCCCAATTATACGAAATTGGTATCCAAGGCAAAGCAAATCAAGCCTACCAACCCACAACTCAAGAAAATCCACGCCACATTTATCAAGGCAAGCTACACTCAGCTTGAAGGGTACTTATTGTACCAAAAGGCAGTATCCAAGAAAAAAGTAAATTACACGTTACTAAAACAGGGTAATGCCAAAGTAAACACCGCTGATGTTCTTATGAGCCAATGCGAAGAGCAGTTATACGCTTATGCAAGAAGTTTGGGCTATGGCAGCTAGTACCAATCTTCATAGAAACCCAGAAAAGCGACCATTCCCCATGCATAATGGAGAATGGCCGCTTTTTTAAATTTAATATAAAGATAAAATCTAATACGTATTTATTCTCATTACAGCCCCAGCTTCTGCCCTTTCTCCAAGCGCTGAATCTGCTGCTCACCGGTATCCGCGAGTTCACGGAACTGGTTGATCGTCTCCCGCATTCGCGGTAGTGCCTCCTGCTTATATACACTGATGGAATCCAGTGCGGACAGCACATCCGTGAAGGCCTGCTTCATCGTATCGACTGATATGCTGGCATCATATGCCTGCTTCTGAATGGCGATACCCTGGTCCTTCAGCATCTTGGACGTGCCTGCGATCAGGTCATTGGTCGTCTGATTCAGCAGCTCGATTTTCTGCAAAACAATCTTCTGATTGTACAGCGCACTGGCAACGGTAACGGCAATTTTCAATGCCGAGATCGTCACATTCTTGGCCCGGTCGACTCCGCGGATCAATTCCTTGTTGTTGCGGATCACCACCTCAATCGCCATGATGCCCTGCTGGTTCACGACCAGCATCTGCTGCAGATCCATGACCCGTTGACGCAGCGGGAACAATACTTCTTCGGTGATAAACCGGACTTTCTCCGGGTCTTCATTCCGAACCTTTGCTGCTTCAATCTGTCCGTCAATCGACTCATCCATGAGCACGCCGAGCTGGATCTCCTTTTGCAATCGTTTGGTCAGTTCCCTAAGCGTATGCTGCTCGATCTCCAGTGTTGTATTATCATTGCGCAATGTTGCCCTGCCTTTGTCCAGCGAGGTCACAATATCGGCGATGACTGCATCGGCCTTCTGGTATTTGAGAAAATAGGCCCGCAGCGGGTTGAACAATTTGCCGAGGAATCCGGTTTTGGCGAAATCGACCACGCTGGGGTCGAGATCCTTGAGCTGCATGTGCAGCTCGGTCAAGCCTTTGGCGACCTGACCGCCCTCGTCTCCCGTCTTGGACAGATGTCCAACAGAGACTTGAAGCAGCGCGTTTTTCTCCGATGAGGATCTCATCGTGTTCATGCCAAAGCCTTCAATGGACTGCAAAATCTCCTTGCGCTTATCCAGTGATTCCAGATCCAGCGACATGATCATCTCCACGTTGGCGTTCGCCACCTGCTGCAGCTCTGCCACCTCGGCTGGAACAGGCTTCACCTCTTCCTCGATAACCTTCTGAATCTCCTTCTGGCTGGGTATTTCCATCGAAAACGACATCCGAACTCCCCCTTAAATTACAAGCTATATAAATGAACTAATGATGATTACACTCGCCCACTACGAATGCAGTACCATCTTCCGATCGCTGTTATCCCCAGATTTCTTGATCTCCCTTTTTCAGGGTAGATTACTTATTTACATCTGGACGTTAAACAGGTTTCCGATCTTGTATACGACATCATCGGTATCGGCATTGATACTCGCCGCTTCGTTAATGCTGGAGATGCTCTCCAGTGCTTTGATGTCAGCGTTGTATCCGATCGTATAGATCGGCACTTGATATGTCTCGACCAGTTCACGTATATCTTTCAGTGTATGTCCCTCATTGGTCTCTCCATCACTCAGGACAAAAATCAGCGGTTTCACGTTCGGATCAGCCGCCATATAGTCCTCCAGCATCTTCATGGCTACCACGATACCGTCAAAGGTCGCTGTACCGCCCCCTGCTTGCAAGCTATCCACAGACCCGACGAACATGGACTGCTGGTTGGTATCATACTTGGCAATCGGCAGGTTAACGGTTACGCCACTGGAATAAGAAACAAGGCCAATACTATTATCGGTACCGAGATATTTCTGACCTTTGCGAAGAGATTCCTTCAACCGGTTCAGTGGTTCTCCATCCATGCTTCCGGATACGTCCGTTACGAATACGGCAGCGATCGGTTTACTTCCGTTCTTTTTCTCTTTCCATACTTTCTGTGCGGATAATAGAGTCCCCCCATCGACGGTTGCCAGCTCGGACTTGTAATCCTGCAAACCGTTAAATCCGAACTCTTCTGCCGACTTCTGGTACTTATCCTGAGTGACGAATTCAGCGAATTTCTGAATGATTTCCTGTTTGTTCTGCGGCAGCTGCCCCAGTGCATACAGCGGACTGTCATGTCTTACACCAAACGGGGTAAAAACATATCCGCTCTTCAGGTCTGCGGTATTGACGTATGTCTGGTATTCAAGCACAAAAGCATCCAATCGGCCCGACTTCGCGGCTTCACGCATCTGAATGGTTGTGGAAGCCGTAAATGGCACATTAGCCTGGAACTTCTCGAAACCTTCAATCGCTTTCTCCCCCAGCGGATTGGAGCTATCGTACGTATTCAGTGCCGTCACAAGAAAGTTAAGTCCTGTGGAGCTGGCAAACGGGTCGGTATACCCCATTGCGAGTTCATTGTTGGCAATCGCTTCGGTGACCGTTTTGACATTGACGGAGCCGTACGTGTCAACGAGCGAATCATATTTGGCTTTGGAGATTACGATTCCGGGAACGTTGCCCACGAGTCTATCGGACACCTTCTCGGTCTTCACACCACTTGCGGCAACCATCTCGCCCCACAGTTCGTTGGAAGGTGTGTATGCATCAGGCACGTATTTGCCAGACTTGATGTAATCGGCTGCCGTACCGGAAGCAATATTCCGGATTTTTACCGATACCGGCTGACCTCCCACTGTAATGTTAGCCTTGTTGAATTCTTCACTGACCTCGGTCAACCAGCCGTCTGCTCCGGTGCCTGATTTCTCAATGGAAGAGAAAATCTCGACATACTCGTTCGTGGTATTCTCAACGGTAATCGGGAACTTCGAGATATCCGGCAGGGACTCTGCCACATCAACCGGATCGAGATCAATCTGTCCCTTCACGGGTTCAGCTGTCGATGGCGCAATGTCCGCATACAACTTGCCTAATTCTTTGCCTGCATTCTCTGTTGTCACCTGTGTACTGGATTTGCCGAAATTCGATGTTAATGTAATTCCTGCATAGACCAATCCGAACACGAGCACCAACATCACAATCGATATGAGAAAAAACTTCCCCTTCTTGGCCATAAATGCAACCCCTCACTGTCTGTATAATTTGGTGTGCTTGATTAACTGATCAATGTCCTGCATACAGGGCATCTGTTCAATATCCCCGGCTTCAAAGCTGTCCAGGCGTGATATTTCCAGCAGCAGCTGGTCAAGTTTGAGCAGTATTTCTTCATTCGTATGGAGCGAGTCTTTTACATAGGATAGATAGTCGTTATACACTTTGGTCTTTTCCTGAACTAATTTGGGTGGAATCTTAGAGGATTTGGATTTCATTAAGGCGGCGTATTCGGCTTCATCGAACACATGGAGTCTGTTCAGCACGCTTCGAATGTTGAGATACAGCAGCTTCTCCACTTCAAGCGTGACGGAGGCAAATTTCTTATAACTCAGCTCCCCCGGATCGAACCGCTGGTTCAGCACGTTCAGGAGCGTCTCTTTCTTTTTCTTCATCCGGCTCAATTGGGACAATCCCAGCGTAATATCTTCCTCCAGCACTTTAATTCGTCTGTAAAAGGATAAAGCTTCTACATAATCTTCATGTGTCTCGATCTGCTTAACCGGCAAGACTACAGGCTGTTTGAACAGCAGGGTATAACTTCCGTAACACAGGGCCATCACACTTCCGAACAGCATGGTGACGGACAGTGCAGTGGAGAAGGCTCCACCACCGAAGCCAAGCCCGATGAAGCCTGGTGAAAATAACAAAATATTGAGGACAACAACGCCGAAGATCAGGCCTAGCCATTTTATGTATTTGGTCATCGTAATCCACTGACCTCCTTTCTCGCTATATGACGGATCAATTGTCGATATTTCCCACTAGCGTATATCACTCATTGTACATGATGCAGCCCTGATTCGGTCGAAGAATATGGATATTCCTAATATACGTGACGCCAGCTTATCCCATTTCATCGATACAGGGACATGTGGACGGATTTTTGACGGCTCACTATTGAACCGATTTACGACGGAGGAGACAAACGAAAATATCCGTTAAAGGAAAAAGAAAGATTTACAGGTAATACGTGGAATCCAGAGGTTACGTGTCATTTTTTATATAGGACGAGCCGAAAAAGCAACCAAAAATACTCCGGGCACAGGGCACCGGAGTAACTTAAATTTTATTCTTCTATTCCAGCCTGAACAGCTGATGAAAGGGTACGACTTTGTCCTCATTATACCATTGTGTTAGCTGATTTCCATGCTCTGCCCGTTTATGAGATCACAAAGTTTGGCTTGCTTCGGGTTGTCCGCACCTCTACGACTTTCCCTGCGCACCCATGATCACCAATGGCCTGGAACGTAACTGTCACACTCTCCTTACCAGAGGTAACAGCCTGAGGAATATCATAGGTCGCATAGAACACTTCACCAATCTTGTTCAGATGAATTCGCTGTTCGCCAACTACGGTTCCATCCACCAGTAGGTTGAATGTTCTGTCATACCTCGTCCCTTCCCGTTCAAATGGTGAATGATCCCCGCCCCAGTAGCCGACGCACAAGACATTGGTACCAGAACCATCCACGGCCAGCCGGTAACTGAAATAGGCTTCGCTGACACCAAAAGCTTCGCGCCACATATGCAGCCTATTACGGCTATCCGTGTATGAACCATTGTGATGTTCTGCTCGGCAGTTGCTATCCAGCTGATGCCCGATCTCGTCCTGCTGACCGTCTGGCTGCACCCTGTCGATCGTAATCGCATTCAGTTCCTTCTCCAGTGCATCGCCTTCATCGTTGAACGGCCAATAGACCGTATAAAACTCATGATGCACATCGTAGAACGGAACCAGCTTCACGGCTTCACCCGTAGACGTCACATCCTTGCTAAGCTCAAAGGTTAACGCCCCCTTATCCACCACCTTGATCCATTCCCGGACATCTTCCTGCTCCGTCCAAATCACAGGCACGGTTGCTGTCTTCGGATTCAGAGCCGTCTCATCCACGATGGTATCTTCCGGCAGCCCTTCGCTTCCCAGTGCGCCCGCGAGCACAATGGGTCCATACAGGAAGGCGACTTTGTGGGTATCATCCCTGGACGTGTATCGGCTCAGCGACATTGGCAGGGTGATGGTCACGACATCCCCGGCAGACCAAGTGCGCTGGATGGAGAGATAGCCGGCTTCCATCCGTGTATACGGATGAGCCGTATCCCCATTGACGGTTGCCGTCATTGGCTCCTCCAGCCAAGAGGGCACGCGTAGTCTTAGATTGGCCGGGGCACGTCCTCCGGTAATCGTCAGGGTTACCTTTTCCGAATAAGGAAAGTCGGTTTCAAGCTTCAGGGATAGCCCTTGTGACGTCCAGTCCAGCCCGGATGCGATATAGAGGTTCACATACAGGTCCTGTTCATCTTCGAAATAGATGGCCTCGGCATATTTGCCCGGGTTCTCCAAGCCTGAGCCTGTGCAGCACCACCATGCGGTATCGTGTGTACCATAGATTTTGTAATGGCCCTGAAGGGTTGAGGCAAAATACGTTTTATTCCCTGTGTCAGGGTCCTGTGTGCCCAGAATGTGATTGTAGATAGCGTTCTCATAATAGTCCATGTAGGCACTGTCCGGGTTCCAGGCAAACAGCTGCTTCGTCAGATGCATCATGTTGTGGGTACAGCAGCTCTCCCCGGTTTTGATGCCAAGACTCTCCATACCCTTTGCTTCATAATGTTCCGATATGCTCGTGGCACCAAACACATAGGAACGGTGATGAATCGTTGTGTCCCAGAAGAACTCCGCCGCCGTCCGATAACTTTCTCGAGATTGATCCTGGTTGTAGATTTCGGCAGCACCAATCACTTTGGGAATCTGAGTATTGGCGTGTTTGCCTTGAAGGTCGTCCTGCTTGTGTTCCAAGGGTCCAAGGATCAACTGATGGGTAAACTTGTTAGCAATCTCAAGGTATACGGCTTTGCCAGTGATCCCATATAATTGTGCAAATACCTCATTCATGCCTCCGTGCTCACTTTGAAGCATCGTCTGCATCTGTTCTTCTGTCATCGGGAGCAATCCTTCTACCGCCCAGTCTGCAAATCGAGTAACAACTTCAAGTGCCAGTCCGTTGCCTGTCCGTGTATAGGCGTCAATCAGACCACGATAGATCTTGTGCACACTGTACCAAGGAACCCAGTATTCACCGATATTGAATCCACCGATATGTTCGGCCCGGAATGCGATATGGAATGCTTCTTCCGTCAAACCGCCAATATAGCCGCTTCCCGTAGTCTTCTGAATTCCCGCGAGTTCGTTCACGGCATAATCCAATGTTTGTTTGAGCGTCTCATTACCTGTGGCTTGATAAGTCACTGCCAGAGCAGACATATAGTGCCCCAGGGAATGTCCACTGATCGTCCGTGCTTCCCAGCCGGCATACCGCTCCTTCTTCGCCGTTAACCCGTGTGCTTCATAACACGGAGCCAGAAACCGATCAATATCCAGCGATAACAGGTAACGTTCCCCGACCTCCTGAGACGTTTGGAAAACCCCGTTTAATAGCTGCACGTGCTCCGGACCCAAAAATCCCCGTTTCGTTTCGATCATGACCTATGCTCCTCCTCATTATGTACAGAATGTTATAGTTCCTGATATCTTTCCGGCATCATACGAGAGGGTAAAATCCGTTCTACCCACCAGCTGCTTCATAACCCCAAATTCATACAAACCCTTGAATATCCACATATTATCAAATAAAATACAACTACATCAGACTCATAATCCAAGAAAAGGTGGATAAATCCGTCTTATGCAGAAGCCACTCGAATTTTATCTGTGCGGTAAGTTCATCACGGAAGGCAATTGGACACACATGAAACGGATCATGCCTGTGCATGAGATCATTTTGATGCTGGAGGGAGAAATGTACATTGCGGAGGAGGAGCGACATTACGTGGTTCGCGCCAATGATCTGCTGTTTCTGAGAGCCGGCCATACCCATTACGGATATCAAGTCAGCGATGCTCCTGTCAGCTTTTACTGGGTTCACTATGACACGATGGCTGAAGAGTTCGATCGTTATCCTACACATGCGACTATCCCGGTACCCTCTACGGCCAATCAGCTGTTCAAGCAGCTGCTGCATGTCTCCTCCTTCTCCACTGAAGAGGCAAATGCTGCACTTTTCCTGCTGTTAAAAGAATTGGAACGCAATACGGAGGCTGGTTATCGCCCTCATAATGCGGTTGTTGACCATATTTGCAAGTGGGTTGGTATTCATCTCCATACCGATATAACAGTAGGCAAGATTGCGGAGCACTTTAATTTTAACAAGGATTATATCTCCAAAATGGTAAAACGCGAGAAGGGCATTGGGCTGAAAACCTACATCCTTACCGAGCGAATTAACCGGGCCAAACAGCTGCTGCTCAATACCAATGCCAGTGTTAAGGAAATAGCCGGGCAATGCGGATTCTCGGATTACAAACTGTTCCTGCGCATGTTCAAGCAGTACGAAGGCAGTACGCCAACAGAATATCGCAATAACCTGTATTCCACTCAGCTCAATCGTTTATAATCAATGGATTAGTACGAAATCATAAGATTGTCGCATAGACTGACTCATAGAAATTCATGCGTATTCTATAGAATATTTTGATTATTCCGATAAATTTAGTTGTGTTAAGATGTGGAATAACTGTATTTCATCCACCCCATTTAAGAAGGAGAAATTGCAATGACGACAACGGCAGTCACGATTCAACCCGCTTCAGAAGCTGATCATAAAGGGATTGTAGATATCCTCATTGCAAGTTATGCAGAGTACAAGGATACCTTTCAGGATCAACAACGTTGGGAAGCCTATGTGAAAGACATCGAGGAGTCACTGGACAATCCCTACCTCACACAATTGTGGGTCGCCAAAGTGGACGACCAGATTGTAGGAACCGTGCAATTGTTCGAAACTGCACATAATGCCTATCCCAATTTCGAGCTCCCGATTGATTATCCGTTCATTCGCCTGCTTGGCGTGGATCCTGCGTGGCGGGGTCACGGTATTGCCCAGGAGCTCCTTCGTCAGTGTGTTGCATCCGCCAAGGACATGGGCAAAAATACGGTGTATCTGTTCACGGGCGGGCAGATGACGAATGCCATCCGTTTATATGAACGTTTTGGCTTTGTGGAGGATGAAGAATTCAGTACACGCAGCAGTGGGGGAAACGCCATCTGTTATCGTTACGATTCATGATTCATATGAGAACACATGCTATTAAGCGCAAGCTATAAACTTCAGTTCAATTGAAGTGATAAAGATGAAAAAAAGGCCACTCATCCGAGTGGCCTTTACTATTGGAAGATGCAGCAATGTAATACTGCTTATTAACCGCCGATCTCCACCAAAATTTTCGCATGGCTCTTGTCGCTCATCAGCAGCTCCAGTCCTTCTTCCACGATGTTATCCAGTTTGATTTTCTTCGTAATAACCTGTTTCACATCGAGAGCTCCTTCAGCTATGAGGGAGATGACTTCAGGGAAAATGTGGCGATACGCCAGTGTGGCCGTCAGATTCGCTTCCTTCACCAGAAGATCGAAGAAGTTCACCTGCAGTGGGTTGGGGATGGCTGCAATGACAACCACTTCTCCGCCTTTTTTGACAACCGCTACAGCGCTATCCATCGTAGGTTGCACACCTGCTGCTTCATAGGCGACATCAATTCCACCAGATTGCTCCAGGATGACTTCCGTTGCATTCACTTTGGCACTGTTCACCGGAATGGCTCCCAGTTTAGCCGCCAGATTCAGGCGTTCCTCGAACACGTCAACCGCATAGATCGTGGAAGCTCCTGCCGCTTTTGCAGATAGAATGGTCAGCAGTCCAATTGGGCCTGCACCATACACGGCTACCTTCTGTCCCACTTTCAGCTTGCTGTGGCGAACGGCATGGAAGGCTACCGCTGTAGGCTCAACAAGTGCACCTTCTTCAAAAGAAACCTTGTCTGGCAATGGGTGCACCATATATGCTTCAACAACAACATACTCGGCAAAACCACCATCCCCATTCAAACCTACGAAACCGAATTCGGTACATTGGTTATAGCGGCCCTGGATACAATATTCGCATTTACCGCAATGATACAACGGTTCTACCACAACACGGTCTCCTATACTGATACCGCTTACATCACTTCCCAATTCACTGACCGTTCCGGCGAACTCATGGCCCAATGTCAATGGTGCCTTCTGACCGGAGAGCGGATGATTCTCACCTTCCTGAATCCCTACACCATGGTGATAAGCATGCAAGTCACTGCCGCAGATCCCCGCATATTCCACTTTAATTTTGACTTGTCCGGATCCAGCAACCGGAACTTCACGTTCTTCCACTCGAACATCTTTATGGCCGTACCATACTGCTGCTTTCATGAAAATCCATCCCCTTTTATTGAGCTTATAAATAGCTTGTCTATGTATTATATCGCCGTTCACTTATTATTCATATTTATAGATACTAATGTTAATATTAGTAGAAGTAATGTTAAAACGGAGATGAGCCCATGAATCTGGAACAGCTTGAATATGTCGTTGAAATTGCCAAAACCCAATCGTTCTCCGCCGCTTCGGAGCACCTTCACGTTACCCAATCGGCCATCAGTCAGTCTATCCATCGTCTGGAAAAGGAGCTTGGCCTGATCCTGTTCGAACGTTCCCGTCAGGGGACCCACCCTACACCGGAGGGCAAACAGTTTATTGCCAAGGCACTGGACATTTTGCAGCGGGTTGATGAATTGAAATCGCTGAATGTGGAAGCATCCTGCCTCACAGGCGACCTGCATGTAGCGACTTTTCCCAGTGTCATGCACTATCTTGTCCAGACCACAGCCGATATGAAACGGGAGCATCCTCTACTGAACATTTCCATTGAAGAGAAAGGTTCCATGGAGATTATTGAAGATATCCGGAACAACAAGGCACACCTTGGCTTCATCGCCATCTACACGAAACAGCTGCGTGAATTCGACGGACTGCATTTCAGCCCAATGTATTCCGGTAAACTGGTTGTAGGCACCCATCACCAGTCTGATCTGGCCAAGCTGAATCGGGTGACGCCTGATCAACTGAAGGAACATCCCCTCGCGCTGTACCGCGATGGCTTCATAGAAGATTTCATTAAGGATTTCACATACGATTATGGAGCATTGTCCATCCTCTTCAAGACCAACAATTCGGAAGCGATCAACACGGTGCTTAGAAACAATATAGCAGCCAGCATCGGCCATGACTTCTCTTTCTATCAAAACACGTTATGGAAAGAAGGCCTTGTGAAGATGGTTGAGATTGCCTCCATCGACCAGCCCAAGATGCAAATCGGCTTCGTACAGACCGAGTCCAAGGAGGTTGCCGTTGCCGCAGAACGATTTGCCCAGAAGTTCAGACAGGCGATCGAGCTGGATTATTTGAATAGTTAAGTTCTTTTAATTTTAATAAGAATTCGCATCATTAATCAGGTCCAAACTAAACAAAAAGGTACACCACACACTGGGGATGATCCACTTCAACTCCTCCAGCAGCATGGGTACCTTTTCTTTGTGATGCCTACACTTTTACTTTTCTCACGGCTTCGCTCATCTCATTGGTTTGCTGCTCCAGCAGAAGCTTCTTCCGATCCTGCATATCTGTACCTCAGTAGGGGAGAAAAACTCCCCTTCATTTATTTTACCTCTTCTGTCTTTGCAGCTGCAGTTGGTAACTGAATCATTGGTGTATTGGATCCACTGACATATGGCAGCACACCATCCCACTTCTTAATCGTTTCGTATTGAACAAGTTGGCTTGTAAGTGATTGTTGAAGCTCTTTATTTGCTTTGGCTTGACCTTCTGCTTCAATCAATAGTTTGTCTGCGTTACCTTGTGCTTCCACACGTTTCCGTTCTGCCTCTTTCTTCGCAATTTCAAGCTCAGTCGTTTTACGTTCCAACTCTTGGGATGCCTCAACCCGTTTATCTATGGCTTCTTGGGTTTTCGCATCTGGTTGAGGAACACCAACGGTTACATTGGATACAATGAATCCTAGCTCTTTGACATCGTCTGCGAAACGTTGTTGAACGTCTACGCCAGCCTCAGATGATTTTTCGCCATATACATCAATTACAGTAAATTTAGAAATACCTTTCCGGGCAGCATCACGAAAACGTGTTTTCAGATATGTATCTTCAATTTCTTGAATGCTAATGGGTCCAAAGGTATTGAAGATCGAAGACACTTGGCTTGGTTCTACTTGATAGTTGTAAGCAAAGTCGATTGTGATGTTTTTTCCGTCAGACGTGGCAATCTGGATATCCTTGTATTCAACGGTTTGAATTCTAATTGGATATTTGGTTACCTTATCAAAAGCACCAACCAACTTCCATCCCTGACTCAGCGTATTATCTTTTACGCCCCCATTTGGTGAATAGACAACGCCAACATAACCGTTAGGAATTCGTGTCACAAAAAAGCTTACCAATACTACCCCCACAATAATCACTAAAGCTACTGAAATGGCTCCTACCTTAAACGTCTTTAGATTCTTCATTTACATTCTCCTCTTGTTTGAATTTGTTGTATCTTTTCAACACTCTTCTACCTACCATATTGAATAGCGGGAACATTAATGACCATAGAATAAAAGCTAAGATAAAGACTAAAATCATTCCCCCAATGAATGGCATACTCGTCCTCCCTCTATGGTTGTATTCAACACAAACTTCATCATCACGTAGCAGCTCACACATTTAGAATTACACTTCTGCTTAAACTCTCCCCCTGCTAATCCTTCGTAACCAAACTTTATTAAAAAATGTTATTACATCCATCTCTCCCTTCTCCCAGTCGTTAACTAAAATATTTAATTCTTCTAATTATATACTTCTATTTTCATATCTGGTTTCAATACTCTCTAAAGACTTCCTGCTGACCAAGGATCTCTGCCTCACTTTTCAACATAGAAAAGGCATGAAAGAGCAAGACCTCGTTGCCGTCTGATCTCAACTCTCTGAGCTCATTCCTTTGCACATAAAAAAACATCCCGGCATATATGCCGAGATGTTTGGTCCAGTGCAGCTCGGTGCACCAACACTCGCTGGATCTGACAAAATTTCTTCGTTAAATAATTCAGGGGTTAAAATGTTAAGTTGATTCAATAAGGGCACCTCTCAGTAAGGAATATCTATGCCTTCTCCAACTTCATCTATAGACTCTTCAATGATTTCCTTAACTTGCTTATCCAAATCCATATTTAAAGCTGACTTCATCAACTCATAACCTTTTCGCAAATTCAGGTTTATAACTACATAGGCATAATTATCAACCAGTTCCACAGATCAAACATCCCAAAGATTAAGAACAATTTGATCGACTCTTGATCTTAGATTAGATTCTAACAATTCGTGAGTATAAACCTTTCTATCAGCTAATTCTGATAATGTTTCTAAAACGTCTATGCTTGCCAAATCAACTGTGTTTTCAATTAAATCCAAGTAAGCATTAAAGTACTTAATTAATACATCCTTCGACATTACATCAGGTAAGTTTTTAAAGTCTTAAAGTTTCATGTTTATCCTAACAAGCTATAATAATATACTCATTAAGGCAACCATCATCTAATCATGACATTAAACTCATTAAGACTTTTCAGTATACACTTCTGAGTTAAGGGGAATTTCAGATTGGTTGATTGATCTACCAACACAGATACCAATGCTTTTCTTATTCATTAATGAACTTGAGATTTGTATTGAAACCACTTCTATTGAAAATTCTTTTTTATCAGGTGTTCTAATAACAATACGATTATCGATGCGATTTTTAATTTGATCATGGCTGAGATCATCAAGTTCAGGATTGATCCCCACTAAAATAGTGCCATATTCCAATGATTCAAAAACATCTCCAACATTCATCAATTTATACATACTAATCTCCTTTCTATCTATGTTGAATATAAAGTTCATTCTTGACATCTCGTACACGGAGATTTGCATTTTTTAATCTCGTAATTGCATCTCTTAATAGTGTTATTCTCTCTACAGAATTTAACTCGGGAGCAAATCTCGCTGCTCTTATGCTGGCTTGAGCTTCGTCTAAAGCAAAATTCCGTGTATACGTATTATCATCAAGATTATATAGTTCAAAGGCTCTTCCGCTTTTAAACGCTTCATAATGTCCAATAATTTCATGAGCTACAGTAGCTCTACCCGAAACACGTGCGTTGGCACTCAATGTGCCAATTCCATGGGACTCTGCAGGTAGAACGTCTGTATTGATATACAGTCTGTCATACATCATTCCGGTATTCCAATGTTCTCGAAACACTATATTCTCTTCTGGGAAACCTAATCTTTTAGAGTAATTAACCAGTTCGGTTTTCTGGGCATCTGTTAATTCTAGTTCGTTCCTCAAACCGTCTGAAGATATCTGACGATGATCCCCTTTTCCTATTTCCTTTTCCTTCTCCAGAAACTCGGAGAATCCAGATGATTCTCTCGCCTTTTTACTCTCGGCAATATTGTCCAACACTCGCATGCGGGGATCCTGAAAGCCATTAAATCCACCCGTCATTTGTCCTGTACCCGATGGACGTGTGAACGAATTTATTTTCACGCCCCCTCCTGAAGATGTCAGTAGATTATGCGGTTTGATCATAGAAGATGCATATCCGGTACCAACCATCAGCACTCCCATACCAATCATATTCGCCCAGTGTTCGCTGGACCAGGCATTGGTTGGCATCGTAGCCTCCCTAATCGTTCCATGAATACCGAATGTAAGCCAGTTTGCTGTATCATTGGGAGAGTTAAATGCTTTATCCGCTCGGTCTACATATCCCTGAACCAGTCCACTCGGGATACCAAACGTCCAGTAATCCAGGAATCCCCCTACACTATCATAACGTTTTTGATATCGATCGTCCGCAGATTGCATAAATGCACGACCTAACTCGGCCAAGCTGTCAGCTGATTTTTGGAATGCATTACGGTTGTCCGTTGCCGGAGCCCTACATTCATCGGGCGGTGGCGGTGCACACCTCGAATCATAAGATTGCACTGCTTGCTGATCTGCAAGTCTGAATTTTTCCGCATGTCCTTCGAGTTCTTTCGAAATCGACTGAGATAATGAAACAAAGTTATCCATTATCTTTTGGGCAACCACAAAATCAACGTAAAACTTTTCCTTTGTGCTTCCATCCCACTGTCTTTCGATCTCGAATAAATGTTGTTTCAAGATACTATTCATCTGAAAAACCTGGCTCTGTGCGACTGCAAATTGTTTAGAAACAGATGATAATTGTTCAGGTGTTACCTTTATCGTTGTCATATGATACCTCGTTCGAAATATGTATTTCGTTGTTATAAGAATACTGCAGGCACGAAATATTGAATTGATTCAAATATACACTTGGCCTTCTATTATAAAATGGAACAAAATTATTTCGTAGCGACTGCTGGTTTATTTACATAGTTCGTATTACCCCCAATATCTCCCAATTGTAACAGATCATATCTTCCCTTATACTCTGAGCCCATTCCTTTGCACATAAAAAAAACACCCCGGCATACATGCCGAGATGTTTGATCCATTTCGAGGTACATACCTCTGCTCTTCAATATTACTTCTGCAAGCCTTAAACTTCCTACCCATTCGACTTCCTGAACCGGATCAGGGACCAGATAATCAATACGGCTAGAACACCGAGGCAGATACTGATACTGAATCGATTACCCTCATCGAATATGAACATCATCGCAATTACTCCAAGCGCCAGTACGGCCAATCCGGTTACGTAAGGGAATCCCCAGACTTTGAATGTCGGTGTGATCGGATATCTCTTCCGCAATTTTAATTGGGAAGTGGCGATGCAGATCCATACAAGCATCACGACAAACCCAGGCACTGCGAGCAATACGCGGAACAATTGATCCTGAGCGAACAGTCCAAGCATCGAGCCTCCGAGCAAAATAACGGAACAGACCAAGAGCGTATTCACCGGACTGCCGCTCCGATTGGTTTTGGACAGTGCTTTTGGAGCCTCACCACCCACCGCCATGGAATGAAGCATCCGGGATGCGCCGTAAATGCCGGAATTGGCAGCCGATAGAACGGCAGTCACCAGAATAAAGTTCATAATATGCGCTGCACCAGGTAAACCTGTGGAAGCCAGCACTTGTACAAACGGGCTGCTTTCCGGCCCGATCTCATTCCATGGAATCAGACCACAGATGATGAGAATCGGCAGCGTGAAGAACAAAATAATTCGGAGCATGAAATTGCCCACAATTTTCGGCATGACCTTGTCCGCATTTTCCGTCTCCGTCAGTGTCAGACCAATGAGTTCTGAGCCTCCATACGAGAACATGACGACAAGCAGCGCGGAGAAGATCGATGACCAACCATTCGGGAGGAAACCTCCGGCATGTGTGTAATTTTGCAGATAAGGTGTGTTATCACTTGGAATAATGCCAAAGATCAATGCGGCACCAAGGATGATAAAAATAATGATCATGGCAATCTTAATGCCTGCCAGCCAAAATTCAAACTCCCCGAACACCCCAACACTCAGCAGATTGACGAGTATAATAAATACCGCGCACGCCAGACTCAGCATCCATAACGGCACTTCCGTAAACCAATATTGCAAGAAGCTCCCCGCAGCAATTACCTCAATGACACACACGGATAACCATAGGAAGCAGTACATCCACCCCATTACAAAGGATACCCTGCTGCCAAAGGCTTCTTGCACGAAGTCTTTCATGTTTTTGTTTTTATAGACGGTAGCCATCTCCGCCATCGCTGCCATTACAACCAGCAGTAATAGTCCAGCAAAAATGTACGTTAAAATAACACCCGGACCTGCGAGTCCAATCGTTTCGGCACTGCCTTTAAAAATTCCGGTTCCAATGACACCGCCCATGGCCATGAAGCTGATGTGTCTTGGTTTAAGCTTTTTCTGTAATGTTCCTTCTGTCTGAGCCAATTCAAGTCCTCCTGATGTCAACAACGTCTGTAATCTTCTCTCAAGCTTTTATAACATAATTTCCAGTATACCCTATTGTTCATGCCTCAGCACAGAGATTCGTTATGGCAAATTCATTCAATTCATACGGCCACGCCAAAAAACCAGAACCCTGCGAAGGCAGAATCCTGGTTGATTACCCTTTTGTAAATGAAATTGAAACAACGAGGAGGACTATTCGAGCGGTGATAACTCCTTCGTCATAAATGCACTATTCGGGTCCAATATATAATCTGCAAAAGGCTCGCAGTATTCGAATCCAAAGTCTTCATACATCCGGCGTGCCGGGATAAACGAATCCATCGATCCGGTCTCCAGGCTAATGCGTTTGTATCCCCGACTTCTGGCAACCTCAATGATGTGAGTCAGGATTTGTCTCGCTACGCCTTTTCGAAGATGGGCCTTGGCTGTACGCATCGATTTCAGTTCGGCATGCTCGGCGCTCAATTCCTTCATGGCCCCACATCCCAGCAATTCTTCACCTTCCCATGCGCACCAGAATGTAATCTCAGGTTTCTTCAACCCATCCAGATCCAATGCATGAATGCTTTCCGGCGGCGAATCTTCGGCCATGCCAAGCAAATGTACTGCGATTAACCCCTTAACCTGATCCCCACTCAAATCATCCACTCTGATCTCCATAACAACCACTCCTGCCAACAATTTTGGTATATTCCATCGCTGTTTTTAAACTTTATGATTTCATCTTACTACCGTGGCAGGTTTACTGACAAGAGATTAAGAAAACCCACTGAAAAGTGTATTGTGATCCCCTAAAATTTCCAGTATGATGGGGCTATCTGATTTTCCAAAGGGGCGAAGATATTGAGCCAACCATACAGTTCATTTTCGTACTGAGGTGAAGCGAGCTTCATTTATCTTCAAAGGAGACCAACATGACACTGACAACGGACAACCTGTTTTATAGCAAACGATTGAAAATGACACCTCCACGTGAGGAAGACGTGCAGACAATGCTGCAATGGAATGAAGATCCGGAGTATCTTCGTAATGTGGATACCGATATTGCCATTCCCTATTCGGAGAAACAACTGGAAGATGAGGGGGAAACGAAAAACAAAGAAGTGTACTTCAGGCTTCGAACACATGAGGAAGATACACTAATCGGTTTTGTTGTCATTCACAGCATTGAATGGAACAACCGCTGCGGACAGCTGGCCATCGGCATTGGACTTGCCGAACATCGCAACAAAGGGTATGGAACAGAAGCGTTGAATCTGATTTTGCGATATGCCTTCCATGAGATGAACCTCGATCGTGTGGGGCTGGACGTCATTTCGTATAACGCAAAAGGGATTCGTGCCTATGAGAAGGCCGGTTTTCAGTTGGAAGGACGAGCGCGCGAAGCAGTTTACCGTGATGGACGGCGTTATGACCGCCTGATGATGGGCATTCTTAAGCCGGAGTGGGAAGCACTTAATCCAATACAAATGGAGGAAGAACAATAATGGCCTTGAATACAGAAGTCACGGAGTTTATCGAACAGATCTCAACCCCCTGGCAAATCGCCGTAGCAGGACAATTACGCCAGCTGGTGCATGATTCCATTCCGGACGCGCAAGAGCGCATACAATACAAGAAGCCTCACTTCCTGAAGAACGGCAAATATGCCGCAGTCATCTCTCCTTCCAAGCAGGCGGTGTCCTTCACCATTTTTAATGCGGCTGCTCTTGATCTACCCGATGGAGTATTTGAAGGACCAGCGGAACGCAAAACGATCAAGATCAAGGAAAAGGATACACCGGATTACGAATGGCTTGCTGGTCTCCTGACGCAGGCATCTGCCGAATTTTAGAGAGAGGTACAAACTAATCTATTATAAGTGATCTCGTTCGAGTGTTATATGTTAGACTGGTTCTCTTCCAAGATAGTATATGTAGTCCTGTAATTTGAATATGATGGTCTTAACACTATATCCATCCGGTTATCGAATCATAAATTGCATTTGTTTTTTAAACCGTAAGAAAACGAAAATACATACACCAGGTCAACCATGGTGGGCCTGACCATGCTCGACCTGGTGTATATAACGACGTTCCTCGCATTCAGATTAAGAACCAAAAAACTACGACAAAAAGGGTTAGTGGTATTGTGGCTTCATTGGGGGTGTTGTAAGTCCTTGTTGTTAAGACTGTAGAGAGTTTACATAAAACGCTCTATCTACTCTCTAGTTCATACACCTTATTGCATTTTTTATTTATCCAGTCTACTGCTAATTCTGCTTCTTCTCTTAACATAACGCCTCGTTTGCACTTATACTGATAATTTTCCTTTGCCCATACCAGTATGATCTTTGCATATTCTAAAGTCTCAATTTTACATGTACTGTCCTCTTCACCATCTTCGGCAAAAATGTCTTCAATGGTTGTAAAACATTCATCTGCTTTTATTATGTTTACATTCCCCCCACCTTCGTATAAAGTTACCTTTCCTTCTAATAATTCGAATAATTTTTCGATTTCATCCTTTACAGTAGCAAAATCCCCAAAAATATCCGAACCAAGTGAATTACTAATCAGATAACCATTCTTTAATGATGTATCTATACCGAAATCAAAAATAACCTCATTAAAATTTTCACTGTATTCAATTGTATACAAATATTTAATCATATAGTTATCTCCATTCTCTTAATACAACGGATATGCTGACGTAATTTTCCCATTTTTTACAACAAACTCAATATTCATTCCTGTACTCGCAGTCCCTCTATATCTATTATTCTTGAAAACAACTTTGTTGTCGAAAGCTATATTTATCTCATCAATAACTTGCTGCGATGTCCAGTCTTTCGGAAAAAACGTTGTCTTTGCTTTTTTCAGTACTCCATCAACCTCTATATTAGCTCTATATACGCCATACTCATTAGGGGGATCAACATTCCCAACAATTTTCCCCTTACTATTTGGCATACCTTCATAATGAAATCCAACTGCTTGTCCTTTTATGAGTTCGCCCTCAAAAATATGATTTAATGCGTTACTCGTTGTTCCTTTTTTGAAAGCTTCTGTATTTTGTAAATCATCGAGATTCCAATTACCTTTAACAGTCTCCTTAACAATCTCCTTTTCCTTCTCCACGAATTCAGAAAATTTCGAGGACTCTCTCGCCTTTTTGCTTTCGGCAATGTTTTCAGTAATTCGCAAGCGTTGATCCTGAAAACCATGAAAGCCACCCGTCATATTTCCTGTTCCAGGACGGGAAAACGAATTGATTTTCGCTCCCCCTCCTGTAGACGTAAATAGATTGTGGGGCTTAATCGTAGAAGCATACCCGCCACCTAGCATCAATCCACCTACGCCAAAAAGGTTAGCCCAGTGCTCACTAGACCAAGCATTCGTTGGAAACGTAGCTTCACGGATCGTACCATGAATACCGAATGTAAGCCAATTCGCTGTATCATTCGGAGAGTCGAACGCCTTATTCGCTCGATCCACATACCCCTGAACAAGACCACTAGGGATGCCGAACGTCCAATAATCCAAAAATCCACCTACACTATCGTAACGCTTCTGATACCGATCATCTGCAGATTGCATAAAGGCTTGTCCCAATTCGACCAAACTGTCAGCAGACTTCTGGAAAGCATTACGTGTATCGGCTGCGGGAGCCCTACATTCATCCGGTGGAGGTGGAGCACATCTTGGATCATAGGATTGTACCGTTTGACTATCGGCCATCCGAAACTTTTCGGAATGACTTCTGAGCTCTTTCGATATTGACATGGATAAGGTCACAAAGTTATCCATAACCCGCTGTGCATGAGTAAAATCAGCATAAAAGTTTTCTTTTGTACTCCCATCCCATACTCTCTCAACCTCAAACATTCGTTGTTTCAGGTTGTTATTCATCTGATAAATCTGGTTCTGAGCAGCTTCGAACTGTCTGGATACAGCCAGAAGTTGCTCTGGTGTTACTTTTATAGTAGTCATAGCGTACCTCATATAATAAGTATCCGTTGTTAAACGAATCTTTCATCCTCACTACAATGGCACAAGAATTCGGCAACCCGTAGTATGAAATATTATTATAAATGAGGTACACCGTAAGTAGGTAGCTACTCACGATGTATTTACATAGTCCACTTTTCCCTAATTATCTCCAAAACATAATACTACTTGGAACCTATTCTGAGTCCTGCTCAAATAAATAAGTTCCGATCATTCGGCAATCTAGTTAAGATTGCTGATACGTCACCGCAGTCATCTGACACGGTTCACATACAAACATATAATACATGCCCTCGCCATACTCCTCGATCTGCGCCCAGTCTACCTGCCCAACCGCCTTCATGGTTGTGGAGCAGCAGGGACAGACCGGATACGCTGCATCCTGAACCCATCCGGGATGACCGCCAATCTGGGATAGTGACGGTTCCATGGCCCACTCACTGCCATGGAAGGCCTGACGGGGTTCTTTCGCAATGTAGAATGAATCACAAACATCCGGGGCAGTTTCAAACGAGTTATCCGGATCAATGTCATCCATTCCTACTGGCATGACATTGTGGGAACTCCAGAAGGGCTCCCCTGCTGAGCTTGTCTCCATATAGACCACACCGTAGCAGCTGCAGTTGATGCAAGTTCGAATCTGCAGCTTTTCGGCTTGCCAGGAAACATTCTGCAAGGCCGGATGTCTCACATCCAGAGCAACCAAGTTCGTTAAAGCGGTTCCACACCATGGACAGCTGCTGGAACTTGTTTGAAGCATTTGAATGGGCACGCCGCTTGAAGGCGCAATCGTTCCATCCTCATCCTTACTTTTATATAATGAATAACTTGGGGTGGTGAACAATTCTCTCCGCTTCCCGTCCTTGGTGAGTTCCCACCCGGCTTGGAAGGTGTATTGCTCTGGTTTTACATATAATTGATCTGCCCAGGCCGGCGGAGACTGCTTCCATTGCCAAAACTGCTCCACTACTACCTCATCGCCAATATAGGCTAACATAATCAGGATATGGTTACGATTCTCGTCATCGTTGTGCACCTGCTGCAAGAGCTGATCCCGCACGTTCGCTGAAGCACTTTTATATAGAATCGCAGGATAGTAGATCTCCTGCTCCAACAACTCGGGGATCTGTGCAGCGAGCGAGATATCATGGTAACAGACCAGATACAGCAGAATGTCTTTGCCGGTATCCGTATCATCGGTACGAATCAACTCCATCGCATAGTCTGCCATCGCTTCCTGCTGCTCCGCAGACAGTGACAGGTAGACTTGCTCTTGGGAAAGTTCATATGGCACATAGTGAATTAATGGATCGCGTACATGAGGTTTATGCATGATTTTCAGAATCTCCACCGGGTCATGCACTCCTTCATACAAATTCACGTCCCGTCGATTCGCTTCAATGTATTTCCGGCGTTCCTCCCGCTCCATCTCCTGCTTGCAGGGCATGCAGTACCCACCTGTCTTTGCCGCGGTTGCCGGTAAAATCGTATTTGTGCATCCTTCACGGATACACGGAATGCGTTCTGTCATTCCTTTGTACCTCCTTGCCGTCTGATCGATATACCCCCGAGTATATCATAGGAAAATCATGGGATGTACTGGCTCTTCTCAGACGGATCTTCGCCTCATGTGAAAAAGCACGCCACAAGGTGAC
Organism: Paenibacillus sp. 7523-1; assembly: GCF_002276415.1. Lineage (NCBI taxonomy): Bacteria > Bacillati > Bacillota > Bacilli > Caryophanales > Paenibacillaceae > Paenibacillus > Paenibacillus sp. 7523-1. Next base: position 58,015 of record NZ_NPBR01000020.1, on the reverse strand, counting down.
GTGCTGCTCCTTACTGATATCGCTTCATCCCGAAACCACAATTCACCTTAGTGATGTCCCAGTTGGTCCTTGGTAAATTCATAAAAGGCTAAGGCATCTTCACTGCTGGCAAAGCCTGCCTGAGCCATTCTGTCACTGCCCCCGCCCTTGCCCTGGTAAGCTCCGAGATTGCCCTTGAAGAATGGACCGCAAGACCACTCCGGCGGCTGCCCGTTCTGGGCCAGAACGACCTTGGCCTCCGAAATGCTGGCAAAGAGCACGATGCCCTCATGATCTTCCGTCAGCTTGGTCGCCAGGCTCTGCATGTCCTTGAGGGATTTGTCCTCAAATATCTGGGCAATCACCAAACCTTCCCGTGCAGATAGGAGTTCCTGAGCATAATACGTATCATTGGTCGACTTGACTGTACTCAGCTCGGACAAAAGCTGTTTCTGGTCTGTTTCCATTTTGTCGATACGATCAAGTAGCTCTTCCCTGCTGGTTTTTAATTTCACCGAAATGCCGTTTAACACCTGCTGTGCTGCCGTGAATTCGTTTAATGCTCTGAATCCACATTTGAAATAGATGCGCGTGCCACCTTTAACCTTCTCCGTTTTCAGCACCTTAAGGATGCCGATCTCGCCTGTTGCCGCCACATGTGTGCCGCCACAAGCGTTGTATTCCACACCCTCCATCTCGACAATACGGATGTCCTCTGTCACAGTAGGCTGCTTCACGAGCGGCAGACGCGCTGCTTCCTCCGCAGTAACCCAGGAGCTGCTAATGCGGGCATTGCGGTAAATCTGGCGGTTCACTTCTTGCTCAATGGCTGTCAATTGATCCGCTCCCAGTTCTGCGGCTACATCAATCGTTGCATATTCGGTCCCCAGATGGAAACTGAGCGTCATCGCATCAGCCAGCTTCAGCGTGATCGCTGACAACAGATGCTGCCCTGTGTGATGCTGCATGTGATCGAATCTGCGCTCCCAGTCAATCTCGCAGTGAACCTCCTTCTGCTCAGGCGCCTGATCGACTTTATGCCATACCTCGCCATCTTCGATGTTTACATCAAGAACAGCGATACCTCCGATTCGGCCCAGGTCACAGGGTTGTCCACCCCCATGCGGATAAAACGCCGTCTCCGCAAGCGTGATATATGTACCGTCTTCCTTGTCCGCTCTACCCGTAATTTGTGTATGCCAATCCCGCGTGTATGCGGAGTCGTAATATAACTTTTGTGTCATTAACTGATCCTGATCCCTTCTCGTTCAATTTGAGTGCTGATCCATACACATTCCTAAGTATCTGTTCTCCAGATTACACTATTTGGCATGAGGACACCAAATTTCTGCCCTGCTGCTATAGCTTCTTAAACCAAAAAGACCACTCTGTAACCAAACTACAGAGTGGTCTTTCTTCCCTCACCTCCAATGGACGAAACGTTGGAAAGGTTGTGAAACATGATTACACTGGAACGTAGACGCTAACTAAACAGCTACCAAAAGTATGGCCTGCCATCGGAGTGATCAAACGACCACTGGCATTTCCTATTTATTTCATTGACTCAGAGAGCTCTGTGAAAATAACTCCTAGTGCGTATGCACCGGCATCCGGATACCCCAGACTGCGATCTCCAACCGTACCTGCGCGGCCCATGCGTGCCACGATGTCTTCAGTTTTCTTCGCACCTTCGACTGCCGCTTGTGCCCCTTTGGCAAATGCTGTTTTGAAGTCATCACCAGCATTTGCACTTTGTGCCCAGGAATCGGCACAAGGCACGAGTGCATCAATCAGCGTCTTGTCACCTACAACTGCGCCGCGTCCGAAGGACCGCTCACCCGTGGATTGAATGCCTTGCACGGCTGCTTGCATCATTTCAGCAAAGTCAGATACCGTCAGCTGCTGTTTATCTCCTACAGCTTTGCCCGCTGCGCGGAATGCCGAACCCCAGATTGGACCGGATGCCCCGCCGCAATACTCCATAATAACGAGCGAGCAGGCATCCAGGAACGAACCGATATCCTTCTTCTCTTCGCTGATAATATGATTCCATTCGCGTTTTAGCTGACGGAATCCCTTCGCCACGCTCATCCCGAAGTCGCCGTCCCCTGCATGGGAATCGAGCTCACAGAACGGCACCTCGTTCTTGATAATGATCTCACCCATCTTATCGATCAGGTACACGATATTGTCCAGGGAGAATTGGTTGTTGTTAATGACTGCAGCGGATGCGGCTGTCTCCACTTCATAGGAAACCGGAGCGTCTTCACCTACAACTGCTTCAAGTGCTTCGGAGTAGGCTGCTTGTGCAGCCGGAGGACCGGAAACCTTGAATGCAGGTGTGTCACTTTCCTTAAATAACAATGACTTGAGCTCATCATCCAGCTTCAGGATCGTTAGCGATGCGCCAGCCATATCGATGCTGGTCATATAGTTGCCAACAAAGGTGGTAGCTACTTGGAGACCCGAATGGCTTGCCAGCTCACGCTGAACAGAATTGTTAAGCAGGTACAATTCCTGCAGCGGCGTTGCACCAAAACCGTTCACGAGCACGGCAATCTCAGCGGATGTGCCGCCATCCAGCTTCATGTCTGCCAGCAGGGCCTCAACCATCCGGCCTGCCAGCTCATCAGCAGATACAATTTTCTCACGGCGAATACCAGGTTCACCATGGATTCCTACACCGAACTCCATTTCATCGTCGGCAATTTCGAACGTTGGTGTCCCTTTGGCAGGTACGGTACAGGACGTAAATCCAAAACCAATACTGCGTACGTTCTGGGCTGCCTTCTCGGCAACCAACTTCACTTCTGCCAAACTACGCCCTTCTTCAGCTGCAGCTCCGGCAATTTTATGCACAAGAACCGTTCCGGCAACGCCGCGCCGCCCTACGGTATACAGACTGTCCTGTACAGCAATATCGTCTTCAACACGCACATACTGTACATCGATACCGTCTTCCTCCGCCAAATGTGCTGCATTCTTGAAATTCATCATGTCACCGCTGTAGTTCTTGATGATCAAGAGTGTGCCCTTGCTGCTGGCCGTTGCCTTGATTGCCTGGTATACCTGAATCTGGGAAGGAGATGCGAATACATCTCCACATACCGCAGCATCCAGCATGCCTTTCCCCACATAGCCAGCGTGAGCCGGTTCATGGCCACTACCGCCGCCACTAATGAGGCTGACTTTGTCTGCATTAATCTCTCTGCGTTTGATGACCTTATACTTTTTCAAAAATTCAAGCTCCGGGTGTGCCAGCGCAATCCCGTTGCACATTTCCATCACGACATTTTCAGCCTGATTAATAATTTTCTTCATTACTTAGCCTCCCGGCGAGCTTTGTATTCCCGTCCCATACGGTCCGCCGCTGCAATGGCAGCAGCTACTTCAGGAACGGTGATCGGGAACGGCATAGCGTGAATGGATTCTTCCGGAATGCATGCGATCTCTGCCACTTTCAGCAGCTCTTCTTGAGTAATGGTATCTACACCGATATCTGCCAAGCTTACAGGCAGTCCCACCTCGAGGCAGAAGTCCATGACTTCATGCAGCTCTTCGGTTGGTGCATTTTCAAGGACAAGCTGTGCAATCGTACCGAAGGATACTTTTTCACCATGGAAGAAGTGATGTGTACCCTCCAGAACCGTCAATCCGTTGTGGATAGCATGTGCTGCGGCCAGACCGCCACTTTCGAATCCAAGACCTGATAGCAGAATGTTGGTCTCAACGATATTTTCCAGCGCTTGCGTTACAACGTTGCTGTCACTGGCTACTTTTGCTTTTGCTCCGTCAGTCAACAGCATTTCATAGCACAATTTTGCCAGCGCCAGTGCTGCATTCGTACCTACAGCAGATGGAGTATATCCTTCGCGGGATCCCATTGGCAGACTTGCATTTACACGGGAATATGATTTCGCTGTTGCTCTTGCTTCGAAGTACGTAGAGAGCGCATCTCCCATACCGGATACCAGGAAGCGTGTTGGTGCGTTAGCGATTACGGTTGTATCCACCAGCACTACGCTTGGACTTTGTTTGAAATATGCATAGTCATCAAAAGATCCTTCTGGTGTATACAATACTGCCGAGTGACTTGTTGGTGCATCGGTAGCAGCGATAGTTGGGCAAATGATCAATGCTTCGCCTTCCGCTACACATTTGGCTGCATCAATGGCTTTACCGCCTCCAAGACCGATGGTGCAGGTGCATCCTTTTTCCTTCGCAATTTCCTGCAGACGAGCCACTTCCTGACGGGAGCACTCCCCTCTAAAACCGCTTTCAACAAAAGTAATATTGAACTTTTCTGCTGTTGCATCAAGCTTTGCCTTTACACGCTGTACATCATCCGGATGTGCGATCAATAAAGCGGAATCTCCGAAGGATTTTACAAAGTAACCAAGGTTCAACAGTTCATCTTCGCCTTGCACATATTTGGTTGGGCTGATAAATGCTTTTCTCATAATGGTATGCCTCCTAAAGATAGTTAATAGAGTGGTCGTGTTAATGCATCAAATTTGAATGGTTCACAATTAACCTAAATATATCTCATGAATGCGAGAGACACATTGGACTTTGATAACAAATTATTATAACTTCCAATCGTAATTTTTTGCTTTTTTCTGAATTCATGGTATGTTATTGTCATTGGATGGTTGAATGTTGACATCATCTTACATTACCCGTTTGCATCCTATTCTAATATGTACAACTTGCTAACTTTTTAGCGCTTAAGGGCCTTTAATCAGGTTAGCTATGGAGGTTCACACAATGATTAAAGAATACTTGCACATTAATAAAATCCTCGACCTAACTAAATGGAAGCGCCTACAGGATTCACTGGCAAATGTAACCAAACTGGCCATTCTGACCGTCGACTACAAAGGTATTCCAGTGACCAGCCACAGCAGCTGCCAAACGTTCTGCCAAAATGTACGCAAAGATCCCGAGCTTCTTCCCTACTGCCAAAAATGCGATTCACGTGGCGGGCTGGAAGCGGTTCGGTTGAATGAACCTTATGTATACTTATGTCATTTCAATATTATTGATATCGCCATTCCCATCACCATCGATGGAAAATACATTGGAGCCGTGATGGCAGGGCAAGTTAAGCTTGCAGATCCGGACAAAGGCACCGATCTGGAACAGATCGTCTCTTCCAAAAACGTGCCCATGCATGAAGCGAAGCTGCAGGAGCTTCAGGATGATTATGATCAACTGCCTGTCATGACCTATGAAGAGATTGTAAAAATCTCCAACATGCTGTCCCTGCTGTGCAACTATATTGTAGAGGAAGCTCTTAATAAAAATTTGCTGGTGGAGATGTTCGAGAAGGCTTCCGGCTCCCAGGAATCCGTTAATCTATCCACGATTTTGCCCGGGTACTCCATTCGCAATATTGAATCCATCAAAAAGGAAATGACCAATGCGATTGCAGATGCCTATCTCAAAAACAGTCCAAGCGATAATGCATGTACCAGCCCTGCGTTACAGCCTGCATTTGAATATATTCACAGTCACAAGAGTGAGCAGGTGACACTGAAACACATGGCAGATCTATGCCACCTTAGTCCAAGCTATTTCAGCAGACTGTTCGCCAAGGAGACAGGGGAGAATTTTACAACCTATCTGGCCAAGCTCAAAATCAAGTGGGCCAAGCAATTGCTGGAGGTTACCGACATGCCAATCTCACAGATCAGTGATGAGCTGGGTTTTAACGAATCGGGGTATTTTATCAAAATTTTCAAAAAATTCGAAGAGATAACGCCTGCCCTTTATCGCAAATACATTCAAGAGCAATCTGTCACCTAGTCTGACTATTTCATCTGTTCCTGAACCCAGATCGCAGACTCGGCCAGCATCTCCATCAATCCGTTAAAGTGAGGCGCGACCTCCTGAAATGGATGGTCTCCTGCATAGTCGTGGATAAGCATCAGAACTTTACCTGAATTCTGTTCCAGAACAGCAATGCTTCCTTCTCCAAAACCGCCAATCGGGAACGGAATCAGATCCTCAGACAGGTCATACTCTCTCTTATATTCTTGGTACGCTTCCACAAATGCGGGGTATGCCCAGTCCAATTCTTGTACGGAATAAAGAGCAGGATCGCCGAAGTTACAGGCGCCATAATAGAGCAAAAGCTCCCTGTATGCTTCGGGAAGATGAACGTTGTGCTTTTTCTCAAAGTCAGCTATTGCCTGCTCCAATTCCGGCGTACAGCTCTTCCCCATTACAGTCTGATACGCCTGATCCAAAAGAGTTCGGATCGGTTCAAGAGCATTAGATTCCACGAAACATCCTCTCCTCTGTACATTAGATAAAGTTATCCAAATGATCTCGATATGAGCATAGTTACTGACTAAAGGTCCTCAATGTAACTGACTTCTGAGGGAATTAATTTGCCATTGTACGCCCTGAATTCAACTTCAATCGTACCTGTATACGTGCCCGGGGAAACTTGCACCGGCATTTCAGCAATCAGTTTGTTGTCCTGAACCCGGTACCTCAGAATACGACCAATGCTTGCCTCTTCAAACCATGTTCCTGCGTCATCCATGGGATAAGAATAGACATACTCTTTACCTGCAATGTTCACCGTGTATTCAACCGTTGCCTGGTGTTCCTTGTACACCGAAGACAACGAATTCTGAGCTTTCGCTATCGGGTCCCCGATAGGGATTTCGGTCCAATCCTCTTGTAACACATGAATGGCTGAGCCCCGCGCCCCGGTACCTTTTCCAGTCGTAAGTATAATGATTACTTCGTCCTGACCTTCGCCATCTATATTGGCGGTAACCACTTCCGGGTAATAAGCTGGTTCGCTGATGTTTTCCCATGGAAATAATTCCGTTTGGTTATTCCACGTGACTGTAATTCCGGAGTACATCCCTTGAACAGATTTGGTTGCTGCGCGTAATGTAATGTCTTGTTGATTTTCTTTGATCTCTGCCAATACAGTTCGTTCTTGATTGGGAACAGGAAGATAACCCGGTAGAGCAATGATTGCTGCACAGATTAGTTTGGGTATGATCAACAAGCTCATCGTTGAACCTCACTTTACTATTCATAAAAATTTGAGTTTCTTCTCTCACTATTAATAACAGTGCTCAGTTCAATTTAGTTTGCTAAATTAAATCTCATTTTCCTTCTTTGTTTCTGGCCTGGTTGTCATCATCTCCAGCAAGCCACGTAATGCGGCCGATAGATGTTCACTTCGGGCATGTACAAGTCCGACTTCCAACCTGCAGTATGGCTCTGGCAAAGATATCACTGAAACCTCTCCTCTCAATTCGGCTTGAACAACCGAAGATCGCGGGAGTAAAGATACCCCTATTCCGGAAGATACACCACTTAGGATCGTGTTCAATGTACCAAATTCCATTACATTGAGCGTATGGACCCCACGGCTATGTAGAAAAGCTTCAGCTTGAGTTCTGTGCGTACAGCCGATCTCAAAGAACAACATCGGTTTACCTAATACTTCGGCCATCTGATGCAAGCCGGGTTCCGCAATCAGAACCAGTTCTTCATCAAACACCTTGATATAGTTCAGTTCAGGGTGATCGACTGGCCCATAGACTAAGGCGCCTTGCAGATCATGCTGCATGACTCTCTGATTCAGCTCATGGGTCCCTCCTGTGACAAGTGAAGTCTGTACCTCTGGATAACAGGAATGGTATTTAGCCAGGAATGGAGCAAGAAAACTGGAGGCCGCTGTCTCAATGGAACCTAAACGAAGCTTTCCTGCAGGTTTACTTCCTGTCTGAGTCGACAATTCTGCTTCATGCAGCAAATCCAGTATTTTATCCGCATACTCGAGCAAATGGTCTCCAGCAGGTGTGAGTACCATTCCCCGGTTCGTGCGATGAAAAAGCGAAACTTGAAGTTGACTTTCCAGCTGCCTGATCCGCGTTGTAACATTGGACTGCACATAATTCAGTGCCAATGCCGCTTTACTAATACTTCCCTCTCGAGCAACTGTCCGAAATATTTTCAGATCTCCTGCATCCACGATAATCACCTGCTTGCTAGCTATTGTTTTTATTGATACCCACATTCAATTCTGTTCATTTTACGTGAAACCACCCCAACTGTACAATGAGGTTCAATCATCACCTTTAATTACATCAACGGGAGGAATAACATTATGAAAGCTATTATACATTCAGGCCGAAGTGGCCTCATGGGGCTCCAATATACATCATTCACAAGTCGAGCACCAGGGTTCGGCGAAGTCAAAATCCAGTTAAAATCCGCCGGCCTTAACCATCGCGACCTCTTCATTATGGCAGGTCGCACAACCCATGACGCTCCGCTCATTCTAGGCTCCGATGGGGCTGGTATAATAGTAGAAACTGGCGAAGGAGTTGTACACCCTTCTGTAGGTGAAGAAGTCATTATTCATCCAACTCTCGGTTGGACGTGTGCAGCAGATGTGCCGATTGTACCTGAGATCGTAGGTGGACCAACGGATGGAACACTTGCACAGTATATTACTGTCCCTGCCGAAAATGCATTACCAAAACCATCTCATCTAACTTGGGAGGAAGCAGGGGTATTATCCCTATCGGCATTGACGGCCTACCGTGCGTTATTCACCCGTGGTGGTCTTCAGCAGGGAGAACATATTCTGATTCCCGGCATTGGAGGTGGTGTAGCCACCCATGCTCTTCTCATGGCAGTATCAGCCGGAGCCAAGGTAACCGTAACCTCAAGGAGCGAAAGGAAGCGAAAGGAAGCCATTCGATTGGGAGCTTTACAAGCATTTGGCAGTCACGAGGATTGGAGTCAGCATAACGAACTTGACCCTGTGGATCTGATTTTGGATAGCATCGGACAAGCCCTTTTCCCCCAATATTTCGATATTATCCGACCCGGTGGCCGAATCGTAATGTATGGCGCAAGCTCCGGAGATGATCTGAATATTCCGATCCGATCCATCTTCTTCCCTCAAGTTAGCCTGATCGGTACTTCCATGGGAAGCCATGAAGAGTTTGTCCAGATGCTGCAATGGGTGGAACATCATGATATACATCCTGTAGTCGATAGAGTGTATGCGCTACAGGATACAGCGAAAGCATTCGAACGAATGGAAAAGGGAGAGCAGTTTGGCAATCTTGCTATACGAATTCCTGACCCAAGATAAACTTCAACTCCGGCATGATCCTTTTCCAGTAGAAATAAATAAGACCTCCATACTCATTTCAAGAGCATGGAGGTCGGCCTACTTTATTACAAGGTTTCATATCAAAAGATGCCTTTAGTTCATTAACCTATGGAGTGTGAAAAGGAACAAATTGAAGGGTTCCTTTCGGAAACTCATTCCACTCCCCTGTCAATGAAAACTGCTGTGAACCCGTGTATATCCCACGTTTGCGGATAAATGTCCCGCCGGCAGGCATGAACTGATCATGAGAAGCTGGATCACCCAATACATCTACAATTCGGCCGTCCTTTTTGAGAACGAGAGCTACGACGTTATATTCATTCGGATTATAGAGAGCTAATTCATCGTTATAGTAAGAAGCATTGGTAATATCAAAGAAGTCATAGAATATAGTATCGATATAGATATAAGGTACGCCTGGAATCACATCCAATACACCGTAAGGCGTCACTTGCATCGTTGATGTTTTTTTCATCCACTTATAAACTTCTACTTGGTATCCAGTTGCTTTATGTGATGGATCTCCATCACCTGTGTAATAAAGTTGCACAACACCGCGCCCATCTCCTGCATCAACGTATTGAGAGAAAAATAGCTCTGGCGTTCCTTGAGGCAGCGAATTCACTTGAACTACCACAGCTCTACCATCATTTCCAATAATCCAGTAGTTCAACGGAGATACTGTTATTGGAATTCGATTCGTATTCATGGTATCCGGCCCTGTGAACGTTGAATCTGGCGTACCACTGTAGACTTTGAAGCTTGTTTGACCCGGGAACAGACTTGAGGTTGAATAGGTCAAAGCATCCTGAACTCCGGATTTTGTATTAATCTGTATGACCCCACCGTTCACCAGAGAAGCAGTCCGGACATTGAAGGAGTATTCAACCTGCCCACCTTTTCCATCTTTCGCTGTTATGGTTAAAGGAGCTACTGTATTCCCTGTTCCAGGCTTAATTGTTAGTTGATTGCCGTTAATGCTCGCATCCACTGCTTCGGCTGAGCTGCTGCTAATTGTATATTGCAGCACATCTCCATCCGGATCATTGAACAATTGACTCAGGTCATAGGTGCGTGCATTTGTTACATTCGGCGTTAATACTTGTTCGTAAATACTACTTACTACCTCAGGTACAGAGTTATTGACTGACGGCTCGGCTTGTACAGTTACGTTAAAAGAGGTCTGTTCTTTTCGTCCTGCAAGATCATATACGGTTAGTGTTACCGTAGCTTGTCCTTCTGCTACTGGATTAACCGAAACCTGTGCTCCATTCGCCGACACTGTCGCAATATTTATGTCTGTAGAAGCAGCATCCACCGTTAAAGTACCGATGTCAAAATTCAGCAAATACGGAGTAAGGTCTATATCCAAAGTAGACCAAGGCCACGTTATTGTTTGATTAGGGATGGCACCGAAACTTCCGGACTCAATAACCTGAATATCAATAGAGGCTGTCACCTCTTTTCCATAAACATCTTTTGCTTGGATGGTAGCTTGAAATTTACCAACTTGCTTGGGATGAATAATCAGCTTGTTTTCCTGAATATTCAGCTCAGCGATGAGGAAATTATTGAAGTCAAGTGGCGTTTGAAACTCTAACGCATCTCCGTCTGGATCACTAAAATATTGTGAGAGATCAATGACAGTATCCTCCTTACCCAGAAACAACGTTTGAGCAGGTAGATTACTAGTAAGAACTGGAGAAGCATTAGGCTTAGGATTAACTCTTACTTGAAATGCCGATGAAATGGAACCGCCTTTGCCATCCTCCACCGAAAAATGAATGGTGTATTCTCCAAATTTCAGAGCAGTGAAACGAAGTATCCCTGAATTCTCCTCAACGATCAATCCATCAGGATCAGATGAAGTGGCGCTGAATGTAAGTGGGTCACCGTCAGGATCTGTATAATAATCATTTAAATTAACAGTAGGAATAGACTCTGATAGGAAACCTAAGTATGCGGTAACCCAACCAGGTGACTGTCCTATCGGATTCAAATTCGGGATAGGATCTACATTGATATCAAATGTTCCACTTGTTATTCCGCCTTTAGCGTCACTAACGGAATATGAAATCGTATACGTCCCTAGTTGAAGAGCAGTGAACTTCAACTTACCTGCATCTTCCTCCACAGTAACCCCATCAGAATTGGATGAAGTCGCCGTATACGTCAGAGGGTCACCGTCTGGATCAGTATATAGCTCATTCAATTTTACTATAGGGATGTTATTGCCCAGGTATACGTCCATATTCGAGGGAGCTTCCCCCACAGGCGCACGGTTAAGCGGTGGGAGAACGACAACCCGCATCTCAACCTCCGTAGCACCCGTACTTCCATCATCAGCAATTTGCCCATCATCAACTCTTATTTTAAGAACGACTTCTCCTGCCTTCTTAGGCGTTAACCTCAGTACGGATTCTGCATAATTGCTTCCGACGATTTCGGAGTCTACGATATCCGAGGCATTATTCGTCACCCTGTAGAGCAGCTCCGATTCATATTTCTCATCATCCATAAAATAAACCATGAGATCCACTTCCTTGGTGCCTGACTCGGCAACAAGCTCCTGATCAGGGATAGGAGATGCAAGAGGAGGTGCATTCACGTTGACCTCGAATGTAGATCTTAACCTTTTGCCTCGCCCATCATTAGAGGATACGGTTATTGTAGCTGTTCCATGTTCTATTGGTGTGATCTCGAGATTGGACCCGCTAAGCACTACCTTAGCGACGGAAGACTTGGATGAAGCAACGGTATACGTTAACGGGTCACCATCCGGATCAGTTACATAGCCATTTAGATTTAAAGTGGCACCTTGTCCGTTCGCCGTGAACTTGCGGGTTTCAAATGCTTTCAGCAGTTCAGGTGCACGATTGGCAGCAACAGGAGTCTCACTTCCCCCTGTTCCACCTGATGATGATGGCGATGCAGTGTTGGAAGAAGCCATCCCTGTACCTCCACTAACCGCGGAAGTTGGTACTCCAGCTGCCAAATTGACCTCAGCCACCTTCACATTTCCCGATACATTGATCTGTGCAGCGGGATTATTTACCTGGAGTTGCTGGATGGTGCCTGCAGCATTAATACTGATCGGTCCTGCCCCATCTACCGTGAGCTGCTGCACAGTTACATTCCCGTTAAGCTGCATGGACTTAGGCGTATTCAGAGAAACGGTATCAACAGTTCCTTGAAGTTCCACTCTGCTTGCACCTTCAATGATATTCAACAGCGGAAGAGTAGCTGTCTGCTCAATATCAATTCTACTGTCTGACTGGACGCTAATCTCTTGAGCATGGGTACTTCCTGCCAGGGACACATGCACATCACTTTTATCCACATTCACGTCTTTTAGAGCTGAGTTCTCAAATACAACAGTATTACTGTCTCCGCCCTGTACCCAAACAGAACCTTCTACTTTTACATTTTTGGCGTAAAAGTCATGCTCCATTTCCGGGACTATTGTCAGCTTACCTTTAATTGTAATTCCTTGCACCGAGGTGAAGTCTGCTTTAATCGTCAGATTACCATCAAGTGTGGTGTCTCCACCATTCAATAACAGATTACGGCTGAATTCTGCCTCATCTGTATGTGCAGCTTCTCCGCCTTTTCTAATTTCCAAAGCATTGATTTCGGTAAGATAATGATCTTCGCTCTTGAACTGTATTCCAGCTTGATCCAGTACAGTCCTGTTACGATCATTCAAAAGTCCCGCCACGTTGTCAGAGATATGATACTTTACTCCGTTGATCTGGACCTGATTGCCTTGGAGCTGTTGAATAACAGATAGGCGATTTTCCGGGAACATGGCCGACAGAATCATGCTTACCGCTTCGCCACGAATAAGTCCTTGTTTAACTTTGGTTTCTCCTGGATACTCACTCAACAGATCTGCCTTTACAGCCGTCTGGACGTAAGGTATAGCCCAAGAACTTGTTCCCTTCCACTCTTGTGGAACAGAGTCTTCCTCCGTTTCCTGTTTGGCAAAGGCTGTGGCTCGCACCAGAACAGCTATCAGTTCTTGCCCGGTGATCTGCGCTTGTGGTCTGAAGCGTCCTGCTGCATCTCCCTGTAGAAGACCAGCCTTCTTCACCGCTTGAATGTAAGGGGCTGACCAGTTAGTCGATTTTACATCTGCAAAAGGTGATGATGATGCCTTGCTTGCTGTCAGTCCCAGAGACTTTGCAAGAACAACCGCCAGTTCTTGACGGGTAATGGGATCGGCTGTCCGAAGGTTACCATTCGGATCTCCCTTGATGAAGCCCATTGTCACAGCTTTATTCATGGAATCATTTAGTGGGTTAGTAACATTAATATCCGAAGATGTATTATATGAAGGTAGTACCTGCTCTACTGAATTCCGACTCTGTGCAGCAACTGGAAGAGCATTGCTTAGAAGCAATGCAACTATGGCTAATTGCGCTGTCCTTCTCATTTTTCGCATCATGTTTCCCCTTCTGTATCTGTTATAAAACGAATGAAGTTAAGGATTAATTAAAGGAACAAATTTGCCCAAGTTGCCATAATTGTTTTCTCCAATATTGCTCCATTCAGCTGGTTCATAAGAAACCTTATCACCTAGAACAGTATCCCATTTCCTTGTCAAAGATTGAGCCGGTACAATAACTGCCCTATCCATGACTTCCCCTTTGTAATAAAGCGTCAATGTAACCGGTTCGGTATTTTTAAACAAATCTAAAGTCAGATAATAATACTCATCCTCTGTAAAATCACTAAACCCTTCTGCAAGAACTAGCGTACTTGTGGAAGGAATGATAGTACCCGAGTCTAGCGTAATCGGGGTATCTGAGTCGCTCCGAACAATCGTAATATCCCCTCCATTAAGTGATTTGGATGTCGGATTATACAGTTCAATAGCTTGATTAAAACTCTCGCCCCAGACCAACTCGGAAATAAACAGTCCCTTTCCTGCATCAGGGTCTTGAACATCTACAACAAATGTTGTCACTGTCTCCTCACCATCCGGATCAGAAGCCTTGACGGTAATTGTCGCTGAACCTATAACGTCCTTGAAGGTTAGTGTTAACGCGTCTTCCTGTACCATCGCTTCTGCTACATTAGGGTCCGAAGATTCAGCCGTGTACGTCAGATTGTCTCCATCTGCATCTTCGAATACTCCGGCCAGATTGACTGTATCGCTAACCTTTCCCAGCGTTACATTCATTTTAGTAATCTGTCTTGCTACTGTGGGCTTATGATTAACAGCGGCGGGTGCTTTGACCACAACATTAAACTTGCTCTCCACTTCCCCACCATTACTATCCTTGGCAGTTACCGTAATTTCAGCGCTACCAGGAGAGTAGGTGTTCAACGTCAGCATACTGCCTGTAATATCAGCATCCGCAACTTGCTGATTCGAAGAGGTTGCAACGAAGGTCAGTTCATCTCCGTCGGGGTCAGAGAAAATGGTCTTCAAGTCTGTTGGACCATTTGCAGCCCCCAATTCAACTTCAACTGCTTGCAATGCTTCAATCACTTCGGGAGCATGGTTTACTGGCGGTTGAGGCAGGATGATTGGCGGGATCACAATCGGTGGCATCGGCGGAATAAAGAAAGGTTGGACTACATAGAGGAATGACGTTATCTCACTTCCTCCCTTTCCGTCTTCAGCTTTCACCGTTACCTTTGTATTCCCTATGGAAATGGGCTGTATTTTTAATTTGGAACCCTGAATTTCGCCAGAAGCGATCCTTTGATCCATTTCTGAAATTTCATAACTCAGTTCATCCTCGTCCGCATCCGTAAATACAGTGCTCAGTTCAATCTCTTGTGCACCTTCTCCCAAAAAAACGGTCTTGTTGGGAATAATCGCTTGAACAATCGGTTGATGATTTACAGGAGAAGGTGGCACAACAACAGGCAGTTCTAGCTCTGGTTCCGGCGTTGGTTCTGGTGTTGGTTCTGGTGTTGGTTCTGGTGTAGGCTCTGGCGTTGGTGTCGGTTCTGGTGCTGTTGGTCCTGATGAACCTGAACCAGAACTTGAATTACTTGTTCCCGTAGAAGCCGATGCTGTCGGTGCCGAAGGCGTATTACGAATGATCTGTGATAATGCTCCGCCCTCTGCAAGGATCACTTTCTCTGTTTTCACGCTGGCAGGCAATTGAACGATAGATTTCGTACTTTTCAGTACAACCTGTTTCCACGTGCCACTTCCCCGAACAATAATGTTGTCGGTGGTATCAACCGTTACTTCATCAATATCACTTTCGATAGTGAGTGTACTTGACCCAGATTTCAAAATAACCTTGGATAATGTATCGGCTTTTAGAGTGACATGGTCTGTAGAGACTACAATTGCACCCTGATAGGTTGTATCTTTTAGATTCAATGTAATTGGCTTATCAGCCGTACCCGGCTGTGTAATCTGAATTTCGGACAAGGAGGAGAGATTGCGAGTTCTTGCATCATAGGTAATTACCGCATCCTGTAATGCTTCCTTGTTTCCTTCATTCAAAATGCTTTGCAGTTCCTTCCCAATCACAAAAGGACGCCCATCTATATAAGCAATATCTCCGTCCAATTCGGTTAAGGAAGCCGTTCGCTCCCCTGTATGGAACACATCCACCAGAATTGCTGCAATATCTTGCCGCTCAACCAAAGCTTTGGATTCGAATTTACCCTCACTTGATTCCAATAATCCAAGCTTCAAAGCCGTTTGTACCTGTTCTTTAGCCCAGCCACTCACCGTAGACTCATCTGAGATCGCTTGCGGAAGACCTCCTTTTATTTGTTGTGCCCCTGTGACTCTTACCAATATGGAAGCAAGCTCTTCCCGGCGGATTGGATCATTTGCACGAAAATCCCCCGAAGCATCCCCCGTCATCCAGCCTGCCTTACGAATAGCATCTATATATGGAGCTGCCCAGTCTTTGTTTTTAAGGCCAGCACCCGATTGTTCCTCCAAGGGTAATTGAGATGCTTTGGCCAGCAATACAGCCATTTCTCTCCGGGTCAGATACTGACGTGGATGAAATGATCCATCCGGGTAGCCTGAAATTAATCCTTGCTTCACAGCCACTTGTACGGCTTGCAGGGAAGTTGAACGAATATCAATTTCGTCTGTAAAAACCGATGATATCGGATTAGCGCCTCCTGTTTCTTCTTCTGCTGCACTAACGCTTTGATTCCCCCACAGCATGCCAATTACACTGACAGTAAGCAGCAGCTTTTTCCAGTCCTGATTCATAGTCCGTTCCCCCCAAAAATACTTCGTTTCGGCCCATATTATAGCAAGGGGCTCTGAACCAATTCTGAACAAAATGATTAACATATTATCCACTAAAAAGGAGGTTATTAATGTTGATCTGGAGGCACTTCCCATAACATGGATTCATGTCAACGCATGCAATATAGCTTGAAATTCGAAGTGAAATAAATAAAATATGTAACGAAAAAATACAAATAACATTCCCCATATAATACGTACACATTTGAAATCAACTTGTTTTCTTTCAGAAAAGTACTGCGTCTCTGTCTTGAAATTTCGTTATAATGAAGCTAACTAGGAGAGATTGGTAGATTAAACAATGTTCCGCCGGGAACTGGAACTCGGATTCTGGAAAACGAAGTTGTACGCAGGAGTTCATCTGTGAAAGACTAGTTAAGTAACTAATCATATGAATTATTCAGGAGGTTTTATTATGTCTGACCATGCACAATTGGTAGAACGGGTTCGCAAGCTGATGAATGCCGAAGGAACCGAAGCGGAACTGGATGATATGCTGACTGAGCTGCAGCAGCAGCTGCCCTATGCAGAGATCAGTAATCTCATTTTCTGGGATGATCGAGACCTGACCCCCGAGCAGATTGTGGAAGAAGCACTGGCTGCCCGTCCTATTCAGCTTCCGCCCCAATCCTAGCTTCTCATTCAGGAGGTGAATGATCTACTATGTCTGATGTGAATTATAGTAACTTTGAACAGCCAGATTTCGACGCACTCAGTGAAGAAGAAAAGCGGCAGGCTCTTCGTAATCTGACCGAGCTAACAGACCATCATCTCATGCAGCAAGTTCTTGCTATTGGAATGAATTCTCAAGAAGAAGATCTGGTGCGCATCGAAGCCTGGCGTGCACTTGTTATCGCAAGCTCCTCTGATCCCCTGGATGAAGTCCTGCATGCTGCTGCGCAGCTTGTTCGTGACCCGGACGAAGATGAGGATGTACAAAACTACGCTTTGCAGACTTTAGCCCTACTGCCCATCACCGAAGCCGAGATTCAATTGGCTCTGGAGGTTTTGCAGAGGAATGCCTACATCCTGGTCAAGGGAGCTGCCTTTGCTGTTCTTGCTGCACATCAACACGTTTCCGGTGCCAGGTCGGCGCTAGAGTCACTTCAATCCGATGCCGATTTTGGCTCTTCTGCGAAGCGGGTACTACAATCGAACCAAGGAAGTGACAACCCATGAACAAACATGACCCATCTTCCTTTCATGAACATGAAGCGTATAAAAATATGGATCAGACCAAAGCTGCATCGGGAGAACATGCCGTGAAGCCTATCTACCTGACCCAGGGTGAGATCAATGCTTTGCAGAAGGCAATCATGTTCCTGAAATTTGAATGCGAGGAAACCGACTCTCTCCTCTACGCAGGCAGTCCTCTGCTGAACAGTGTGCTGGAAAAGGTACGGGATGCGCATGACTATGCTGAGTACACCAAAGACTTTCACTCTCGTCCCAATGAATATGCCGAACGTTTTATGAGAGCCAAACTGGAGCGTTCCTACGCAGAAGAATTAGCCCCACGTGAACGAACAGCAGAACAACTGGCTGAAATTCTAGGCGCCTGCATGTACCCTTTTCCAGTGAAATAGCATTAGTATGTCTGGGTATCTGTATGATTAGATAGTGATTGTTTAGCTGAACTGCTGCCGTGGTAGTTTAAACTTATACCACACTTCTTCCAAATTTTCGTTATAATGTAAGCATTACACCGAGAGATGGGAGGCGAGTTATGGAAACCGAAGGTTTACGCAATGTTGAACAACTAGCCTTGAAGAAGCACAAGATTTACAAACAAAGTTTGATCCGGTACCTTGCACGCTCCATGCTAGCCAGCATGTTTATCGGATTTGGCGTAATCGTAGCGTTTAAGACAGGTAACTTCTTTTACATGGAGCAGTCCCCATTTACATACCCCATGGCAGCACTCACGTTTGGAGCGGCTATTATTCTGATTGCGTATGGCGGGGGTGACCTCTTTACTGGGAATACATTTTATTACACGTACGCCGCACTCAGGAAGAAGCTGCGTTGGTTCGAAGTGGTGAAGCTGTGGATTGCCAGTTACAGCGGGAACCTGATGGGCGCGGCCGTCTTCGCTCTATTAATCTATCTGACGGGGTTATTCGATTCGTCCCAGGTCAATGGATTTCTGCTAAGTGTGGTGGAGCACAAGATGGAGGCACCGGCGATGCAGCTCTTTTTCCGGGGAATCCTGTGTAACTGGCTCGTATGTCTGGCATTTTTCGTGCCGATGTTCATGAAGGAGAATGGCGCCAAAATGTTCGCCATGATGCTGTTTGTCTTCTGTTTTTTCATCTCGGGATATGAACACAGCGTAGCCAATATGTGCACGTTCGCCATCGCGCTGGTACTGAATCATCCGGGAACGATCTCGTTTGGCGGGGTCATTCATAATCTCGTTCCGGTAACCCTCGGCAATCTGGTGGGAGGCGTACTGCTGATGGGCTTCATGTATTATGCGGTGAACAAACCATTTCTCGATGATGAGACTCACTAACGTATGAAAAATCCCCCGCGACCATCCATCTCAAGATGTTGGTTACGGGGGACTTCTATTTTAATTCCAGATGTAATATGGGAAAAGGATTACCTGAGCCATCCAGCTCCGATCTGCCTGTCTGCACAAATCCCATTCGGTTATAAAATTGGGCAGCTCCCTCGTTTTGTTCATTCACATCCACTTTGAGATCGTTACCCTTAAGGTCAATGGCATGCATGACAAGCATCCGTCCGACCCCTTTCCCATGCTGATCCGCATCTACGAATAACATCTCCATGTTTTTACCATCCAGCCCCATAAAACCAACGGGCTCTCCCGCCGAGTCCACCGCTTCCCATACTTCCATGCCTGACAGAGCTTCACTCACCACACTTTTATAGAAGACAATATCCTCTTCGGCCAGAAATGTATGAGTAGCCCGTACAGCCCGTTCCCAAATGGCAACCAGCTTGGCATGATCCAGTGCCCTGTATGATGTAACCATCATTTTTAATTCCTCCCCTCCTATGTAGTGTTAATTATATTGCATAAATCCAAGGAGTGGGAGAAATCGAATGCGGCTGATGGCTAAAAAGACCCGACTCAGCTATTCGAGGTATCCTCCGGCTTCCAGCGAAACGTGACAGCCGATTGAGACGGAAGTGTGTATTGAAACGATTCCCCCTCCATGACGACACGGAAAGCAACATCTTCGTTACCTGTGTTAGCTGCAACCAGTACCATGGTTCCATACGGGTTGCGGAAGGCCACATTCTTCAATTCGTCCCGTTCCTCCGTAGATTCCACTCTTACAGCTCCTGCACGAACGTAACGGCTAAGATGTGCCAGTGCATAATATTCGACATTGCGTGTCACTTCACCCGTTTCCGGATCAATGGTCACTACCCCACGGCAATTCGCACAGCCGCCATTGGTGGGTCCACCTTGCGGATCCAGTGCAATATTCCAGAGCAGTACGCTTTGAGCCCAGTTTCGCGGAGCACCGATCATTAGATTGGACATCTGCCAGCCTAAATTTTCACCAAAATCAGAACTCCAATCCCCTCCGCTGCACTCAGTAAAATAGATATGTTTATCCGGGAAGCGATCATGCACTTCCGTCATGGAGGACGGGTCCCCTTTATAACAATGGAATGCCGAACCATCAATATATGATGCAGCCGCTTCGTCCCCAAGCACACTGCCCGTGTATTCTACCGCCTGATCCCAGTTGTGGTCATACGTGATGATTCGTGTGTCCAGTCCTGCATCCTGTATTGCAGGCCCAAGGTAATCACGAATAAACATGGCCTGTTCTTCGGCCCCCATACTCATGCTCGGATAATTAGCCGTAGTAAACTCCGGTTCATTTTGCAAGGTCATTCCATAGATTGGTATCCCCTGAGCCTGATAAGCCTTGATATATTTTACGAAATAACGTGCATAGGCTTCATAAACTTGAGGATTATTGTAATCCAGATACCAGCCATTCATTGTTTTTTCACCGTATTTCATCCAGGCCGGGGCGGTCCAGGGTGTGCCCAACACTTTGATGTCCGGTTTCAGCACAGCGACCTGTCTCAGCATATTTACCACTTCCTGGTCTTTGTCGATCGAGAAGTGATCCATATTATAATCCGTGCCGGACTCGATATCATTATACGTATAACTTGATGGTCCACCAGATGCATCCACCGAATAATCAGAAGCACCAATCGTATGACGCACCATATCCAAATTCAATCCTTCACTTGTAAACAGCTCCTTGAGTAATCGTTCCCGCTGTTCCTGCGGAAGCTGATCGAGTAAATAGGTGGTCGAGCCTGTCATGGCGGCACCAAATCCATCCATCGTTTGATACGTTTGGGATGGATCAATGGTGATGGTGTGATCTGCTTCAGAATGGTTCGCTTCGGTTGTTGTTTTTGTCCAGGGAATCGGCTGCTGCGGTTCCAGAAGGTGCTGCTGATCTCCTGTTGTCAGCCAAGCTTCTACTGTTGTTGGGCTCTTCCCTATAGGTGGAGGCTGGATGCCATCTTCTTCACTGTGGTCTGCCATCCACCAAGCGCCGAAACCAGCCCCAATACATACCGCGATCAGCAGGATCATCCATCCTGTTTTCTTCTTGCTCCATCGCGTGTTCATCTTGTCCCCCTCTCCAATTGTGGAAAAAGCCGCGGCCATTCGGCCACGACTCTTCGCTTCTTCCTCTTATTTACCGGATGGACTTCCGATATTCACGCTGCCTGTCAGACGGACATCGTCTGATGCACTGCCGACATAAACAGATACTTTACCCTTAGGCATTACCCACTCATGCGACTTTTCATCCCAATAGGACAGTGCGCTGCGATCCAATTTGATTTTAACGCGCTGCTGTTTGCCTGCCTTCAGATCGACTTTGGCCCAGCCAGCAAGTTGTTTTTCCGGTGTTTCCACACTCGTTGGCAGATTGCCTACATAGACTTGTACAACTTCTGCACCAGAAACTTTACCGGTGTTCCGTAGGTTCAGGGACACTTCTACGGTAGCATCGTCCCCTTTACCTGTGTTTTTCACATGCAGGTTGCGGTAGTCAAAATCGGTATAAGACAATCCGTGTCCAAATGCGAACGCTGGTGTCATGCCTTCTTTGTCATACCCTTTATAGCCTACAAAGATGCCTTCAGAGTACGTGCCCACGCCATTCACACCCGGGAATTGTTCCGCGGTGGAGATCGGATTTTGTGAATCGTCCGACGGGAACGTCACTGGCAATTTACCAGAAGGGTTCACATCACCGAACAGAACGCGAGCTACAGCGTTACCTTGTTCCTGACCTGCGTACCAGGCTTGAACAATGGATGGAACTTCTTTTTGCCAGGAATCCATTTCCACAGCACGGCCGCTCATTTGAACAACAATCGTCTTCGGATTTGCTGCTGCGACCTTACGAATCAATTGCTCTTGGTTGTTCGGCAGTTCCAGATCGGAACGGTCCACATAACCTTCGCTGTCATACGTACGTGTTACGACAACGGCAACATCGGATTTTTTGGCCAAATCAACTGCTTTTTGCATTTTGGCATCCACGGCATCTTCAGGTGCTTCCCAGCCGAAACGCATTTGGGCACCCATGTCATGGCTTGACTGTACCGGGAAGTCAGTACGGTATTCAATCTTGATGTTGTGGGATTCGCCTTCTTTTAACGTAATTGCTTTCTTCGTTGTGCTCAGCGTTTCACCTTGATTTTCTACGAGCAGCTGATCATCCACGTACAATTTCGCAGATCCCAGGCTGGTCAGAGACAATTTGTAATCACCCGTTTTGGGTGCTGTAATGGAACCTGTCCAACGTGCGGACATTTTACTGTTGAATTCCGTTGGTGTAACCGGAAGCTTGGATGACTGGGCGTTGAACCCTTCATAGTTATAAAATCCGAGATTCATGTTGACCTGATTGTCTGTACGAACCAGTGAAGGGTCACCTTCCATGTTCGTATTGGTCCAGTATTCAGCACGAAGACCATACTCCGCTTTGTCCGTACCAACATTCTGCTCGCTCTTCTCGGCATCTGCCGGAGACAAGAGGGTGGACGGTACTGCGGAAGGACCGTTAAATGCATCCCCGGCGGAGATAGGATCCGTTCCGGCTGCATAATTCACTTCGACGCCATTGCCTGCACGGTTACGAATCCCTTCAAGCGGACTCACGGTGTATGTCGGGTTAACGAGGCTGCTGCCTCCACCTGCTGCAGAAGCCGTGTCTGCATCTGGTCCAATTACTGCAATGGAATTCAGTTCTTTCTTGGAAAGCGGCAGCACGTCATTGTTATTTTGCAACAGCACCATGCTCTGCTCAGCAATTTCCCTTGCTTGCTTACCGTCTGCCTTCGCATTAATTTGCGTATTGGTTACAGGGTTGTCGAACAGCCCTTTCTCGAACATTTGGAGCAAAATGCGGCGAACCTTCTCATCAATGGTCTGCTCGCTGACTTCACCTTTGTTCACGGCTTCCAGCAGTTGCGTTCCCCATTTGCCATAAGGCTCCCCTGGTGTCTCCAGATCCAGACCCGCGTTAGCTGATTTGGCTGTACTGAAATTGGCACCATAGTCACTCATGATAAACCCTTCGAAGCCAAACTGGTCCTTGAGCAGATCGGTCAGCATCTCCTTGTTCTCACAAGCATATGTACCGTTCACCTGGTTAAATGAACACATGGCGGAACCGAGATCCGCTTTTTCAACCATAGCCTGGAATGGACGTGCATAGACTTCCTGGATGGCACGCTCACTGGCTGTTGCATTCGTTGTAAAACGCTCCGTTTCCTGATTGTTCAGGATGTAGTGCTTCGCCGTTGCAATCACCGGGTTGCTCTGAATTCCGTTGACATACGCTGCACCCATGCCGGAAGCCAGCAGCGGATCCTCACCCAAGGATTCGAAGTTACGTGATCCCCATGGTGTACGTGCAATGTCCAGACCAGGACCAAGAACAACGTTATGTGTTGTATCATGAGCTTCCTGTCCGATCAGGTCACCATATTGTTTGGCCAGATTGGTATCCCAGGATGCTGCCAGGGCAATCGGTGCAGGCAGTGCCGTGGACTTTTTGTCCTGCACATCCGGATTCGCGACACGTACGCCTGCTGGTCCATCCGCCATCTGCAATGCCGGAATGCCAAGCCGCTCCAATCCATCATTATAGAAACCATAATAGTTATTTACTTTACCGGTAACGAATCCGACTTTCTCCTCCAGCGTCATCGCCTTGAGCAGCAGTTCGGTGCGTTCCTTCGCAGATAAGGATTTGTTCATCCAAGGGCGATCTGCCCCGGAATCCGCTTCTGCGGCAAAGGCGTGTAACGGCATTGCCGCAACCGCCACGATGATTAATAGCATAAACCATCGTTTGAGGAAAATCAGGTTGAGTCTTCTGTTCATGTTTGTAAGCTCTCCTTCTCTCTTGATCATTTTTCTTGCACACATGGTTGGATACATGTGTACAAGGGAATGCAAACTGGCTTGTCCCAGCCCTTCAAGCATTCAGGCAGCCCTGCACATCGCTACGAAAAGTGCGGCTCGACAAGCGAGCGAGCAATTTCGCTTTCTTACGATAGCCGACCTGCGGATCAATTACATCCCCTTAAATATGGAAATGGAGCCGAAAGGAGTGAATTAGTTCTTAGGTATGATGTCAGATATAATTCGTATAACATCATATGAAAACGAGTTAATTACATTTTTGTAACTCAAATCATACAAAACATTTACTTTTGAAAACAGTCGTTATGTCCCATTTCTAAATTAACAATTTATTCAATTAATTATTATATTTAGGAAATTAAATTAAACACCTGGGCCCAAAGTCTATTTGTAAACGGATGCAATGAATTTCTTCGTTCCACACGGAAAATAAAAAGCAACCGAAGTCCCTTTTAACAGGTACCCCGGCTGCTATTTCTTCATAACTGACCTCTAATAGCGTCGCATTTCTCTAGTCAAACTTCCTTAAATTTTACATCCATTCTTACTAACCATGTCACCTGCTCTGTCCTAATCTTGCCTGCGATCTCGAGTTATTTCTAGCTCTTCAGCTGCGCCAGGATTTGTGGATCTTTGATCTTCTTATCTTCTGCGAGCAGCATGATTTTGGATAAAATCTCAGCTGTTCTTGGATCTTCATCCAGGAATGGCAGGAAGATCCTCCCCCGATGCTGACTATGCACAGGTACGATATATAGCGCACCAGTTGCCTGTCTAAACACGTTGCCACTGCCAAGATGAACGGCATATTCGCCGAGGTCACCTTCGATCCGTGCATAATTGCCATCCAGTCGTACATTGTCTATCTTGAGTAGACGCAGGGATTCATTCACGATAACATGACGCATTTCAATGGTTGTCAGGCTGGCTTCCGGATCCACCCCGCCCACATGCGCAACACTGACTACCAGATCAACATCACGCATGACCTCCGAGAAGAAGACCTTCGGTACATCTTTCAAGGCTACAGGCTTATACGTTTTGCGATCATAAAATTGTACTGTCTCCAGCGTAGGTGCTTCCGTATCCGCCGGTGAGAACCAGTCTGCCATGGCATACAGATTGGCAATCAGGTTATGCTCATAGCTGACTTTCTGTAAGCCTTCCTCATAACTGACGGTCCACTGGCGACCTTTGAGCAGGGCAACCGTCTTCTTCGGTTGAATCTGATACCCGGCATACCGGCGGGATACGGTTCCATTCGCAAGCTCATCCTCATTTGCAAGGTACAGCTCACGGAAGACCTGTTTGAACGGCTGACGTTCCTGACGGGTGAACAGATCCCGCTGGAATTCGCTCCATGTCCCGCTGCGGAATAATTGCAGAGGATGTGCAATCACCAGTGTATCCTGTTCCTGCAATGCATGTGTGCTACTTTGTTCCCCAGGCACAGTCAGGCAGGAAGATTCCGCATCGAAATACCCCAAACGGTCACCTGACTGGAACACCAACGTGCGAATCAGCGGACGAATGACCGGATTTTGCATGAGGCTGGCCACTTCCTGGACGGTAAAGGCAGTCTCTGCCGTCATGGAACGCTCCAGCTCCTGTTTTGCCCGGCGATACTGCTGTACCAGATCCCCTTTTAATTCCTTCAACTCCGTAATATATCTGTCTTTCTTGAATCGTGCAGGTACCGATTTGAGCGTCTTCCCTTTGCTTACAAGAACCAACTCGGACTGACCATCCTCATCAATGACCAATTGAGCTGTCGTTGTCTCATCCAGGGTCTTTGGTTCAAAGTAGGATTTCATCTCATCCAGCTTGCTCGCTTCCATGTTCCAGATCAGCCGGGTGACATCCGTATACCCTGCATTGCGGGCAAGGTTGCCAAGAGCAATCTGCGCGGCTGCACCTTCGCTGGCACGACGCTGGGCTCCAAATTGCTTGCTCTCCAGCAGGAATTTCTGAATAAAATCATAACGTTCTCGCAGATCCTGTTCCTGCTCCGCCCGGAATGGAATCAAACTGTATGTGAGCAGATGGTCCTTATTCCGCTTCTCCTGTACAGATTGACGCATGTCCTCCAGACGAAGCTTCCCTAACGCTGCATCTGCGAACAACTGTGATCTGCGATGGTTTGCTCCACCGGAAATGTATTTGGCACAATCATATAACAGATTGAACCGTTCCTCGCCGACAGCAGCATAAGCTTCCTCGAACCAGGCAATATCAAATGCCCCGTCGTTGAATTCCTGCGGCGATATCGGTGAATAGTGAGCGACGATGGTTTCCTTTTCAGCCGTAAATCGTTCATTAATGTGGGCATGGAAGTACCATGCCGCACTGCGAAGTCCTTCCCATCCCAGATGCTTCGATACAATCTCCATCCACTGCGGTGCGTACATGGCCGCTTCCAAAAGCTTTTTCTCTTGAATCGGATATTGCTCAAGTAATTGGCCCAGGAGAGTATCATCCTCACTCTCACGTGGATGGCAAACTTGAATCAGGTGACTGAACGTTTCCTTGCGTGTTGTGTTATCTCCGTAGCTGTAGATGTAGCCTCGTACAAATGTATCCTTATCCATGGCTGAGACCAGATGCACCCAATGTTCCATGCCTTCAATTCTTTCAAACTTCATGGCCAGTGTGCTGACTTCGGTGGAAAGCTCACCTCGTGTCAGTTCAATCTCCAGAATTCGTTCAACGACAGTATTCCGCAGCTCTATAAGTTCCGGATCATCCGTGATGCCTTCGGTGCGTGTCGACGTCAGCTCACGAATGAATGCAAAACGCTCCCCGCCCGTCAGCAACTGGCGGTACATTGTCTGTTTATCAATCAAACGCAGTTTGAATGCCCGCACGTAATCATCGAATGATAACAGGGAGAAACGCTGTGTATTTCCCACAAGGTTGATGAACTGATACGCCGTTTGGAAGAAGCGTTGGAAACTGGCATCATCATATATTCTGCTTCTTACCAGGTAGTTCCACCGTTCTGTCAGGATATGAAGCATGCCGGCTTCCTTCTCCAGTTGATCGTCAGGCATGCTGGCGATAATGGAAGCCCATGTCTTCTCCGCGATCTCAAATGTATCTGCAGGGTTGCTGTCCCTGAACGCTGCTGCAATCAATTCGGCAACCTGATCCGTATAGGTCAGCGAAGCCGCCATCCGCTTCATTTCTTCCATATAGGAGAGAGGATAGGTCTGTTCGGCAAAGGACTTGCGCCAGCCTTCCAATAATGGGATTTTGCTTAATTCGTTATAATCATATTGATCGTGATAATAGCTGTAATGTTCATCCAAGTTGCCGCTCAGTGTGCTGAATTGCAAAATAAAATAGAGCTGCATGAGTTCAAGACTATTCAGATCACTCTGCGCAACATACGCCTCCCAAACGTCGTGGAGAGGATATTGCTCCATCTGTTTCATCTCATTTCGTTCCGCATAGGAGAACATGGAGCGCAGGCAGACTCCAATCAAGAGGGTCTCACGGTAGCCTGCATAATACTCCACCTCATACTCATGATCCCTGTGTTGATGAACCAGAGCATCTAATCCTTCCATAAATGGTTTGGCCTTCTCCAGCGAAAGCGTAAAGATTTCCTTGGCATTAAAATCACTAAGATCACGCTTCTCCTGCAGCAGCGGCTCCACCCGGGATGGATCGAACAATCCAAAACCATTCGAAGAAGTATACCGGCTGCCCTCCTTCGTCAGCTTGTCCAGCAGCTTTTGCTCCTTCGCGGTAGGCTTCTGGATCAGTCCGGCTAACGGCTGTAATTGCTCATGCTGATCTGCACGTTCCGGATCCGCCGAAATTTCGGTCAACAGCTCAAGTGCACCAAGACGCTGCAATTCATTCTTCGCTTTCAGCAAACGTTCCAGTGATACCGCCAGCTGATCCGCAGGTTGCAGCAAAAGAACCTGAATGACCTTCTGCCGAAGTGACCCGGTCTTGAGTTTGAGCAAGGCCTCCATCTGTTTCATCTCGTCAGTAGTCAGCTCAAGCTTCCTCACTTTGACTAGGGCCATCTCCCGGTTGCTCATGCTTTTGTCAGACAGGCTTTCAAATACAAACTGTCTTTGCACCTCGTTATCGGGCTGCTGAACGAACTGGGATAACAGCTCACCTCGAAGTTCCGGGCTCAGCATGTCCTTGATTGCAATGACTTCTCCGATCCAATCGGGGTCCATATCATACGCAGCCAGGTAGAGCATTTTTTTGACCACATCATTCCGTTCAATCCGGTAATGGACATATTCAAGAACGCCAGATGGTCCACCTTCCCCTCCCAGAGGAATGCGGTCCAGCAGCTGCTTAAATTGATCGAAGTCCTGATGCCGAATTACCTTGTCTTCGAAGACAGGCAGGGGCGAAATGTGAATGCTGCGCTGATTCTCTCCATCCTCGAAATGCCAGTTATGCATGTACATGGCATCATAGTTTTGGATAATCCAGTGCATCAACTCCACATCCTGTACGTCCAGATATCGACGGGCAATACTTAGCCGCAGGTCACGATTCTGACTGTTCGCAAGCACATATTGCGCAACGATTTTCTGATACAGTTGGCCGTGATCCATAATACGGATCAATTTGTCATTAAGATGATCCTCTTCAATAACAGCCGTTGCCCACAGACTGATGAATATCTTATTGGCATTGGAATCCTGCTCCCAATCTTCACGAACAGCTGCCTCGGTCAGCGCTTCATAGGCTTTCTCAATCAACTGTGATGCAACGCGCGAATTGGCGGCTTCAATTCCGAGCCCTGTCCATACAGCCAATGCTCGAACCACTGAACTGTAACGAATCAGATTGTGATCGATGATAACTTTTAATATGTATATAAATGCTTCAATGGTTCCTTCATCCATCCGTTCAACGATACTCTGGCGCAGTCCTTCCTGCAGCCTTGCTGCCACAAGCAGCTCACCCACCATATGGTACGCCTCTGGCTGGTCACTCATGAATATACCCTTGATCATCTCACCAGTAAGTAATGCTGACTGATTATCGCCATATATAATCTCGTGTAAGGCCTGCTTCATACCCCCGTTGTCATGATCCAGATCATATGCGATGCAATCCGGAAGTACGGATCGAACCTCGTACAAATGATCAAACTTGTATTCACGAATCGATACATACTCGTCCAGGGAGAACTGGCGAATCTCCATGCGCAGCAATCCAATGAGCTTACGGATTACCTGTCCAAAATGCTGCTCAGGATTGGCAGTTCGATAAGGACGGCGTTCGTACATGACACTGTATGGAAAATGGGTGACACGGTCAGTAATATAACGGAATCGTTCGACCACCCATTCATTCGTCAGCTGCTCAAGCACGTTCAGCAAGGGTTCGAATAAGGGCTTTCCCGTTTCAGCTGCCTGCTTTTGCAGAAATTTCTCTGTATTCAGATATACTTTTTCATCTCCGCGTAAATACGTGGAACCAGCCATCTCCACCACATATCCTGCAAGCTCCTGCCAGGACCCGTTCAATGACTCTGCCTTCTCTTGCATTCCGTTGATATACACCTGTTCATTATCTTTCTGATTCATCCAATCTCCTCCTTATCGTTTATTACCACAAGCGGCCGGCAAGCATGGTAAACCGGATAAACACCAATTCGTCATCTTCCTGCAACTCCAGTGGTGCATCCAATTCGGACAATTCTTCATCATTGAGGAAGACTTTGTACAGTCCATCTTCATAAGCGATCATAGCCGTTTGAACCGCATGCTCCAGGTCTTGAATCTCCTCATTGTACACTTCACCAAAACCGACTTTTCCCGTTGATCCCTTACGTTGAATCTCCTCAGGCATAAGATAGGTGAGTAATGCCGCACTGTTTTTCTTCTCCTGAAGAGCGTTCACCTGCACGTGTACCATATGTTTGATTAGCTCTCGTAACGTTCCGGTTGTTTCCGGAAGTTCTTTGGCTTGCTTGGCAAGTGCAGGCTTGCGTTTGCCCAGGCTTTTGACCGTGACCCATACGTTCACAACGCCCCCTCCTTCTTCTATATGAACTGACTAGCTACGTCTCACCAGTCTAGTAAAAACTAAAAATACGTACACATGTACCCCTTATTAGCATCATAACCAATATTTCCGACACAATCATGAGCCATTCCTCACGTTTACCTGAAACCTGCGAACTACTGAACCCCAACGTACTTACGCAAAAAAAAGCCGGGTTGTTCCAATTACCTTGGAACTCCCAGCCACATCAGCATTCAATCAATCAGACCTGATTTGTGTTATGAGAACAGCTTTGGATTCATCTGGCCAATCGCATAGGGCGAATCGTTACAGCCGCCGTTTTGAAGCCTGGCATACGGCAATAAGGGTCCAAATCGGGCCTTGTCGCCCGATTGACGTTCTGAATGCCGCCCCAATGCATCGGTACAAACAGCGTGTCTTCGCGAATATGTTCCTTAATACGGGCACGTACCGTGAAGCTCCCATGCACTGATTGAATCTCGACCCACTCCCCATCCATAATTCGATGACGTGCAGCTGTACCCGGATGAAGTTCCACAAAATTCTCCAGTTCACGGGCTTCCAGTGTTGGGCTCCGATGGGTCTGTACGCCAGTCAGATAGTGAGGAAGGACGCGGCCATTGGTCAGAATCAGAGGAAATTCCCGCGAGACATCATGCCAACCAGCACTTAATTCACTTGTAAATGTAGCCCTGCCGTCCTCATGAGCAAATCGCTCACTGAACAGCAGCCCTTCACCCTCATCCTCCAGAGAAACGCAGGGCCAGTAGATACCTTTCTCCCTCCGTAGACGTTCGTAGGTCATTCCATAGTAATCTGCAACCCCGCCCTGGCTGGCCAGTCTGAGTTCATTGAAGATATCCTCAGCACATGCATATTGAAAATAAGACGCTTTGCCGAGTCCGCTGGCAATGGAGCATAGAATATCCCAATCATGGCGGGTCCCTCCCGGTGCCGGTCTGCCCTGTTCTCGTAACAGCACCCGGCCTTCCAGATTGGTCAGCGTACCTTCGTTCTCCAGATAAGCCGTGACTGGAAGCACCACATCAGCCATCTTCGCTGTCTCGGACAGAAACATATCTGCCACGACCAGAAAATCCAGCTTACGAAGCCCTTCTTCCACCAAGCGCACATTGGGATTGGATACAACCGGGTTGGAGCCCATCACAAGCAGGGCTCGGATCTCCTGCTCGTGAACCCGTTCCATGATTTCATAGGCAGATACACCTTTTCCCGGCAAGGTCTCAGGTGCAACTCCCCAGACGGATGCTACATGTGCGCGGTCCTGTGCATTTTCTATGGAACGATATCCCGGCAATTGATCGGCCTTCTGCCCGTGCTCTCTTCCGCCCTGTCCGTTTCCCTGTCCAGTGATCGCGCCATAACCACAACCTGGTCTGCCGATTTTTCCAGTTGCCAGTACCAAGTTAAGAAAATGACGGACCGCAAGATGTCCATCCGTTTGCTGTTCCACTCCGCGCGCAGTCATGATCATGCCTGTCTCTGCCTGACCATAGGCCATTGCGGCCTGACGAATCAGGGTTAAGTCCACCCCGCATTGCACTGCGGATTCTTCCAGGTCTATCTCGCTCAGTGCATTCTGCAAACTCTCATAGCCTTGGGTTCTTGCATCAATAAAATGCTCGTTCACAAGTCCCTCTTCCATAATGACCTTCAGCATGATGTTCGCAAGCAGTGCATCCATACCCGGTTTGATCTGCAAATGAAGGTCGGCAATGGCTGCAGTAGCTGTCTTGCGCGGATCAATAACAATAATGTACGCTCCATTTTCCTTCGCCTGGTTGAAATAAGGCAGCAGAGTGGGCTGGCACTCTGCAATGTTTGTCCCTGCAAGTACAATGCACTGGGCCAGCGGGATGTCGGATAAGCGGAATGTCAGCCCTCGATCCATGCCAAACACCTTACTTCCTGCAGAGGCAGCGGCAGACATACAGAAGCGACCGTTATAATCAATATATCGTGTCCCTAGAGCAACCCTTGCGAATTTTCCTAGCAAATAGGCTGTCTCATTAGTGAGGGAACCCCCTCCATATACACCGATTGCATCGGCACCGTATTGATTCTGAAGACTTGTAAAACGTCCTGCGATATATGCTGTGACTTCAGGCCATGAAGAAGGTATCAGTTCACCATCCCGGCGGATGAGAGGCTGCAGAAGTCGCTGTCCACTCAGTGCATGCTGATGTGCATTCATGCCTTTGACACACAATCTTCCCTGTGAAGCTTCATTCGGCACGCCTTCAACGATGTACGCGGCACGGCGCTCACCAGCGATGGGCCCAGCCACTTCCTCGACGGTCATTTTGCACTGTACGCTGCAATAGGGGCATTGTGTCTCCCGTACATGCAGTTTTGAAACAAACGAACTGTCTTCCATTGATGTCTTCATTCCCATCTTCACTCCCTTCCCTACCTTTTGGATCAAGTAAAACTCAATTCGCTTACCGTTCTGCCCGCCAGCTCGTTCTGGAATTGTTGATCCAGCAGATTTTCGCGGATCGATATGAACCCCAATCGCTCTACCCATGCCCAGAGGGGTTCATCGTACCAGGCCGTTCGGCGATACCACTCCAGGCATGCCGAGATCAGCCGCACTGCATCTTTTTCCGTTTCGGCAAGTCCGAGGAGTCCCCCCTCCTTTACCGGATGGGCTGCGTGACCACCCGCGTAAATTTCCCAGCCAGCGGGAGATTCTTGCAAACCGATATCCTGCACAATCGGGCTTATCCATGAGCTTGCTCCACCCGACAGCGCCACCTTCACGGGAGCAGGCATATCCGCATTGACCCACCTGAATTGAAGGTCTTCTGCCATGGCTTCGAACGTCAGATCGCCTGCATGGACCTCGATACCCACAACCGTACCCCGCAGGATATCGTTCCGGTTTCCAGCCCGATCAGGCTGCTGCACACTTATCCACTTTCCGGTTATCTTCAAATAGTAACGAAGTGCAGATTGGCAGATATCGCAGCCTTCTTCTGTTCTCCAGTCCAGCTGCTGCATGATTCTTCTCATTCCATCACCCTCTTGAATGGCATACAGATGGTGATGGTCTGTCGAAGCTGCAAGCTCAGAGGAATTACCATCTGACAACCGATTGAGCGCTTCTTTCAGTGAGGCATGACCCAGATCCGTACAACTGCAAACGGGCCATTCTGTCGTTTTCGCCGCAGCTGCTGCTTCGCTTGCACCACCGCCGTTTTTCTGGAGATGCAGCGTATGCTTCACCAGTGCCGTAACCATTGGACGACATCCGCCGCAGGAACCGGAGGCTTTGGTATGCTCCTTAACCTGTTCAGCAGTCTGCAGCCCCTTATCCTTTATGGCCCTCATGATCATCACCTTACTCACATTGTTACAGGCGCACACCGTCTCCTGATCAGGCAATGCTGCTGCCGCCTTCTCGGCTGGATTCGTCTCTTCCTCGCGGGGAGCGAGTTCTTCGATGCCAGCCCCACGCTGAACAAGTCCCAATAGGCTGGCACTCTCCGTCGTATCCCCAAACAGGATCGCTCCACTTACATGTCCTTCCTTCATCAATACTTTCTTATACGTACCGCGAATACCATCAAGCATCTGTACAGCTGTCCGCATTTCTTCTCCGCTAATGTTTCCGGCCGAGAACACGTCAACGCCAGAGACCTTCAGTTGGGAATATGGAATAGAACCCTTATACTCTGCTGTCGCCTGCCCACATAAAAAACGTGCGAGTACCTTACCCTGCTCATATAAGGGGGCTACCAGACCGTAACTGATACCCCGATGTTCGGCACATTCACCGACAGCATACACATCAGGTACGCTGGTCCGCATGTAATCGTCGACCACAATCGCCCGATGGGTCCTGATTCCGCTCCGTCTGGCCACATCAACATTGGGACGAATGCCCACGGCCACAACGACTACCTGTGCTTCAAGCTTGGTTCCATCTGTAAATTGAAGCCCCTGAGCCTGGGACCGACCCACAATTTTTTGTGTGTTTTTGTTTAATAGGAAAGTCATACCCTGAGCTTCCAGCTCATGCTGAAGCATGGTCGCTGCCTGTAGATCCAACTGCCGATTCATAATGTAAGGTGCGTTATGTACCACAACGGCTTCCATCCCCAAATGCAGGAGTCCGCGGGCAGCTTCAAGCCCAAGCAATCCGCCACCAATAACGGCCGCCTTACGATGTACTTTGGAATACGCGGACATACGTGTGCAGTCATCTATGGTGCGAAAAGACATCACCCTCTCTTTATCCACACCAGGAATGGGTGGAATAAATGGAGCAGACCCTGTCGCAAGGATTAGAATATCGTAGGACTCCCTCATTCCGGATAACGTTTCAATCGTTTTGGACGGAGTATCAATCTTGTGGACCGTCTCTCCCGCACACAGCCGGATGCCGTGATCCTCATACCAGCTCCAGTCGTTAATGATAATGTCCTGCAGATCGTGTTCACCCTGCAGCACTTTGGATAACATGATCCGATTATAGTTGGGACGTGGTTCACTTCCGTAGATGACAATCTCATATGTATCCGGAGATACGGCTATAATCTCTTCCACACACCTAACACCTGCCATCCCGTTTCCGATAACGACCAGTCTCTTCTTGCTCATGGGCTGCCCCCTGTCTCTGTGACATATTGAGTTAAAAATAAACAGAAAAATCCCTTCTCCATGGATCGGAAAAGGGCACCGTTGCCTCCGGAATTCACACGCCATTGTGTGATTTCATATTAGATTCAGATTACGGCAAACCATATTATATGTCAACAAAATTAACATATAATTCTGAATTAACTTTCAAAATGATTTATTTAAAAATTTAATGTTATTTTTCTTGACATACATAAATTCTCTTTTTATAATTTGAATCAAAATCACCGTGCTGTGATCAAATCAGGTGCAGGAACACAATGACGTGTCCTGCCTGCCGGCAATGAGGCCGCAAATCGTTCATCATCTGGACGAATTGCGGCCTTTTTCTGCCTGAACTGCACAAAGACAGGGTAAGATTATTCAATTGGATGAGGAGCGATGCTGAATGGTGGAGAGCAAAAGTTTTTGGAAGAGCGGGCATAAGCCCAGCCTGTTCGGGGCATTTCTGTATTTTGATATCAGTTTTATGATCTGGGGCATGCTTGGCCCCCTCGCGGTTGTTATTGCCATGGATTACCCGATGACCCCTCTTGAAAAAGCCAACCTGGTGGCACTGCCCATCCTTGGCGGCTCCATTCTTAGACTTGTACTTGGTTTTATGTCCGATTATATCGGTCCAAAGCTCACGGCTCAGATCGGCATGGGCGTCACGCTCATACCTCTATTGCTGGGCTGGCTGTGGGTAGACTCGCTAAGCCAGTTATACGTTGTTGCCCTCCTGCTTGGCGTTGCAGGTGCCTCATTTGCCGCTGCTCTTCCACTCGCAGGGCAATGGTATCCCAAGGAACATCAGGGACTTGCCATGGGGATTGCCGGCGCAGGGAATAGCGGTACTGTACTCGCTACTCTGTTTGCCAATCGGCTGGCTACTCATTTCGGCAGCTGGGAAGTCGTTTTTGGACTCGCCATCATACCAATCGTGGTCGTTTTCATCCTTTTCTCCATCTTCGCCCGTAACAGTCCCAACCGGCCAGCACCGAAGAAGCTCTCTGAGTACGGCACCTTGCTGAAACAAAGGGATGCCTGGGTATTCTGTGCATTTTATTGTGTTACCTTTGGGGGTTTCGTGGGATTGTGTAACTATCTGACCATCTTCTTCAACACCCAATATGGCTTATCTCCTGTCCGAGCCGCTGATATCACAACCTTTTGCGTTATTGCCGGAAGCTTCTTCCGACCTGTTGGCGGTTACTTGGCAGACAAGATCGGTGGTACGCGGATGCTGACATTCCTATACACTGGTGCCTGTGTCATGCTTGTAGGTGTATCTTTCCTCCCTCCACTTCCTGTGGTCGTCGTCATGTTATTCCTGGGCATGATGTGCCTTGGGGCTGGTAATGGTTCCGTGTTCCAATTGGTTCCACAACGTTTCGGCAATGAAATCGGTCTGATGACAGGCATTGTCGGCGCGGCAGGTGGCCTGGGCGGATACGCACTCCCGCTGATTCTTGGTCAACTGTACAGTTCCTACCAGTCCTATACGCCGGGATTCGTCATCCTTAGTCTAATCGCAGCCGCATCCATGCTGCTCGTACTGGTTATGCAGTCCAAATGGCGCGGCCAATGGCTGAAGAAATCTTTTACCAGCAAAACGGAATCCACATCCCTCTCGTCATAAAGAATACAGGTGACTAATCGCATCTAAAAAGAGAACAGCACAGCCCTTCGGCTGCTGCTGTTCTCTTGTTGTCAGGATGAATATTTGCGAAAAACAACGACGGCATTATGCCCGCCAAAACCAAAAGAATTGGACATTCCGATCTGCATCTCTGCCTCTCTGGCTTCATTAGGTACATAATCCAAATCACAGTCCGGGTCCTGCTGCTCCTGGTTAATCGTTGGTGGAATGATGCCATGCTGCAAGGTTTGAATCAGTGAGATAGCTTCCGCTCCACCGGCGGCTCCTAACATGTGCCCAGTCATCGATTTATTGGCCGTCACGGGAATACGATAAGCAGCTTCACCGAAGAGTTGTTTAATCGCTCGGGTCTCCGAGAGATCTCCTGCTTCGGTACTGGTTGCGTGGGCATTAATCACATCCACGTCATCAGGCTGAAGCTTCGCGTCAGCAAGTGCAGCTCTCATGGCCAGGAATGCTCCGCGTCCTTCCGGATGGGTTGCTACCATATGATATGCGTCTGAACTGGCACCATATCCAACAATTTCAGCGAGGATATTTGCGTTTCTAGCCAGGGCATGTGATAGAGACTCTACCACCACAATCCCAGCACCTTCAGCCATCACAAACCCATCTCTTCCAGCGTCAAAGGGGCGACTCGCCGTTTCATAGGCTTCGTTTCTTGTGGATAACGCGGTAGCATTACCGAAGCTGGCCAGCGAAACTTCCGTGATGGCTGCTTCGGTTCCCCCGGCAATAATGACATCTGCACCTCCGTCACGAATCAGCCGGAAGGCCTCACCTATGGCTGTATTTCCAATGGAGCAGGCAGTCACAGGTGAAAGAGTCGGTCCCCAACATCCGAATTTCATGCTCACCATGGCAGCTGCCATATTGGAAATCATCATTGGCACAAGGGTCGGACTAACCCTTCCGGGACCACGTTCGGATAACAGTTTTCCTTGCTCCATCAGTGTTTGAATGCCGCCGATGCCGGAACCAATGTATACACCAACCCGTTCCCTGTCCACTTTCTCCATATCCAGTCCCGAATGCACAAGAGCATCGTCAGCTGCCGCTACAGCAAATTGGCAAAATCGATCCATACGGCGGGCTTCCTTGCGTCCGAATCGGCCCTCTCCGTCAAAATCTCGGACAACACCTGCCATTTTGGTTTTATATGAAGTGGTATCGAAGCTTTTAATTAATGATATTCCTGACTGCCCTTTCACAAGTCCGTTCCAAAATGTATCTACATCATTGCCCAGCGGCGAGACAATTCCCATACCCGTAATCACAACACGTTCGCGTTCCATATCTAACTCATCCTCCCTAGCCATTCAGGCTAACCGACTGAACTTCTGCATTTATATTGGCATGTGCAGTATCCTATTACAAGTTGTGAATTATAATAGTATAATGACTACCATGATAAATGAGGTTGGGGTGGAATAAGATGAACCAGGATGTCAGGCTTCAGGCATTATCCGTATTTTTGAAAACTCAACGTGCCAAAATAGCTCCCGCAGAAGTCGGTTTGCCGGAAGGCACCCGGCGCAGAACACCGGGTCTTAGAAGAGAAGAGGTAGCCCAATTGGCGGGCGTAAGCACAACTTGGTACACCTGGCTTGAACAAGGAAGAGATATTCAGGTTTCCCATTCGGTGCTGGATAACATTGCTTCTGCACTCAAACTGACCCCTGATGAACGCAAGTACTTGTTCTCCCTTGCCATGGAGCATTACTCCGAACTGCATATCCGTGAGGAAGAACCTTACCAGCTCCATCCTTCCCTGCAAAAAATACTGCAGGAGCTCCAGAATTGTCCCACCATTATTTCTGATCGCCGCTGCTACATTGTTGGCTGGAATGAAGCAGCCAGTCATGTCTTCATTGATTTTGAGCAGATTCCTGCCGAACAGCGAAACATGATTAGTTTATTATTTGAACGAAAGGAATTTCGGAGACTGGCAGTCAACTGGGAGGATTTTGTCCTCGGATACCTTGCGATCTTCCGTGCCTATTACGGCCAATATGTCGACGATGAATGGTACAATCTGTTTCTGAATGAAATGATGGACCGATATCCGGAATTCCAGTCCCTGTGGAAACAAAGCAGCGTGAGCAGTGCACCAGACGTACTGATTGAATTCAGACATTCCAGAGCCGGCAAAATGTTGTTCAATCTGACCTCGTTGCAGGTTCAGGGTAATACCGATCTGCGATGCAGTATATACACTCCTGCACAGGATACGGCCACCGAGCGGAAATTGGTGCGCCTTATGGAACGTGAGAAGGAGCGTCAAGCCAGACCTAACGTTTAAACGGCATTCCAATGCAACCAAACGAAAAAAGATCCGAGCGGTTTCGCTCGGATCTTTTTTGGTGATCATCCAGCCCTTTTCATCGGATATGGATCAGATCAATCTACGCATAGCAAATGTTATTCGAACGCCGGAATGGCGATGTCTGCATACTTCTCTTCGAAGAAAGCCTTCACTTCAGGGCCTGCCATGCGTTTGGCGAGCTTCTGAATGGCTTCGGAATCCTTGTTGTCCTCACGTGCAACCAAAGTGATGGCAAAATGGGAGTCATCCTTTTCCGTGAACAGCGCATCCTTCTTCGGTGTAAGTCCCAGCGGGCTTGCATACGCCGGTGTCATGGCAACCAGATCTGCATCATCCAGCATGCGGGCCAGCATGAGCAGGTCCACTTCCTGGAACTTGAAGTTCTTCGGATTCTCGATAATATCCGCCTGTGTTGCGTTGAATCCTGCGCCTTCTTTCAGCTTGATCAGACCGTTTTGTTCCATCATCACGAGTGAACGTCCAATGTTGGAAGGGTCATTGGCAATAGCAACCGTTGCCCCTTCAGGCAGTTCTTCAGTGGTTTTGTACTTTTTGGAATAAGCACCGTAGATCGCGTTGTAGATCGGCTGTACGGCAACCAGATTCCCATTATTGGCTTCGTTAAATTGAGTCATGTAAGGCACATGCTGGAAGAAGTTAGCGTCTACTTCCTTGTCTTTCAATGCCGTATTCGGTTGAACGTTATCGGATAGAACGACAACTTCCAAATTCACACCATCTTCCTTAAGCAGCGGCTTCACAATATCCAGTACATCGGTCATTGGTGGAATCAATGTAGCCACTTTCAACGTCACTTCCTGAGTCGCTTGGCTGCCTTCATTATTCCCCTCCGCAGCGGGTGTCTCTTCTTTTTTGCCGCATGCGGATACAACCAGCATGACTGCGAGCAGCATAAGGATCATTTTTGATTTCATTTTCATTCTAACCCCTTCATCGTGTAATCTGTAATGTCATCCTAAATTCTTCTCGTCTGTTAACCTTGTGTACCTCATGATCTGCGATCAAGCCAGCGGGACAATCTGCTTCCGGTAAACTGGATCATCTGCACCAGAATGATCATAATAATGATCGTAAATACCATGATCTCCGTCTCGAACCGCTGATATCCGTAACGAATGGCAAAATCGCCAACACCTCCACCGCCGACAATGCCCATCACCGTGGAATAGGAGATAAAACTGATCGTTGCCGTGGTCAGTCCGAGTACGAGACCTGAACGTGCTTCCACATACAAAAATTTCAGCACAAGCTGCATGGTTGATGCACCCATCGACGATGCCGCCTCAACCACACCTTTGGGCACATCGAGCAGTGCCTGTTCTACTAGGCGGGCATAGTAGGCAATCGCAATAACGGAAAGCGGCACCGCCGCTGCCAATGTCCCCATCGCCGTTCCCACAATCATCCGCGTGAACGGAATCATGAATACGACCAGCAGCAGAAACGGGAACGAACGAATGATATTGACCAGGCTGCCCAGAATCGTGAACAGCGGCCTGTTCTCATAACGTTGTCCTCTTCGGAACAAATACAGCAGCGTGCCGAGTGGAAGCCCAATCAGGACAGCTGCTCCAATCGAGATGCCAACCATGACAAAGGTCTCTCCGATCGCCTTCCATATCTCATCCTGGTACTTCAATATGGATTCAGGTATCATCGTTCCTCGTCCTCCGTTTCCCATGGTGCCGCCTCTTCACCCGTAAGCAAGGACGTCAGCAAATCCCGCTGTGGTGCGGGAATACTGCGAACTTCCGCTTCCGTTAGCGTTCGGACAATGCGCCCTTCCTTCATCACGGAAATTTGGTGGCAGAGTCTGCGCGCAACCTCCATCTCATGCGTAACCAGTACGATGGTCACACCCAGTGTATCATTGACATGGCGCAGCACATCCAGAATACCGTTCGTTGTCTGAGGATCGAGCGAGGACGTTGGTTCATCGCAGAGCAATACATCAGGCCGGCTCGCAAGAGCCCTCGCAATAGCCACGCGCTGCTTCTGTCCTCCGCTTAGCTGGGCGGGATATTGTTTCGCCTTATCCTCGAGACCCACGAATCTCAACACCTCAAGTCCGCGTTCTTCCCGTTCACTCCGGGAAACACCCGCCAGTTCAAGAGGCATGCATACATTGCCAATCACCGTTCGGTTGCTCACCAGATTAAAGTGCTGAAAAATCATGCCGATGGAACGACGCGCCTGACGAAGAGCACTTTCGCTCATCCGGGTCAGCTGCTGTCCGCCTACGGTTACTTCACCGGAGTCCGGCTTTTCAAGCCCGTTCAGCATGCGGAGAAGCGTTGATTTGCCCGCACCGCTGGAACCAATGATACCGTGAATCTCTCCCTGTCCCACTTCAAGCGAGACAGAGCTTAACGCCTCGAATCCCTGATCAGCCCGGGACCCGCGTTCGTTATAACGCTTGCTTACGCCGTATAATGAAATCATGGAGATTCCTCCTGCGATTAATCATGCATGGTCCTTCGAGAACACATGAAGAAAGCCCGCACAGCCGATAACCGGAGCGCGAGCAATCCTGTTCATTTATAATAAAGCAACATTCTGTGTGAAACAAGCCTTAACGAGAGATATCTGTTTTTAAATCGTTTACATGATACAAGCTAAATCTGCCGTTCGAAGAACCGATGTAGATTTCATCCCCTACCCGATTTATTGTGCCATTCTTGGCATCCCGATCGCGGTGTTCCGGCGATCCCATGACCACGTCATGCACTCGGCCGACCAGCGTACCATCCTCTTTATTCATGATCAGAAGATCCTCACCCATGGGTAACAGAAGTTGATCATCGATAACCAGGTAACTTCCCTGGTTGGTAGGGTATCTCAAGGAAGAGATCGTATATCGTGCGTCCCAGCGCGTTTTTCCCGTATGATAATCCAGTGCAGCCGGATATCCGTTCTTGATTACATATATCCGATCGTCTGCCACAAGCCCTCGCTCAACCTTGTCATTTAACGTCCATCGTTTTTTATCGTTCTTGGCATCATACAGCATCGTTGTGAAATCGGAATAATCCCCGTAATGCTCACCTTGCTTATTTTCGCGGATCAACAGCATGCCATCATTCAGCACCTCGAAGCGTTGTCCATTCCGGGCTTGAAAGTGAGCAAGTTTCTTGCCTGAATTCAGATCGAGCAACACCCACTGATCCCCGAGCAGCATCCAACGTTCAGGCTTTGGCTCTGTGAATGGATCAAGACGGGTTATTCCGTCGAAGTACGGATCATTCTCGATATGATCCACAGTAGGCTTACCCGTTTTGATACTCCATACCGTACGACCTGATAACGGGTCAGCTGCAACCAGTTGATTTTTCTCCCAATACATCACATACGGGTCAGCTGCCGTCTGGTTAAACAATTGATATCCGGCACTTAGCTTCCTTGTCCATAGGGTTTTGCCATTAGAACTGTTCAGCACGGTGATTCGTCCCTGACTGGAGCCTTCCTTAACCGGGCTATCCACCACCACAACATTCTCCGCAGCTGTAATACCACGAAGTGAAAGTTTGGAGCCGGTTTTGTACTCCCACTGCACTTTCCCATCCGATAGTCTAATGTGGCGTATGTGATCCTTGTACTCTTTATCTCCCGGAGCATAAGACGTATAGATTGTCACACCCTCGCGTTTCGTATCCACCTGCGCTTGGAGTGCGCCGTAGCCTGCATGGATCTCCCACACATTTTTTCCGGTATATCGATCGAGGGCGTACACGGATTTATCATAATGCATGCCGCTAAATCCACCGTCGTCTCCTTTCATCAGAAGC
This sequence comes from Paenibacillus sp. 7523-1, assembly GCF_002276415.1. NCBI lineage: Bacteria > Bacillati > Bacillota > Bacilli > Caryophanales > Paenibacillaceae > Paenibacillus > Paenibacillus sp. 7523-1. The sequence goes on along the minus strand of NZ_NPBR01000020.1, from coordinate 15,714 downwards.
ACATCCGCTGTTGCTGCTTGCAAAAAGGGATAATTCAGCTTGCCCTGATTGGTCCATGTGGATTTCCACGGTAACGTTGCAGGGAGTGTTTGGCCAAGAATTTTGGTTGTGAACTGATAGTCGTCCGAACGACTAAAATTCCAATCCGAAGGGACCACATTATTACGATCATCCACCGGGAGGTTCCAGCGTGTCTGCACCAGCTTTCCCGTCTTGCTGAACGTGACCAGAAGCTGTGCATCTTCCCGCTCATATCGCCAGGTCTGTCCAATACTCATGGAAACATTGGTTTCATTCAGATTCTGGGAATGCTCTTTCCAATCCGGCTCCCCGAGCCACTGTGCAGCTTGTTTTGAAGTCGTGCTTTTATCTAATAAAATATCCGTCAGATGACGAACATCCGTTGTAGACATGGAGGCCTGATTCCCGAACCAGCCGTCCGTTACGTTCACGCGCTGCTGTACGTCCTTCGCCCTAACCCAGATTATGGCTGGACGGTATACGTTCGACTCTTTGTTCCAGGTCCGCGGAGGAACGGAGACACCATACCAATCCTTCGTCGATGCAACAATTAGCGCATGATCCGTTAGAGAACTGGCAGAAGGCCAGGTTGTCTGGCTTCCAGGATACAGATACAGTTTACTTCCCGCCCGGAGTGTAAAGTTCTGTGGAGTGGACCTTTTCATCGTCTGGCTTTCCTTGGATGCGTACCATCCCGGTACCCAGAAACTCGCGAACTCGCTATGATTCAACCTAATCCAATCTCCGCGAACAACCTGTACTTTCATCTTTTCCCCGCCGGAGGTATATGTAGATATTCTCATCAGATCGACGGGAACCTTGTGATCAATCGGTTGGGCATACCTAGGCAGGCCTTTTCCCAAAGTGACGGTTTCTCCAGCTTTATAGGTTATGGATGCCGATAGGGCTTGTGTAACTGATTCTGGGGCTTGGCCTTCACGGGCAGCCACATTCAGATCCAGCAGCATGTATCCTGTAACGATCACAGCAGCTACTCCGGTAATGGTGATCCACCTGTAACCCTTTTTTCGCCAGTTCCCGCCTGTCTTCACGCTGGTTCACTCCATCCTTTTGAAGTTATTTCCATTAAAGACGTTTTGAACAAGAAAAAGTTACTGGACTGCCAAAATAAAATGTCTGTCCCTTCTCTTCATCTGACATCCAGCATTGCCGGGTAATAAGGGAATTGCCAGCCTAGCGTGTAAGCCATAGTAAGGGTTGTTATAAAATAAAACACAAAATACAGATCTGCACGGGAATACCCGGTCTGGATGTAATACGTCCGGCTGGCGCCATCTGCGAATCCTTTTGCCTCCATGGCGATGGCCATGCGCTCTGCCCGCCGAATGCTCTGCGCAAGCAGGGGAATCGCATACCGCTTCAAGGTTCCATAGACGTTCCAGTATGAGACACGCTGCTGCGTACCGCGGATGCGAATGGCATAACGCAGCGTCTGGAATTCGTCCAGCAGAATGGGAATCATGCGCATGGCGGCCAAAAAGCTATAGGCATACTTGGGCGGCAGACGCCACTCCTGCATCAGCGAGTAGAATAGACGAACCGGACGTGTCGTCAGGCCAAACAACAATCCAGCAGCCGCCATGCTCAGGGAACGAAACCCCAGGTGCAGCCCACGATAGAAGCTCTCTTCCGTGATATGGATCAGTCCATATTTATACCACGTCGTCTCGCCTTTACCAAACATCATCATGCCTGTGGAGGTAGAGATAAAGATCAATATAAAAGGCGACGCATAGAGCAGCAGCCGATGCCAAGGATGCCCCGTCCAGCATAGTAACAGAAGCATGACAACCGCTACATTGATCATGACGTTCAGATTGTGAATAAGAATAACCAGGATAAACATCAGCGTCAGGAAAATAACTTTAAGGCCCGGATTCACGGCGTGCAGCCAGGTTTCACGATGGGGAAACGACAGCTGCATGCGTAACCCTCCCTTCTTCTACAGTCCACACTTTCGTACAATATCTGTTTACGATCTCCTGATCATGTGTCACCATGACAACGGCCGTCCCCGCGCGACGCAGGCGCTCAAGTTGTTCCAGCATCGCAAACGTATTACGTGCATCCTGTCCAAATGTGGGCTCATCCAGCAGCAATATCCGCTGTCTGCGAATCATAGCAGAAGCTACACTCAGACGGCGTTTCTGTCCCATCGACAATTGATACGGATGCCTCCCAGACAGCTCCCTGAGTCCAAATTCCTCCAGCATATCGATGCTTCTGGCCCGTCGCTCTTTCGCAGTAAGTTCTCCTCCGAGCAAGGAAAATTCCACCTCATCCAGAACTGAATTCGTAACGAATTGGAATTCCGGATTCTGAAACACGAATGCAATGCGGTCAGCCAGCTCTCTGGTCCTGCCGGGCCGTTGTCCTTCAACACGATAATGCCCTGTCGTCTTCAGGATATTCATCAGGGAAAGCAATAATGAACTTTTTCCAGCGCCATTAACTCCAACGATTCCTACCCAATCCCCGTGAAATACCTCAGCATGATCGATCTGTACAACCGGATTCTTCCCTCGCAGCCCTGTGAATTGCCTCAATTCGAGTGCTGGATGGTATACACCCGATTCCCTGGAATCATCTTTTTCGACTTCTGCGCGACTGCCGGATCCGGACGTCATATGTTTAAAGGCATCTTGAGAATCCTGCGGTTTCGCTTCCAGCTTCCGGGCACCACGTTCCTCCCATACTCCCGGATACCAGATGCCATACTCCTTAAGCATATCCCTCTCGTTAGCAAAGACCTGTTCCGCCTGTCCGTCGGCCACAATCTTCCCTTCGGGTGATAGCACGATGATTCGGTTAACCACGTCCACAACCTCATTAATTTTGTGTTCCACGATAATGAGCGTCTTATCTTGTGCGACCTGCTTCACCGTATCCCACACCTGCGTGGTTCCCTCATCATCAAGCAGTGCAGTTGGTTCATCCAGAAACAGGACATCCGGCTCCATGGCAAGAATAGAGGCAATCGCAAGGCGCTGCTTCATCCCCTGGGACATCGATTGAATCCATGCACGATTATGTTCAAAAGAAAGGCCAACAAGCTCCATATAATGTTGAATCAGCTCAGGCATCCGGTCCCTTGGGATATTCCGATTTTCAAGCACAAACGCAATCTCTTCATCCGTATAGGACATGCAAAATTGGGTATCCGGGTCCTGGAATACAATGCCTGGCTGAATCGGCACCTGAATCTCATCGCATTTCATGGGGATCTCCACGGAACGCGGAATAAGACCGCTCAATATTTGCAGCAGGGTGGACTTGCCTGAACCACTTGGACCGAGCAGCAGCACTTTTTCCCCTTTATGCACGGAGAGAGACAAGCCCTGGAATACCAGGTCCTGCTCTCCCGGGAACTTGCACCTTAGATTGGTAACGCCTACCGCCTGCGTATTCCCTTCTCCGTTCATTTAGTCCAGTGCCTCATAATCCTGCTTGGAGACCGGTCTCAATGACCGGGTCACGCCTGTGAGTTCAAGTGCTTTCGCAAGATAATACGCAAATACACCAGCAATCAGAATGCTTCCAATGAAGCGGAAGCCGATAAACAATGTGTAATTCCACGCTGATAACGAGTCAATATAACCGTACTGGTAATCGAGCAAAAGCGAAGCCGCTGCTGCCCCAATGGCTGCAAGGCAGGTGACGAACAGATTCGTTTTGCGGTACAGGAATGCGGCGAAGAAGATCTCTGCGCCCAGCCCCTGTAACAGACCGTATACCAAGGTGGACATCCCCCATTCACTCCCGAGAAAAGCACTGACGGTTGAGGCTGCAACTTCAGCCAAAATAGCCACTCCCGGCTTGCGAATGATGATATAGGCGAACGTGCCCGCCATAAACCACATGCCATAGATCATCTGTTCCGCATGCACGCCGAAAGGCTTCATCAGATCATACGTCGGCCCCCATATCTTGTAGATGACCCCGAATACGACCGCGATCACGATCGTCACCAAAATATCGGTTAACTTCAATTTGTTGCTGCGCACTGTTGTTGACATGTTCTCTACTTCCTTTCTCTGCTCCCCATAAGGTTATGAAACGAAAATAAAAAAAGCCTCCCCGGTTCCGGGAAAGCCTTACGCACAGTGTCACATATCATGATTGAAGTAACTCAGAATAAAATGAAATCCGGTCAATTCACGAGGCAAGCCTGCTTCCGCTCGCATTCCGAGATCAACCGTTCCCATTTTCATCCCCCAAGTTACTTATCATGAATTCATGTTCTCTACGCTGGCATTACCCAGATCAGATATACGGTCAGCGGCATAAGGCCCCAATCTCAGCCCAACTTCATTGAGCTCCCGGTTCACTTTATTTCATTGCTACTAATGTACACCACATGGGTATTTGTGGCAATAACATATAAGTCGGACAAAGTTTCTCACTGGAGAAATCCGTTTAAAGAAAGGATGTCAATTCCATTAATATGAAACATTTAGGAGATATTGGCCGTCTATATACGGGAAAGGGGATTGATGATATGAATACAACCAACACAACCTGGCAGCAAAAAAAGTGGAAATGGATCCTTGCCGCTTCGATCGTTACCGCAGGAACGGCACCTGCACTAATGTCATCCCATGTAGTGGAAGCGGCAGCAATACACCAGCCTGCAGCCTATATTAACAATATTCCTGCCGAATATGATATGGTTATTCGTCAGGGAGTTACGTATGTGGCGCTCACTGAACTGAAATTTCTGGGTGACTATACTTTCGGGTACAACAACAAAACGAAACAAATTAGCATTAGTACAGGAAGCGACAAGTATATACTTACTCCTAACAGTAAAACCATTAAGAAAAACGGCCAGGATGCGGCGCTGTCCTCTGCTCCGATTCTGGTTAATGGCAAAGCGATGCTACCGCTTCGTGCAATCGGTGAAACCTTCGGTGCAGAAGTTCGATGGAATCAGGCGGCCAAAGAAGCTTATATCTATACGCCAGATGTATCGATTATTGAGGAGTACAACAGTTCTGACCTGACCATCGCACGTGAGGCTGCGCTTCGTCTTCCGCGTTTTTCGGATTTAAAACAGGCACGCCTGGACATCCGTAATCCACTGGGTCCTGTCGACTCATCGATGACTTACATTTTTGAAAAAGGACAGAAGGACCGCTTTTTCGTCAACGAAGATAATGATCTCATCAGTTACTACGAAATCAAAAATGGAACTGCCCTGCTGAAATGGCAGGCCAACGTGAGCAGTGCAGCCGGAACAATCGGAGATCTATTCTTCATCAAAACCAAAGCTCTAGCAGAAGCAGGGAAACGACCATCGGCAGCAGGCCAAACTCTTGTATCGTTCCAATACTCTCGCATGCTCGAAGAGACTTCCTATGAGGTCATAAATAAGTCTGGCTCCATTGATTCAGGTTCCTCTGCCCCGGAAAAAGACAAAATCATCGTTGCCGTTCCAGAAGAAAACGAATGACTACTGAAAGATAGCAGAGAATGCAGCATTTTCAAAATCTCTTCATCTAGTTTTATGGTAAACGCAAAAAGGCATCCTTGAGGGTGCCTTTTTGCGTAATATAAACTTAAGAGGGTCTGAACTATGCAATTGTCCCCGCTCTATCTTTTCGTTGACATGGCTATCCTTAATATTGCGTATTCCCCGACTGACTTGTCTTACCCGATGCGAATCCCTTAAACAGGGTAGGCACTTTGGAATAACGGGTATTCGTTATTTTGCCGACCGTCGAGCTGCTGTCTGTGCGCAGAATGGAATCTTTCACATTGGAAATGTTGGAGCTGTCCACGTTCATGGTAACCGCGTAAGAGGTTCCCCCATTTTGTCGTACCAGCTTGCCGATATCATCAGCTCTGAAGTTTTTAATGTTAATTGTCCCCGAAGCGTTCATCTGGAACACCTTATCATATGCTTTGTAAGCGGCACCGCCCGTAATATTAACCGTACCTGCGGATTTAAGCGTGAGTGCATCTTCACCGACATCATTCCAGGTTACATTCTGAATATTGCAGTTGCCATAACAATGGACGCCATCGGCAGCCGGTGCCTCGATCACTACATTTTTCAGTGTAGCTCCTGCCTCAAGTCGAAAAATGGGTTTTTGATTCTCGGCCTGACTGCCATCTCCCAATGTGTTCGGATCTGCGGCTACGCTTTTGCCTTTGCCATCATAAGTCTCACCTGATTTGACAATAATCGTTGTCTTCACAATCTCGGGAGCAGCAGACACGGGTAATGCACCAAATACTGAAGCGACCAGACCTGCAGAGAGCAGCAGCGATAACATTTTTCTCATGCGTAAATCCTCCCTATACGGATATATTAGTGTTCAAGCCAGCTTGTCTTCCCGGATCCCTTAAGAGGTGCACCTCTTTCCTGGACCCTACCCTGATCCTACCAAAACAGGAGTGTAATGATAATAATCATTAGATTAGGTATCCAATTGTCGGCATAATACCTGCATTCTTCGCATTATTTGTCGATCCATTCCGCATGGAATGTGCTGATCTTAACTTTCGGTATGCTTCATTTACAATCTGTAAAAAAACGTAGAATAAAAAAAGAAACCCTTCGTCTATGAAAGACAGGGTTTCTATAAATACTATTGTGTCATGATGGTTGCCAAATGCTATTAATATCTACAATTCTTCCTCACTATTTTCAATAGGTGATTGAAGAGAGCTGTACGGGTTGATATCCGTAAATGTATTCACAGATTCAAATGTTACTGAACCATTATCCGATACGATCATTTTGAAAACGACCCAGTATCTCTCGTTGCCGCTCCCTTCCTCTACTGTAAACGAGGCACTTGGTGCAGCTACAGCTCCGTGGAACACTTCAATTTTGGCGCCAGAACTCTTGATTGTACTCACTCCTGAAAAATGATGCACATAGAACGTATATGTTCCAGGAAGCAGGTGACGTATTGTAGTCGTTTCAGGTCCATAGGACGTGACATCATCCAAGTCCAGATCTACCATAAGTTCGTCATTATTATAGTATTGCTTATCCGCGAAGAACGTATGGAACACGCCGTTGTCACCTGCAGGACCTACAAGGTGTGAGTCCAAATCGGCTGGGTCTTTCCCCCATGTCATAACAATACGTGTTTCATCTTGCGTAGGTATTTCAATAGCTGTTTGATTTTCATTACTATTTTCCACATTTACTGCCGAAACACCAATCAGATACGTTTTAATATATTTCGTATCTCCCCCTCCCAGTTCACCTGTGTAGATGCCTGGTGGAAGATAAATGCGATAGTTACCATAAGTATCGGTTGTTACAGTACCCACAACTTCACCTGTTTTGTTATCCAGACCTTTTCTAAATGCAATTTGCAAATTAGCAACTGCTTCTCCAGCAACATCTTTGATGTGACCGCCGAATCCGGTCAGCTTAATCGCACCACTTTGGCTTCCTGCAAAATGTGTTTTATTAACATCTGACTCTACTGTGATGTATAAAGTGGACCCGTAACTGTTAACAGCGTCAAAAGTAAACTCGCCATTATCGTACTGCAAATTATTCAATTGTTGTTCTGCACCATTCAAATAGGCATGAACTACAAAATCATCTGCTGTTAGTTCAGAGATCTCAAACCCTTCAGTAAATACCAATTTGGCACTTCCATTGGTAACTTGAATCCCTGTGAGTGTTGGATAGGCTGCTCCTTCGTTATAAACTGCAACGGTTACTGGAACATGAATCTTGAAATCTCCATATTCAGCTTTTACAACAGTCGTACCGTTACCTTTGGCCTGAATTTTGCCTGAGTTAACGACGGCGATGTTGCTATCATCGACTTCCCATGTTGCAAAGGAAGTAATATCTTTGAATGCTGAGCCAGCGTTGCCCGTGAGCACGATCTGACGTGTCGAGTCAATTGCTGAAAACTCTGCTGCTTCCGGTGAATAAACGACACTCGTCACCGTAGGATCTGCTTCAATGGTTGGGGACTGATTCAGTTGACTGAAATCAATGCCTTCTACATTAACCAGAGCCGAATGTAATGCTCCCTCTCCAGAAAATTGTACGATTGCATTCAATATCGCCCGATTCACTACCGCACCATGGTTAATTTTAAACGAGGTGTTCAATGCTTGTTCGAATACTTCGAGATTGCCAATGGTGGAGTTATCTCCGAATTCCACTGAAATTTGCTCCGCATGAACCATTACGGAGTCGAAACTGCCGCTCAGAGCTACCGAAGCATTATGCGGAACCGACTCAGCAATATCGATTGGTCCAACCTGACCCGTGGAAACATTCTGTACAATCGCACCAGATCTAATTTCAATCTGCTGAACATCACTTCCACCTTCAAGGACCAGACGGATACTGCCATCAGCTTTGTCAACGATCACTGTTGCTAGAACGGAGTTCACCGCATGAATACTGTTAGGTCCTCCGCCATAAATCTCAGTGGTTCCCGTAACATTAACATTATCAAGAGTCACGTCACCGTTTTCTACGGACTCAAGTATTTTCAAATTACCATTTATTTTGGTGTTTTTTAGAGTGACACCTTGCGAGCTAATAGTTACATTTCCAGTTACATCCCCAAGCGTATATTCACCTGGAGCGGTAAGGTTTTTACTAGGAGCTTGTTCCCCGCCTCCATTATTTCCACCATTGTTACTACCGTTCCCTTTATCTCCGGAACTGCTACCACTACTTCCTTTACTACTACCTTCAGAAGGTTTTGTCGTTTCCGGTTTGGCTTCATTAGAATCTTCAGTTTCATCCCCTGTCTTGGCAGGAGTCATGTAACTATCATATGTAGATTTATTCATTACAAACTCATATGCAAGTCTCGCTAATGCTTGGCGATCTGCAATTCCCGAAGGATTAAATTTTACTGTTCCATCTTTTTGAACTAATCCTTTGATGAAACCAGATTGGTAGGCCAGTGACACAGAATCTTTTGCCCAATTCGATACTTGATCCAAATCAAAAAGTTGAGGTTTGGATGACGGATTCGGTACGTTTTGCTGTTTCCAACCAAAAGCTCTAACGAAAAATACAGCTAATTCTTCTCTTGTTACGTTCTTATTAGGTGAAAAGCTATCTTTCGAAGTACCTTGAGCAATACCAGATTTGACAAGTGCGCCTACATACCCGGCATACCACTGATCTTCCTTAACATCCTTGAATTGGCTTGCCTCAGCAGTATCCGGATTTAAATGAAGCGCACCAACCATGATTTTTGCCAGTTGAGCTCTTGTTACGGAATCAGAAGGCTTAAAGGTCCCATCAGAAAAACCTGTAAGTATTCCTTGTTCCACCAATTTGGTTATTTCAGTTTTGGCATACGAATGATCAATATCAGTAAAAGAATTCTTAGAAGTAGCTACTTCTGCCGATACGGATAAATTAAGAGATAACATGGAGACAACCAGCGACGTAGAAAGCATTAATGATAGTTTGCGATTAAACTTTTTCCATTTTGAATTCAAAACTAAAACACACTCCTCAATAGACTTCTAGTAAAAAAGAATAACAACATATGAATCTTAGGAACTATATCACCTCCTGATCAATAGGATAATAATACCATGTAAACTCATAAAAACAAGTTTATTAAACTATGATTTTACAAAAAAGTTTTTATCCTGGATTGATTTCAATTTTTATCATCTAAACTATTCTGCAATAAAAATAGAAAAGCGCACCACCCGAAATAAAGATTCGAATGGCACGCTCTAAACACATTTTTATTTGACTAGGCTCCGAACCGCTGACGATATCCGCACTTCCGGCATAGTTCTTCCACGGCTTCCCGCTTGGAAAAACCATAAACCAGATTGTTCGCCCGCTCACCTTCGACAATCTCCGAGAATGACTTCTCATGGACGTTACCGAGATTAATGACACCTTCGCCATCGAGGCAGCACGGAACAACCGTTCCATCCACCAGTACGGCCGCCTGACTGCGCAGCGCGTGGCAGAAACCTTTGCCATCATCCTCTGGTGCATCCAGACTTGGCCATTGGAACTCGTGGTCCTGATTGAGATAGACATTCGGCGCAATTTTGACGCCGCTGCCTGGAACCACCTTTTCCTCAATGCGGAAATCCAGATTGAACTCGCGCTCCAGTACCTCCAGTGTTTCCCGGTTCCGATTCATCTGGGCATTCGTGAAGTTATCCTGCGTCAGATTCCAGAGCCGGAACGAGATGATCACATTATGTTTCACAGCTTCCCGGGCAAAAGATAGAATGTTGCTGAGGTAACCCTCACGGTCCGTCGATCCCTCGTGCCCGTCGAAGCTGTGCAGCGAGAAGTTCATTTGTCGCAACGCCGGTTTGCCAAGCAGCTTATGCTGGGTCTTGGGCAGCAATGTTCCGTTCGTTGTTATGTTTACCTTGAATCCCTTCTCGTGTGCGGAATCCAGTAACAAATCAATTTTGGGGTGAAGTAACGGTTCCCCTTTGACATGCAAATAAATGTGTTTGGTATGTGGCTTAATCTGATCCAATATATTGTTGAAGACTTCAGGGTCAATGAATCCTTTGGCACGCTTGGTCTGCGGACAGAAGCTGCATGCCAGGTTACATATGCTTGTAATTTCAATATATACTTTCTTGAACGTTTTCAACTCGGGGTCCCCATTCTGCTTAGGAGGGAGAACAGTCCCACCCTCATTTGTAATCCGGCCCATATGTGCCATCACCATTATATCGGGTTAGGAAGCCAAGGTAAATCCGCGAATGGGTTTAACGTTTAACTTTTGTCACTAAGCCCTCTTTACATCTCGCGGGCACGTGATATATGCTGTGTACACAACTGCATATTTTGAACGATTGCACTAGGGGAGCCTTGCGGCTGAGACGAATGAATGTATTCGGACCCTTTGAACCTGATCTGGATCATACCAGCGGAGGGAAGTGGAGCGGACTTTCAGTTAACGGATTTTCTTCATATTCATATGTACATGAATGTCGGTTGAACTTAACAAGCCCACTCATTTCTCCGGAAATGGGCGGGCTTTTTCGCGTTTACTTACAACAGATCGCAAACAACGTGCATTTCCGTTCAGGCAGTTTTTATTCCAAGGGGGTCAAGGAACCAGATGAGCAACGATGTACAGATTAACAACATGACCTTCACTTTTCCGGATCAGAGACATTCCCCCGTGCTCTCCAATGTGTCGATGTGTGTAAAAAAGGGAGAATTCGTCTCGCTGATCGGCTCCAGCGGGTCGGGCAAGAGTACACTCTTCAAGCTGCTGGCAGGCTTGCTTGAACCCACAGATGGCACGATCGAAATTGCTGGGGTGCCGCCAGGACAGCGACTCGGGCGGGTTGCCTACATGCCGCAGAAGGATTTGCTGTTATCCTGGCGGACGGTTATGGAGAACTGTCTGCTTCCCTCGGAGCTTGCCCCGAGGAAGCAGGACAAGGTGAAGCTGCGAGCTGACATTATGGCCGGACTCGACAGATTCGGCTTATCCGGCTATGAGCATGCCTACCCGGACGAACTGTCCGGCGGCATGAAGCAGCGGGTCGCCCTGCTGCGTACCTTGCTGACGGGAGGACAGCTGATGCTGCTGGACGAGCCCTTCGGCGCGCTCGATGCCATGACCAAGCGGGAGATGCATCGCTGGCTGCTTGAATTGTGGGAAAGCCTCCGCCAAACGGTACTGTTTATCACGCATGATATCGAAGAAGCCCTGTTATTAAGTGACCGGATTATCCTTCTCACTCCTGGCGGTCGGCAGCTGCTGGACATGACGGTACCTCTGCCCCGTCCGAGACATTCGGGCATGGTCTACGATCCGGATCTTATACGGATGCGACAACGGTTGGAGGAACAATTACATGCGAAGCTTTAACGTCAGCAGATGGTTTGCCCGCTATGGCCTGTTCGCTGCGCTTCTCCTCCTGATGCTTGCCAGCTGGGAATGCATCGTTCGATTAGGCTGGGTTCCTTCTTTCATTATCCCTGCACCTACATCGATAGTAAGTTCTCTAGTTGAGCATCGGCGTCTGCTCCTCGGAACCCATCTACCTGCCACATTGATGGAGGTAGCAGTTGGCTTCGGCTTGTCCATCGTGGCCGGAAGCGCTCTGGCAGCGGGCATGCACCTCAGCCCTTCGATTGAAAAGGCGCTGTATCCTTTCATCGTAATCAGCCAGACCATTCCACTGATTGCCCTGTCTCCTGTATTCATTCTGTGGTTTGGCTACACACTCTGGAGCAAAGTTGCTGTGGTATTTCTGATCGCATTCTTCCCGATTGTGGTCAGCACCTATGATGGTCTCCGTCAAGGCGACCCGGAACAGCGCGAACTGCTGATGACCATGGGAGCAAGCAAGTGGGATCTGTTTCGCAAGCTTCAGGTACCTCTTGCGCTGCCCTCTTTCTTTTCAGGATTGAAGATGTCGGTGGTGTACTGCGTGGTCGGCGCAACCATTGGCGAATGGCTCGGAGGCAGCAAAGGTCTTGGTTATTTCAGCCGCAGAATGTCCAGCAGCATGAATACCGATGCCATGTTTGCCTCCATTCTGCTGTTATCCTTGCTGGGCATCGGACTGTTCGTGTATATAGCCTGGCTGGAGCGAACCCTCGGATTGAAACGGAATGCAGACCATGCAGGCAGAGGAAAGTCGATGAAAAGGCAATCGCAATGAGATAACACGTGCTCCTTCCTGTAGATCTCTTTGAAACATATCAGCGATTGGAACCAAACAAAAATGAACGAAACGAGGCCCATTTATCCATGAGAAAAAAGAAACTCATTCATATCCTGCTTCCTGCCCTCATCTGTTTATTGCTGATCGTCAGCGGTTGTGGCAATACGGGTGCGAACCCATCATCGTCCGATTCCGATCCCCAGGTACAGAGCACAGATTCAACAGCAACCGGATCATCGTCTGGTGACCATGATTCATTGTCCATCATGCTTGACTGGTATCCGAACGCAGTCCATTCCTTTATATACGCAGCTCAGGAAAAGGGATACTTCGCAGACCAAGGGCTCGATGTGGACATTCAGATGCCTGCCGATACGAATGATGCGCTCAAACTTGTAGCCGCTGGCAAAGTCGATCTGGCGCTGAGCTATCAGCCGCAAATTCTGCTAGCCCGTGGAGAAGGCATCCCCGTACGATCCATTGCCGCTGTCGTTCGGCATCCACTCGTTCATCTGCTGACAGAAACGGACGGGAGGGTGAACTCACCCAAGGATCTTGAAGGACTGACGGTAGGGTATTCCTCCGTTCCCCTATATGAAGCCATGGTGCGTACGATGATTAGTCAGGATGGCGGTGATCCGGATCGCATGAATTTGGTGGATGTCGGTTTCGATCTGATCCCTTCACTGGCCTCCGGTCAGGCCGATGCGATCATGGGTGGTTTTATCAATCATGAACAGTTGATTCTCGAGAAAGAAGGTCATCCCGTTAAGTCAATTAACCCCGTCGATTACGGCGTGCCGGATTATTACGAACTCGTTCTCACGGCAAGCGACGAGGGAATTGAGGCGAAGAAGGATCAGCTCACCCGCTTCGTCAAAGCGATCCAGGAAGGTCAGAACTATGTGACCGAGCATCCCGATGAAGCGTTGAACATCCTGCTCACACACGAAAATGAGACGTCCCCGCTGGATCGGGAAATTGAAACAAAGAGCCTGGACATTCTGCTTCCGCTCATGACTGAAGAAGGTATCCCGTTCGGCTGGCAGGAGTCTTCCTCCTGGGAAAACGTGCGGATGTGGTTGGTACAACGTGAATTGATTCCGGATTCGGTACAGGCCGTGGATGCGTTTATCAACTTGCAGGATAAATAAAAAGTACAGTTGCTGCTAAAAAATATTGGCTTATCAGGAGGGAATTTCAAATGTCATATCTAGCACGTGTTCGTACTCAAAATCCACTGGTTCACAATATCACCAACCTCGTGGTTGCTCCCTTTACGGCCAACGGTCTGCTCGCACTTGGCGCCTCTCCCTTCATGGCCTACGCGCATGAAGAGGTAGCCGATGTTGCTAAAATAGCCGGAGCGGTCGTGCTCAATATTGGCACACTCGATGACCAGGTTGTCCAGGCCATACGCCTCGCCGGACAATCAGCCAATGCCCATCATGTGCCAGTTGTACTTGACCCGGTGGGAGCTGGCGCTACGGCCTATCGCACGGATACGGTTCAGATGCTCGTGCGCGAGCTTCGACTTACCGTACTGCGCGGTAATGTGGCGGAAGTCGCCAATGTCATAGGCGAGAACTGGAGCATCAAGGGTGTCGATGCAGGCCAAGGCGAAGGTGACCGCACCGGGATCGCCGAGCGGGCAGCGCAGAAGCTCGGCTGCATTGTCGTTATCACTGGACGCGAGGATATCATTACGGATGGGCAGACCACGTTCCTGACGCAAAATGGACATGCCCTGCTCACCCAGGTCACTGGTGCAGGATGTTTGCTTAGCTCCATCATAGGTGCCTTTGCTGCGATTGCACCTTCAGGAGAAGAATTGCTAAGCAGTGTTGTTGAAGCACTTGCCTTCTATGGCGTTGCAGCCGAGATCGCGGCAGCGCGCACAGCCCATCTCGGGCCAGGCAGTTTCCAGATCGAGCTGTTAAACCAGCTTGCGCTGGTAACTCCGGACGGGGTCGCTCAGCAGGCTCGGATTCGACAGCTTGGTGGTGATACCCAATGAGTATGGCGCAGGCACTTACGATTGCCGGGTCGGATAATGGCGGCGGGGCCGGCATTCAGGCGGATCTGAAAACCTTTCAGGAGCTGGGCGCTTACGGCTTGTCTGTCATTACAGCCGTTACCGCACAGAATACACTAGGCGTTCAGGGAGTCTATCCGGTTCCTTTGGAAGGTATTGCCCAGCAGCTCGATTCCACAGGTGAAGATTTCCAGCCCGGAGCGGTAAAAACAGGCATGCTCTTCAGTGCAGAAACCATTCGGATGGTTTCCGAGAAATGGCGGCAATTCGGCTGGACCAATCTGGTCATTGATCCGGTCATGGTAGCGAAAGGTGGTGCCCCGTTGCTTCAGCAGGAGGCGGTGCACGCCCTGATCACGGATCTGCTTCCACATGCATTAATCACAACGCCGAATATTCCGGAAGCCGAACTGATCACCGGAATGACCATCCGCAATCTGGCGGATCGCGAAGAAGCCGCCAGACGAATCGTGCACATGGGCTCTGCGTATGCTCTGGTCAAAGGCGGACATGCTGAAGGTAACGGGATGATTGTTGATGTGCTCTATGACGGCACGTCCTTTCACTATCTGGAGAACGTACGCATTGTGACACGCCACACCCATGGGACCGGATG
This sequence comes from Paenibacillus sp. 7523-1, assembly GCF_002276415.1. Lineage (NCBI taxonomy): Bacteria > Bacillati > Bacillota > Bacilli > Caryophanales > Paenibacillaceae > Paenibacillus > Paenibacillus sp. 7523-1. Next base: position 388 of record NZ_NPBR01000020.1, on the reverse strand, counting down.
TACGTACTCTGCCGCCATTACGGCCGAACTGGCCAAGGGCTCGTCTGTCCTGGCTGCCGTAACTACTGCGCGAGCATTCATTCAAGCAGCCATTGAGGATGAACTGGGGATTGGGGCCGGACACGGGCCAACGAATCATTTTGCGTATCAGCGCAGACAGCGGGGTGAGCAATGATGCGCAGATGGGATGCAGAGGCGGTACGCCAGGCCATGCAGGTGTACCTGGTGATGGGCAGCGTGAATACAACGCTGGACCCTGTGGATGTGCTGCGCCAAGCCATCGCCGGCGGCATCACGCTGTTCCAGTTCCGCGAGAAGGGAACTGGCGCCCTTGCTGGCGAAGCCCGCATCACGCTTGCGATGCGGCTTCGCGAGGTGTGCAGCCAGC